>DASQUP010000093.1:0-8734 GCA_035641235.1 Actinomycetota bacterium
GTGGCCTGGGCGGACGAGGTCGAAGCCCTCCTCGAACAGGATCCCCTTTGACGACGTTGATGAGCCGGCTCGACGGCGTGCAGAAACTGGTCCTCCTCGCGGTCTCCCTTGGCCTGCTTCACCATGCCGACCACGTGGCGCGCGCCGATCACAGCGCCTGGCCGTTCAGACCGGAGGTAGGTCCCTTCACCTTTACCCTGCTCATCTACCCCGTGCTGGTAGCCGTGTTCTTCGCCCGGGGCCGGCACTGGGTGCGTGTCGCAGGCCTCGGGCTCGTCGCGCTGTTCACGCTGCTCGCCCACACGCTGATCGAGCCGCCCCAGCAGATCTACGGAACATGGGCCAACAACCTCAGCACCGATGCACCGCTCTACAGCGTGGACCCCGAATACATGCACAATCTGTTCGACGCCGAGTGGCCGCTGCTGGGCGCCCTCGCAACCGTGCTAACTATCGTGGTCACCGGGCTCCTCATCGTCGCTTGGGGTGTTGCCATCCGTATGGCCCGACTCCGCGAATCGTAGGGGGGATAGCCCCACATCCGGACATGGCCCTCTGCGATCGACGCCGCCGGCGGGAGGCCTTCTCGGCGCGCCGAACGTTAGTTGCTACATGGAGACCTCTCCGGAGGCTGTCGCATGTTGCAACGAAACGCTACGGCCCAGGCTGAGATGGCACTGCTAACGAGCGGTGAACGGCTACTCCGTGGCGATGGCCTCCAGTACGTTCAGCCGTGCGGCGCGCCGCGCGGGCGGGATTGCTGCCAGCACTCCGGCAAGCCCAGCCAGCACCAGGTAGAGGAGTAGCTGTCCGCCGGGAATGCTGAATTCAGTGATCCCCTCGGACTCAAGTGCTTGAACCAGGGCCCAGCCGAAGAACGTTCCAATAACAAGTCCCACCAGCGCCCCGATGATCGAGATGATCACTGCTTCCCAGCGAATCATCTTGCGGGTTTGGCGCCTGCTCATTCCGACCGCTCGCAGGAGCCCGAGCTCGCGCGTGCGCTCAAAGACCGACAGGGCGAGCGTGTTCGTGATGCCCAGAAGGGCAATCAGAAGGGCGAGTCCCAAGAGGGCGGTGATGAGGTTCAGCAACTGGTCGATCTGTTCGGCTGCAGTCTCCTGAGCCTCGTTCTGGTCCAGCACCTCGACATTGGGGAAGGTCTGTGCGACCGACTCGATCGCCGATCGGGCTTCTTCGGCCGACATGGTGCCGCCGGCGCCGACGAGGATGTTGGTAACGGTCGCCTCGGTGAAATGTTCCGCGTACGTTTCCCCAGAGATCACGTAATTTGTGCCGACCAGAGAGTTGTTGTCGTAGATCCCTTGAACAGTCAGTTCCTGATCGCCCGTCGCCGCGAATTTCATCTCGACGGTGTCTCCGACCGACACGCCGAGATCTTCGGCCGTGTTCGAGTAAAGGAACACTCCACCGTCCTCGAGGTCGTTCAGGTCTCCCTCAATGACCTCGATATCCGCGACCTCTTCGAGCGCGGCCGGATCCACACCGGTCACGAATTCGCTGGTCTCGTTGCGACGGAACTCTCCCAAGCGGAAAGCCGCCACAGTGCCGAGTTGGTCGCTGGCCTCGAGCTGATTCACTAGATCTGGACTGATCGCGAATCCGGCGAAGGAGGAGGGCTGGATCGCGAACTCGGCCTTCATGGATTCCTCGAAGATCTTGTTCACGGAGGCCTTGAGGGATGCGCCGAAGATTCCGACGAAGCCGACCAGTGCCAGGCCGATCATGAGAGCGGAGGCCGTTGCCGCGGTCCTCTTCGGGTTCCGAGCAGCGTTCTGCCGGGCCAGGCGACCCGGCACCTTGAATAGGCGCTCGCCCGGAATACCGAGTGCTCGCGCAAGCGGCCCTGCGAACACCGGGTTGAGGGCGGTCACTCCGAAGAAGATGATCGCCGCTCCGAGGCCGACGACTGCGGCGGGCTGGCCCGGGTCGCCGAAGAGACCGGTGAGCAGCGTCGCGATCCCAGCGATTGTGACCAGCGCTCCGGTGATGATCCGTCTCCTCGAGGGCCGGTATGTCTGAGGCATGCTTTCCCGCAGGGCCGCCATGGGGGACGTGCGCGCCGCTCGGCGCGCCGGCATCACCGATGAGATGACCGTGACGATCATTCCGACAGACACGGACGCGATGATCGTTCGGGGAAGTAGTTGGAACTGGGTTGTCGGAAGATCAATGCCAAAGGCGGACAGCAGGGCCTGAAGCCCGAGTGCAATGAGGATTCCGACTCCAAGGCCGATAGCGGATGCTACGGCTCCAACGACCAGCGCCTCGACGATCACGGAGGTCATTACCTGTCTTCCGCTCCCACCCAGTGCACGCAGCAGAGCAAACTCGTGCGTGCGCTGAGCCACGGTGATCGAGAATGTGTTGAAGATGATGAACGCTCCGACGAACAGCGCTATCCCGGCAAAGATGAGCAAGGCTGTGTTGAAGAAGCCAAGGGCGTCCTTGATCGCGGTGGACTGCTCTTCGACCACGTCGGTCGTCGTTTCGGCCGCAAGCTCCGGCGGCAGAACCTCCTGAATCCGGCCCGCAAGTTCGTGTGGCGTGACGCCTTCTTCGGCGATGACCTCAATAGAGTCGTACTGCCCCTGTTTGTCGAAGAGCTCCTGGGAGGTTGCCGTATCGAACACCGCCACCGTCGCGCCGGCGAGATTATCCGCGTCGCCAAATCCAGCCACCCCGGTGATCGTGAACTCTTGCGGCGCTCTCAGCGTGATGATCTCGACGGTGTCGCCGACTGCAAAGTCGTTGTCTTCGGCCGTTCTGACATCGATGACCACTTCATCCGGCCCTGCGGGAGGTTCTCCCGATCGAAGGTTGAGTGGGTTGAGCTCTTCGGGCGTCCAGTTGAAGCCGAGCGTCGGGGCTCCTCCAGGGGTAATCGCTTCCCCGTCCCTGTCGATGAGCTGCGCGTATCCCTCGAGTGACCCGGCTGCTGCCTGCACGCCGTCAACGCCCGTAACGGTGTCGATGAGGTCTTCGGAGAAGGGCTTTCGGCTTCCCCCGAAGTCCGACTCGAACTCGCTCTGTCCGCGAACCGTGACATCGATTCCGGCATAGGCATCCTCGAGGAGGTTGTCGAACGCCTGGTTCATTGTGTCCGTGAGCACGTATGTGCCGGCGATGAAGCCGACGCCAAGCACCACCGCCAGCGCGGTCAGCACCATCCGCAATTTGTGTGCAAGAAGTCCTTTGAGAGTGACCCTCCACATGGTCAGGCCTCCAGGCTCTTGATGCGATCGAAGACCTTCTCGACGGTTGGTGAGGTCATCTCGTCGGCGATCCGCCCGTCTTCGAGGAAAACGACGCGGTCGGCGTAGGTTGCGGCGATGGGATCGTGGGTGACCATCACGATGGTCTGTCCGTACTCGCGCACGGCCGTCCTCATGAAGGACAGGATCTCAGCGCCGCGCTGGGAGTCGAGATTCCCGGTGGGTTCATCTGCGAACACGATGTCGGGACGACTTGCCAGCGCGCGTGCGGCGGCGACGCGCTGCTGCTGCCCTCCTGAGAGCTCCGAAGGGCGGTGATGCAGGCGGTCTCCGAGACCTACGGTGTTGACCAGCTCGTCGAACCATGCTCGGTCGACGTCCCGGCGCGCCAGGTCGATCGGGAGCCTGATGTTCTCTGCTGCGGTGAGTGTCGGCACGAGGTTGAACGACTGAAAGATGAAGCCCACCTTGTCGCGGCGGATCATCGTCTTGCGCTTCTCGTCAAGCGCGGTGACATTTGTTTCGCCGATGTAGATCTCGCCCGATGTCACATCGTCGAGGCCGGCAAGGCAATGGAGAAGAGTGGACTTGCCGGAGCCCGACGGACCCATGATCGCGGTGTACTGGTTGGCCGCGAAATCAACCGAGACCTCCTTGAGGGCCTTAACGGCTGTGTCCCCGGATCCGTAGACCTTTGTGGCGCCGACAGCTCGTGATGCGAAATTCAGACCGGACTCAGCGCGCTGGCCCGTTTCCTGCACCATGCTGAAACCTCCTTGTGCTTGTGAGAGCCGCCACTACGGTAGGCCCGGGCAGGCCAAAAGTCGTCGTCCAGGCCCTCGATATCGAACTGCTACCTGGGAGGGACCACCCCCCGGAGCGTAGTCCTTAGGTAGGAGGGGGCGGCGCGCCCCCAGGTTGTCGGGGAATGGTAGACAGGCGCGATGGGATCGACCCTCCAGTGGCGTGAGCCGCCCGATCGAGATGCGCGGGACTTCGAGACGTTCGTGGAGTTCGGGCGAGGACGCCGCTCCGGTACTGGGTTCATGGCCTACTCGGAGCGCTCAGGCCCAGGGGTAGTGCTGCTCCATCCTCCTCCGTCGTGGACTGATCCGGTCCTGGACCTCGCCCGCCTGATCCACTCGGACGGATTTACGGTGCTGGTACCCGACGACCAAAGCGGCTCGGAATTGGAGCGGATTGGGGCGGCCGCCGACTACCTCATCGACAATTGGCATCCGCGCTGTGGAGTTGTGGGGTTCGGACCGTCGGCGGAGATCGCCGTGCAATTGGCCGGCGCGCGGGGGTGCGATGCGCTCGTCCTTTATGGCGGGGACGAGGCGATAGACACGTCGTTGCGGGCCCCGGTCCTCCGGCATGTTTCGGACGCAACAAGCACTGCAGCGCATGAAGAGACCCTGGAGTTCCTCCGCTACCACCTCTCCTAGGGCGCGCTAGGGCCTTAGTTCTGGGTTCGAGCGCGCTGACGGTAGGCGGCGACGCTCGCCCGGTTGCCGCACACCTCTGGGCTGCAGTAGCGCCGCGACCGGTTGCGCGACTTGTCCACGAACACGTCAAGGCAGCGTTCTCCCTCACAGACGTGGATGCGATCCCAGCGGTTGTCACTCATCAGCACCGCCAGACCCATTGCGGTCACGCCCGCCAGCTCCCTGGCGAGGGGGGCCTTCGGCGCTGTGTAGTGGAGGTGCCACTCGCTCTTGTCGTGATCCGTGACGCGGGGGAGCGCGCCGGATTCCTCCAGGAGTGAGTTGATCCCCTTCGCCGCCGCCCGCTCGTCCTCGGCTTCGAAGATTGCCCTCAGTTTCTTCCTCAACTCCCGAACCTCGACGAGGTCCCGGTCGGAGATGCCGGTGCGTGTCCTGCTGTGCTCGTTCAGAAACCTCTCCACGGCGCCAACTTCGGGCAGGCCTTCCACCTCGCGCCACGCGTTGTAGCTGTTGACGAGGTCCACCGCCAGGTCGACGGCTTCTTCGGCGTAACCTGTGAAATCCACTTGACTCCTTACGCCCGGTCAACTACTGTAATGAGCAATAAGCGTATAGCTCCTGTCAAGAGCCCTCAAGTAACCGAGGAGGTGGGCCAATGGAGCTGGTGGCGGTGGTGATGGTGCTCCTTGTGATAGAGGCGGCGGCTCTCATCGGCGGGCGCGACAGCCGGGACGGCGAGGACTGGGTCAGGCACCCGAGGCCGTAGATCCCTCACCCAAGACGGTCGGACCCCTTCGTGTCCCCATCGTCCGAGCGAGGTGGTGTGACCGGCATATCGGGCATGCCGGTCACCTCGTCTAGCGCTTCAAGAGACTGCGCCGCGGACATCCCGGACCCTCTGAGGATGTCGTGCGCCGTCGACCTGACCTGACCGACGACCGAGCCAAGTGCAAATACGTCCGGATCGCTCATGACGGATGTCGCTCGTCCGGCGGCGATCAGGGCCAGCCGGCGAGTCTCACCTATGAGGCCGGGAGCCTCGAGCTGGATGTTGAGTGACCGTACGGCTTGGGCCAGGTAATGCACCGCATCGGAAAGTCCCTCGGTTCCCGGACCACCCCTCCGTAGCAGCCGGATGCATGCGCGCGCCAGCACGCGGGTGTTGCGTACGGCGTGATCGACTTGGCTCGCGGCAATCGCATATATCTCGAGTTGATTGCGGGCCTTTCGCCTGGGAGGCGCCAGCCGGACCGTCTCGTAACCCACGACGAGGGCATCGTTGAACCGGCGGACGTCATCGTCGATCGCGCGGGCCTGGAGCAGCGCGTTGTAGGCGCGGTCGGAATCGCCTGCCGCAAGCGCCTCTGCAACTTCATCGAGCGCGGCTCCAAGCTGATCGAAAACTGGAGCCGAAGCTCGGGCCACGATCGACATCGGGTTAAGAGGAAATAGAAGGTGGCTGAAGACGAGCGCCACACCTCCACCCATGAGCCCATCGAAGAACCGATCGGGAACCAGCGCCCCCGCCGGGTTCTCGATCGTTGCCACGAGGATGCCCGATAGAGCGGCCTGGGTGACGAGCATGGAACCACCGCCGAGCAACAGAGCCCCCGCCATTGCGAGCACGCAAATCAAGGCGATCTGGAGCGGGCCCGTTCCGATTGCCAGGACGATGCCATCTGCAATCGCGATGCCCATCGCGATTCCGAAGACCATCTCCACGGCGCGCCGCAGATGTTGTCCGCGCGATGCGCCCAGCGCGATGACTGCCGACATTGGCGCAAAAAACGGTGCTTCGTGATCGAGAAGGTAGAAGGCCGCGGCGTACGCGCCTGCGGCCGCTCCTGCGGTCTGGAGCATCGGAGACGCTCCGAGCACGAGCCGTCCGGCAGCCTCCTCCACCGACGAGCGGCCGGCCCGCATCGCTCTCGCGGCTGTTTGTTTGCGGAGCTTTTTCATCGCAACACCGTCCGCAGTGTACGCGTGTAGAAAGGTGGAGTTTCTTGCCACAAATAGAACGGGGCCGGGAGGTGGCTCCCGACCCCGTTTCTTTGCTGCCGGATTTACTGGACGATCAGAGCAGTCACCATGCCGAACATCCCATCGGGACCTTCGGCGTGATTGAGGATGTGGCAGTGGAATGCCCACGCGCCCGCCTCGTCGGCTTTAACGAGGACGTCCACGCGTTCTCCCGGTGCAACCATGATGGTGTCTGCCATGTACGGCTTCTTCAGCCAGAAGCCATCACGCGCCACTACCTTCTGCGGAATGCCATGCAAGTGCATCGGGTGGATCACCAAACCCTCGTTCATGTAGCGGATCCGAACGAGGTCGCCCTTCTCAACCGCGAGCGGCTCGGTTGCGGGGAATCCTTTTCCGTTGAGCGTGTATCCGAGCGGACCGTCGTTGAGAACCATCGTGTAGTCGAGGTCCACGGCAGGGTCTTTGGGATCCTCGACGAGGAACGCTCCCAGGAGCCCCATCGGCACTTGCTTCTGGGCGTTGAAGTGCGAGTGGTACATGTGTGATCCGGGATTTCTCACGGTGAACTCGTACGTGAAGCTCTCGCCCGGCATGACTGCGTCCTGGCTTATTACCGGCACTCCGTCCATCTCGGCCGGAACAACCAGGCCGTGATGATGAATGGTAGTCGGCTCGGGCAACTCGTTGTGGAGGACAATTCGAACGCGATCGCCGAGCTTCGTCTCGATCTGCGGTCCGGGAATCATGCCGTTGTACGCGTACGCCTCCACTACTTTGCCCGGCTCGGTCTCCCACTCGATGGCCTCGGCGGTTAGTTCGAAAACTTTGGTGCCGTCGCCGAGGACTTTCGGCTTGAGTGGAAGCCCTCCCTTGCCCTCGGTTTCGGCGGGGAAGGACCCAGTCCGATCAGCGTCGTGCTCGACCATCTCCTGGGGAGTCATGCCGTCCATTCCGCCGCCGTTCTCGACGCCGTCCGTCTCGGCCTCACCCGATACGGTCAGGGTTCCGGCCATGCCTCCGTCGGCGTGCCCGGTGACTTCACAGATGAACTTGTATTCGCCCGCATCGATGGATGGGATCACCAGGGTGTAGCTTTCTCCGCCGGCCAGCATCGGTGTCTTCGCGACGCCCTCGATGGCGAAGTTGTGTTCGATCGCACCCTTGTTGTGCACCTTGATCGTCAACGGCCCCGGGGCTGCCGTTAACGTCGCGGGCTTGATGAAGAGTTCCCCAAGCTCGACGTCGATCGTTGGACCCGTTGATACAGGAGTGGCCGTTACCCCGTCCTGCGACCGGTCGGTTTCGTACGCTGCAGTGGCTATCACCCCGACGCCAAAGGCCACCACGACGAGAAATCCCGCGATGGGGCCGAGCAGCATCAGCCTGCCTCGGTCGTTCATTGCATTTCGCTCCTTTTCGTTCCTCGATTTGGACGGCAGGCATCCATCCGCCTTGCCGCTGAGTCATTCCACCCGTCCGGGCGTTGCCCTAATAGGGCCGAAGGTCATAAACAGCGGGTGCCGTCGGTGCCTCGGTGGTTGGGACTCCGAACGTGCAGAAGGGGCCGCTTTCGCGACCCCTTCGGCGAAACGAGCCGGGACGGAGCGGCTCAGGCAGGCGCCGGGATGCTTTCCCTTCCCGCCCGGTTGCTTTGGGGGGGTGATCCGGTTCGGGTGGGGGTCACCGGTTCCCCTGCCTTACACCCTTGTCCTGTCGGCCCGACCCTGTGGCGTCCTGGTCGACCAACCCGGAAAGGGGGTTCGGGGAGAAGGATCGGCTCTCGAAGAGGACGAGAACAGGTCCATTGGGCCCTATTCCCATGGTCCGAGCGGCCTCACTCATTCGGGCGGGCTTTGACTTCCGAAAAGGGATTCGATCTCGAGGATGGTCTCTGTGATTCGCTCCGAGAAGCGACCGGGACGGAAGGATAAAAGTGACTCCACCACTTCACCTTCGGCCAACTCTCGAGCCGCGAGTTCCCCGATGGCCGGCGCAAGAGTCACTCCGCCGTGCATGACGGCGATGTACAGGGAGGGCACGCCGGGAAGCGGCCCCACTATGGGGAGG
>DASQUP010000094.1:0-9792 GCA_035641235.1 Actinomycetota bacterium
CGAGGACGAGGCGGAGGGGTGGTCACTCGCCGCCCTCATCCAACTACCTCCCGGGATGAGTTCTGAACACCTCGTCAACCGGTTGCGCGCGCTCCCGGGCGTTATCGACGTCGACACCGAGCTGTAGGGCGCGCCGGCGACCTGCCCGGCTCGCAGCGAGGGTGGCGAGCGAGTTCAGCGTCGCGTGGAGGGCCAGCGGCGCGCCTATGTTCCCCGTCCCGATCCTGAGGGCGACGAGTCCGAGGCCGGCGATCGTGGTGACGACAACCGTGCCGGCGGCGAATACGACCTTGGCGCTCGTCGGCGCGCCGGGACGGTTCGCGGCGAGCATGTTGAGGCCCGGCGCTATGTGCCAGAGCCCGAACGCGGCGCTGGAGACTACCCCGGCGCCCAGGGTGGCTCCGCCGGCAGCTGCGAGGAGGACTCCTCGGAACGCGACCTCTTCGAGAACGGCGGTGCCGAGGGGAACTCGCACGATGGTCTGATATCCGAGCCGTCGTCCGGCCAAGCCGGCGGAGCGCTCATCAGCCACGAAGCGTGCCGTCTTCGTACTCGAGGCGAGGACGAATAGTGGGACCGAGATTGCGCAGCCGATGACCGCGCCGAGGACGAGCCCGCGCGGTGAAAGGTCGAGACCGACGGCGTCCGCATCGAGTCCGAGGGGACCGAGGGCAATTGCGATCAGCGCTGCGGCAGTAGCCAGATTCAGCGGGACGAACGGCGCGCCGTTGAACCATAGCTGCCGGTTGAGGAGGTTGTTGTACGCAACCAGCCCGGCGCCGAGAAGGAGCACGTCCACGGAGCCGAGCCTATTGCGCAGCAGCACAAACCTCAGATGTACGTTTGCCTACGCCAGCTATGCCACACGTAGGTAAACGCACATCTCGTGATCAAAGGAAGCAAATGCCGGCGCGCCGGGTGGTTAGCGTTTCTCGGCCGGCAGGATCATCGTGAACGTCGAGCCACGGTCCGGCGCCGTGTCGACCTGGAGCCACCCACCCGAGGCCTCCAGCACCTGGCGGGCGATGTAGAGCGACAGCCCCATCCCTCCGACTTTGCGGGTGCTCGAGGAGTCGCCCTGCAAGAACGGCTTCTCTAGCAGCATGTGCACCTGCGCCGGATCGAGCCCGGGACCCTCGTCCTCGACCGCCAGCCGCGGCACGCCCTTCGGCGCCGATACCGTCACCTTCACCTTCCCGGTCGTGAAGTTCAGCGCGTTCTCGATGAGGCTGTGAGCGACGTCCCGGATTCGTTTGCGATCGCCGGACGCAAGCACGTCGCTTACGTCAAGGTCGACGTCGCGGCCCGCGGCCTTGGCGCCGGTGAGTTCCGCAGCCTCGCGGGCGATTAGTCCCAGCGAGAAGATGGACGGCTGCAGTCCGAGCCCGCCTCGCTGGATACCGGAAACGGTGAGGATCTTCTCGATCATGTCCGTCAGGCGGTCGCACTGATTGGTGATGGAGGTGAGGAACTCCCCGCGGAGCCCCTCGTCGATCTGGTCCCACCCGCGCCGCAGCGTGGCGGCGCTCCCCTTGATCGTCGTCAACGGAGTCCGCAACTCGTGGGACACGATCGAAACGAACTCGGTCTTCATGCGGTCGAGGTCGGCAAGCGAATCCGCCCGCTCCTGCTCCTTCTTGTAGAGCTCACCGAGATCGTCCATCACACCCCGGGTAACTTCCTTGTCGAGCGCGCCCTGCCCCCGCGCCACGGCACGGAGTGACTCGACGAGTTCGTCGGCGGCCCCACCCTTGAGGAGGTAGCCGGCAGCACCGGCTTTCACCATCGCCGTCACCAGCGACATCTCGCCGAAGGCCGTCAATGCGAGCACCTTCACTGCGGGATGCCGTTCCTTGATCGTGCGGGTGGCCTCGACGCCGTTCATGACGGGCATGTTCATATCCATCAGCACGACGTCCGGGAGCAGCCGATCGACCGCGGCAACAGCTTCTGCGCCGTTGCTACCCTCGCCCACGATCTCAAAATCGGTGCGCAGTTCGAGCAGCTGGCGGATGCCCTTTCGAACCGGGGCATGGTCGTCTACTAGCAGGACTTTCATAATGAAATCATCGGCGTCTACGACCTCCGGGACAACACAAGTACGGGTGTTATCCCATACCCGTTCGAGTTAGGAAGAATTGCGTATTTGAAGCGCCGGAGGAGGGGCGAGCCGAGCAGCGCTGAGAGGGCGCCAGGGGTGAGCTGGGAAGGGAGGTGAGGCAATGCGCGACGAGATCAAGCTGACCAAGTACTCGCACGGCGGCGGCTGAGCCTGCAAGCTCGGCATCTCCGAGCTGGCGCAGGTCATGCGTCACGTGAAGACCACCACAGCCGATCCGGGCGTCCTGGTCGGACTGGAGACACCGGACGACGCCGGGGTTTATCTCGTCGCGCCCGACGTGGCCATCGTTCAGACCGTCGATTTCTTCACGCCCATCGTCGACGACCCGTTTACCTGGGGGCGCATCGCTGCAGTCAACGCGATGTCGGACGTCTACGCGATGGGGGCCCGTCCCGTCACCGCACTCAACCTGGTCGGATGGCCCCGCTCGCTTGACTTCGAGATCCTTGGGCAGGTGATCGAAGGGGGCGCAGCGGCATGCGAAGAGGCCGGGGTAACGGTGATCGGGGGCCACTCGGTCGATGATCCCGAGCCCAAGTTCGGCCTTGCCGTTACCGGCATAGTCCACCCCGAGGTCGTCGTCCACACGCAAGGAGCGAAGCCCGGCTCCGACCTCGTACTGACCAAAGCTTTGGGGACCGGGATCATTTCGAGCGCGATCAAAGAGGGCGAGGCCCCGCCGGAAGCGATCGAGGTTGCCGTCGCGTCGATGATCGAGCTCAACCGAGCCGCATGCGACTCGATGCTCGAGGTGGGAGCCGAGGCCGCCACCGACGTCACCGGTTTCGGCCTGCTCGGTCACCTCCATGACATGCTCGGCGGCAGACTCGACGCCGATGTCGAGTTTTCGGCGGTTCCGTTACTCTCCGGAGCCGTGGAGCTGGCGGAGCGCGGAATCCTGCCCGGAGGGAGCAAACGCAACCGGGAGGCTGTCGCTCCCTTCGTCGACGCGGACCGGATCGACGAGGCGAGCCTCGCCGTCCTCTTCGACGCTCAGACATCGGGCGGCCTGTTGATCGCCGTCGACGCCACGCGGACCGGCGCCCTCATCGACGCCCTGACGGGTCGGGGGATCGCGACGGCGCGTCGCATCGGCACGCTCCACGAGGGCAGCGGCCGGATCAAGGTGCACGGCTAGATGAAGGAGGGGGTCCGAATCTCCGCCGATCTGGTGGCCGAGATGATTACCCACTGCGAGCTGGGCAGGCCGAACGAGGCGTGCGGCATCTTTGGCTCGGCAAACGGCGAGGTCGTTAAGGTCTTCCGCATGTCGAATGCGGCCCGCAGCCCGGTACGCTACTCGCTGGACCCTGCGGAGCAGTTCGCCGTCTACAAGTCCCTCGAGGAGGAGGGGTGGGAGCTCGGCGGCGTCTTCCACTCCCACACGCACACCGAGGCGTGGCCATCCCCAACCGACATTCGCCTGGCGAGCGAGGACGTGCCCTATGTGATCGTCTCGCTCGCCGAGGACCCGCCCCAGGTCCGGGCATTTCGTATCTCCAAGGCGAATTGGACGGACGAACAAGGCGAGGTCGAGGAAGTCCCGGTTACCGTCCTCGGTTGAACGTGACAACATTGAATTTGCACTGTTTACAAGGAGGCAATGTGACCGTCGAAGTTCGGATTCCGACGGTGTTCCGGAAGTTCACCGACGGCGCCTCGAGCGTGGAGCTCGAGCCCGGGACGATCGCCGATCTGGTTGAACAGCTCGAACGCCGGTATCCGGGGATGAAGGGCCAGCTGCTGACCGAGGACGGCGACCTGCACCGGTTCGTCAACGTCTACGTGAACGACGAGGACGCGAGGTACCTGGAGAAGCTAGATACAAAGGTTTCCGAGGGCGACATCGTCTCGCTGCTGCCGTCCGTCGCCGGCGGTTGAGTTGAAGTACAAGTCAGTCCTCGATCTCATTGGCAACACCCCGCTGGTCCAGGCCCAGAGCCTCTCGCCCAATCCCGACGTCAGGCTCTGGGTAAAGCTCGAGGGCCAGAACCCCACCGGATCCGTCAAGGACCGGATCGCGCTCGCCATGGTCGAATCCGGTGAGGCCTCCGGCGAGCTGACCAAAGACAAGGTGATCCTCGAGCCGACCTCGGGGAACACCGGTATCTCACTCGCAATGGTGGCCAAGATTCGCGGCTATCGATTCACAGCGGTGATGCCCGACAACGCGAGCCAGGAGCGAATCAGTCTCCTGCGGGCGTTCGGAGCAGAGATCATCTTCTCGGAGGGGGCAAAGGGTACGAACGGCTCCGTGGCGCTCGCGCAGGAAATATCGTCCGACGAGAGCTACTACATGCCGTTCCAATACGGAAACGAGGCAAACGTCCTCGCTCACTACAACGGCACCGCGCGCGAGATCCTCGAGGACTTGCCCGACGTTAAGGCGTTCGTTGCCGGGCTGGGCACCGGCGGAACGTTGACGGGAGTGGGACGGCGCCTCAAGGAGCACGATCCCGATGTGAAGGTGGTCGCCGCCGAGCCCGAGCTCGGGGAGCTCGTCTACGGTCTCCGGTCGCTCGAAGAGGGATACATCCCGCCGATATTCGATCCGGACATCCTCGACGGGAAGATCAAGGTGCGCGCCCGGGAATCGATCGTCTGGACTCGCGAGTTGTTGCTGAAGGAAGGCATCTTCTCGGGCATCTCGGCCGGGGCCGTCATCTGGGTCGCCCAGCGCACCGCCGAGCGGCTCGCGGCCTCCGGGAGTGGTGATGTCGTGTGCCTTCTCGCCGATGGTGGATGGAAGTACATCTCCACGGACGCGTGGACGCAGGACCTTGATGTAGCCGAGGCGCAGGTCGAGGAGGTCCTGTGGTGGTAGGCGACCGCGCCAGCCGGCCGGTGGGCATGTTCGACTCCGGCGTCGGAGGGCTCACGGTCGCGAGGGCCACTATCGACCTCCTTCCTCACGAAGACCTCGTCTATTTCGGCGACACTGCGCGCTGCCCGTACGGCCCGCGGCCCGCCGAAGAGGTACAGAAGTTCGCCCTCGAGATCATGGATGCGCTGGTGGAGGAGGACGTCAAGATCCTGGTCGTCGCCTGCAATTCGGCCGCGTCGACGGCGCTGGGTGAAGCGCGCCGGCGCTACAAGGTTCCGGTTCTGAGTGTCATCGAGCCGGGCGTAAAGGCAGGTATCGCAGCCACGAGGAACCGAAAGATCGGACTAATCGGCACGCAAGCCACCGTGGCTTCGGGGGCCTATGACCATGCCGTGGCAGAGACTCGTGCGAACGTTCGCCTCTACTCCAAGGCTTGTCCTCGGTTCGTCGAGTTCGTTGAGCGAGGGGATACCACTTCGAATGAAGTTGTCGACGTTGCACGCGAGTATCTGTTGCCGCTGAAGGAGGTAGGGGTCGACACCCTCATCCTCGGCTGTACGCATTACCCTTTGCTGACCGGTGTCATCAAATACGTGATGGGGGATGAAGTCGTCCTTATATCGAGCGCCGAGGCAACGGCCGAGGAGACCTATGTGAAGCTGCGCGACGAGAACCTCTTGAACCCATCGACGCGCGCCGGTACGCATCGCTTCATCGCATCGAGCGAGGGGACGTTCGGTGAACTGGGCCGGCGGTTCCTCGGTCCCGAGTTCGGCGTCGTCGAACACAGGCCGTGGCTGGCATGAGCCTTCGCGTTACCGTTCTAGGCAGTTCCGGCGTCTACGCGACCGTAGACCGTGCCTGTTCCGGATACCTGGTGGAGTTCGGCGGGACCAAGCTGTGGGTCGATGCCGGCGCGGGCTCGTGGCGGAATCTCATGCAACACACGGATTATCAGTCGCTCACCGGGATCTTCATTTCTCATCGACATCCCGATCACGTGACCGATGTGTTCCAGGCCTACCACGCCCGTTACTGGGGAGAGCCTGGACGGCTGCCACCAATACCTTTATGGGCGCCTGCCGAGACCATTGAGAGGATCTATTCGTTCTATGGCGACAGCACCGAGGCTTTCGATCTGCACGAGGTCGACGCCGAGTCGGCCGTTGAGATCGAAGACGCGCGACTGACGTTTACGGAGATGGCGCATCCGCCCCAGACGCTCGGGGTACGAATTGAAAGAGATGGGGCTGTCATGGCGTATTCCGCGGACACGGGGGACGCGGCAGATTTCGACCGCCTTGCTCGTGACGCCGATTACTTCTTGTGCGAGGCGACGTTACAGGACTCCGACCCGCTATGGGAGGGACACCTACGCGCAGCGCAGGCCGGCCAGCTTGCGGCAAAGGTCAATGTGAGGCGGCTCGTGTTGACGCACCTCCCCCCGGGGCGCGACCTCGATCTCTCGTTGTCGGAGGCTCAGGCGAACGCAGGTGATGTCGATGCGATGCTCGCCCACGACGGGATGCGTATCGAGGTCGGCGCGTGACCAGACATGACGGGAGAGCTCCCGACCAGATGCGCGAAGTGCTGATATCCGTCGGTTACATGCCCTATGCGGAGGGCTCCTGTTTGGTGGAGATGGGTGACACGAAGGTGATCTGCACGGCGACGGTCGACGACAGCGTCCCGCGTTGGATGATGGGTCGGGGCACGGGCTGGGTTACCGCCGAGTATGCGATGTTGCCGCGCTCATCCCCCCAGCGCATCCAGCGCGAGGTGAACAAGGGACGACCTTCGGGACGCACTCAGGAGATTCAGCGACTGATCGGCCGGAGTCTGCGTGCGGTAACCGATATGGCCGTCTTGGGTGAACGAACGGTGTGGCTCGATTGTGATGTGTTGCGGGCCGATGGGGGAACCCGGACGGCATCGATCACGGGTGCGTTCATTGCACTGGCTCAGGCATGCAGCTGGATGCACGAACGGGGGGTGATCTCGTCGTGGCCGCTGGTGGACTCGGTTGCCGCCATCAGTGTCGGCATCATCGATGGAGAGCCATGTCTCGACCTCGACTATGAGGAGGACTCGACTGCCGGAGTCGACATGAACGTCGTCATGACGGGTTCAGGCAAGCTGGTTGAGGTTCAAGGTACGGCGGAGCACGGCGTCTTCGACCGCAGCGAACTCGACGATCTACTGGATCTCGCTATGAAGGGGATTACCGAGCTGACCACTCGGCAGGAGATGGCGCTCGGCGCGCCCGACGCGGATTGAGGGCCGTCTTCGCTTCCCGGAATCGCCACAAGGTCGAGCAGGTTGCGGTGCTCTTGGACGAGATCGAGCTCGTGCCGCTTGACGATGTCGCGCCGGATCTGGAGCTCGAGGAGCCGTTCGCCACGTTTCGCCAGAACGCTCTGGCGAAAGCGCGCGCTGCCGCCCGGGCCTCGGGATTGCCGGCCGTCGCCGACGACTCGGGTCTCGAGGTGGACGCACTGGGTGGCGCGCCGGGAGTGATGTCCGCTCGCTACGCGGGCGAGGGCGCAGGCGACGAGGAGAACAATCGGAAGCTCGTCGAAGCGCTTCGCGACGTACCCGAACCCCGGACGTGCCGGTATCGCTGTGTAGCCGTCCTCGTGATGCCCGACGGACATGAGCTTGTTGCCGAGGGTTCATGCGAAGGGCGGGTTGTGCTCGAGGGTCGCGGTACGGGGGGATTCGGCTACGACCCACATGTCGTTCCCGAAGGCGAGACCCGGACGATGGGGGAGATCCCGCTCGAAGAGAAGCTTCGTTTCTCTCACCGGGGCCGAGCGTTCCGCGCCCTCGCGGAAGAGATCAAGCTGCTCGATGTCTCGGAGATGGCCGCTCATTTGCGGCCGGAGCGCTCGCTGTACACGTTGGACGTTGCAGAGGTCGATCCCGATCCGTTCACCCAGTTCGGCGAGTGGCTGCAGCGCGCCATCGACGCCGAGCCCGGCGAGCCGAACGCGATGACTCTGGCCACGTCCAACGTCGGGGGTCGGGTTTCGGCGCGGACGGTTCTCTTGCGAGGTTTCGATCAGCACGGATTTGTCTTCTATACGAACTACGAATCGCGTAAGGGTCGAGATCTCGGCGAGAACCCTCAGGCGGCGCTTGTCTTCTATTGGGGTTTGTTGCAGCGCCAGGTATCCATTGCGGGGCGCGTCGAGCAGGTGTCGCGTGAGGAATCGCAGGCGTATTTCAACAGCCGCCCGCGCGGCCACCGGATCGGTGCGTGGGCCTCGCAGCAGAGCAGGATCCTGGAAGACCGGTCGGTCTTGGAGGAGCGCGTGCGGGAGCTCGAGGAGAGGTTCCACGGCGACGACATTCCGGTGCCGCCGCATTGGGGCGGCTTCCGGGTGGTGCCCGACACGATCGAATTTTGGCAGGGACGGCCGAGCCGGTTGCACGACAGGGTCAAGTACACAAGGACCGACTCGGGCCACTGGAATATCGAACGCCTCTACCCGTGAGGCAATCAGCCGAACTGTTCGCGCTGAATTATTGAGATCCGTAATTGGACGCGAACAGTTCGATTACTTGGTCGTGCAGGGCGCCGTTCGTGGTGAGCGCAGAGCCGCCGTCGGTGAGCGGCGCGCCGTCGAATTGCGTGATGCGCCCGCCGGCTTCGGTGACGATCGGCTGGAGCGCTGCGTAGTCCCACACGCTGAGGATCGTCTCCGCCATAACGTGGGCGGCGCCGCGGGCGACGAGCATGTGACCCCAGAAATCGGCGAAGCCGCGGCTGCGCCAGCACTTGCGGACGAGATCGATGTAGAAGCGATCGAGTCCCGCCTCTTCGAAGCTCTCGAGGCCGCTTGCGAGCACCGTTGTTTTGTTCAGGTCGGTCACCGGGTCGACTCGGATTGGGTCGCCATTCATGCGCGCGCCGGTGCCGGTCGCCGCTTCGTAGGTTTCGTTAAGGGCGGGTGCGTGGGCGACACCGAGAGCCGGCGCACCGTCGGTTGCCAGCGCGACGAGCGTCCCCCAGATCGGGATGCCG
Organism: Actinomycetota bacterium; assembly: GCA_035641235.1. Classification (GTDB taxonomy): domain Bacteria; phylum Actinomycetota; class CADDZG01; order CADDZG01; family WHSQ01; genus DASQUP01. The sequence goes on from DASQUP010000094.1 coordinate 8,974, forward strand.
GCCATGAAGTTATGGGTGCCGTCGATGGGATCCAGGATCCAAGTCGGCGCGCCGTCCACCGCCGGTCCCCCCTCGGCCGCCGTGAGCCCCTCTTCCTCACCCAGAATGTTGTGCTCGGGAAACGAGTCTTTGATGCGGAGCCGCATCTTGCTTTCGGCGGCCCAGTCTCCTTCCGTGACCCAGGTGCCGTCGGGTTTCTGTTTCGTTTGCGGGTCGTGCCCGAAGTACTCCATGGCAGCAGCGCCGCCAATGCGAGCCACCTCGATGGCAAAAGTGAGTTCCTCCGATGACATAGCCCGCCACCGTACCCGAACCGTCTGCTGTGGCCTCCGCAATCCGGAGGTGACAACAGGCAGTTCACGTCACAGCTTGGTGCGAGAGGGGGGACTCGAACCCCCACGTCCGAAGACACCAGCACCTAAAGCTGGCGCGTCTGCCCATTCCGCCACTCTCGCTCGTGTTGCGCCGCCCGGGCGGCGATCACCAGCTTAAAGGAGGTTCTTTGGTCGAAAAGTAGCGGTGAACGCAACTTTTATGCCAAAGAAGATTGTGGCTCCAGTTACGCGGAACGGCCCGGAGCGCGAGATGATCTCCGGCATGCCGGTTGATGTGCCGCTTACTAATCAAGCCATTGCGGAGCTTCTGGCGCGCCGGAGCGACGAGACCGACGGCCACCGGCAGCGCGCCTACCGGCGCTCGTCGGCCGCTGCGTTCTTGTGGCCCGAGGAGGCCGCCGAAGTGCTCGCCCAGGGGCGGAAGCTCACCGAACTCAGATACGTGGGCGACCGTCTCGCTGCGAGGATCGAGGGCTGGATCACC
>DASQUP010000095.1:0-2206 GCA_035641235.1 Actinomycetota bacterium
CTGCTCGAGCAGCGCGATCAGGGGATCGTTCGCCAGTACTTCGGAAACGAATACGCGGATGCCCTGGTGCGCGGGGACATCTCGGTCACGATGGCGTGGTCCGGTGACATCTTCCAACTCCAGTTCGACAAGCCGGAACTCAAGTTTGTCGTCCCGGACGAGGGCGGGATCCTGTGGGTCGACAACATGGCTATACCGCAAGATGCCGAGCATCCAATCGACGCGATGGAGTTCATGAACTTCGTCTACGATCCTGAAGTCGCAGCGCAGATCACAGGATGGGTCAATTACATCTGCCCCGTGCCGGCGGCAAAAGATGTCCTCGAGGAATCGGGCGACAAGTACTACAAAGACGTAGCGAACAGCCCTCTGGTCTTTCCCACACCCGAAATGGAAGCGCGCCTGCACCACTACCGCGACCTGGACGAAGAAGAGGAGCAGGCCTGGAACGATCTGTTCGGTCAGGTAATCCAGGGGTGAGTTCCCAGGCGGTCGCCCGCCCGAGGCGCAGGTCGGATCGGGGCTTTCGCCTCGCGCCCTATCTGTTGACTCTCCCTGGGGTGACGTGGCTGATCATCTTCTTCTTGATCCCCATGGTCACGATGGGCTCCGTGTCGCTGCAGGAAGGGTCGGTGGAGAGAGGATTCGCACTGACGTGGGACTGGACCAACTTCTCGGAGTCATTCTCTCTCTACGACACACAGATCCTGAGGTCGTTGATCTACGGGCTCATCGTCACGGCGGCAACTCTGATCATCAGTTATCCGATGGCGTACTGGATTGCGTTTCGCGGCGGCAAACGCAAGAACCTGTACCTGCTCCTCATCCTGCTTCCATATTTCACGCCATTCTTGATCCGCACGCTCATGTGGAAGCAGATACTTGCCGACCAGGGACCGTTCCTCGCGGCGTTCAAGAGTCTCGGACTGTTATCCGAAGAGTTCCGTGTTCTTGCGACTCCGGTCGCCGTGATCTGCGGAATGATCTACAACTTCCTGCCGTTCATGGCGCTGCCGCTGTACGTCGCCTTGGAGCGGCTCGATCCTCACCTGCTGGACGCGGCGGCGGATCTGTACTCGAGCAGGCGTGAAGCATTCTTGCGAGTGACGTTGCCCCTGTCGCTGCCGGGGGTCTTTGCCGGGTCGCTTCTCACCTTCATCCCTTCGGTCGGCGACTACATCGATGCAGAGCTGCTGGGTGGCATCGGGCAGACACTGATCGGCAACGTGATCCAGCGGCAGTTCCTGACAACGCTCGACTATCCGTCGGGTGCTGCACTTTCGTTCATGCTCATGGCCGGAATCCTCATCGGAGTATTCATCTACGCGCGTGCACTCGGCACCGAGGAGCTGACGGGCTGATGGCGACGGTTCAGGAGGCTCGGCGAGAGAAAGGCGCCACCCCCGCAAAGGCGCGCCCACCGGGCGAAAGGAGCGACGGCCGGATGCTCGGCTGGTACACGCGCCTCGTTATCGCCTACCTCTTCCTGCCCGTGATCGTGATGATCGTCTTCGGCTTCAACGACACGGCCGGCCGCTTCAATTACTCGTGGCAGGGCTTCACACTCGAGTACTTCCAGCCGGGTCGTCTGTTCGAGTTCCAGGAGCTCAATGTTGCGCTCCGCAATTCGGTCGTGATCGCGGCGATCAGCACGCTAGTTGCCACGGCGCTGGGATCACTCATCGCGCTCGCCCTGACACGACACCGCTTCTTCGGACGCTCCGGGATGAACCTGTTCCTGTTCCTGCCGATGGCCACGCCGGAAGTGGTCTTGGGTGTGGCGCTCCTTGCGCTGTTCGTCTCACTGAACCTGCCGCGCGGGTTCGCGACCATAACGATCGCCCACATCATGTTTTCGATCTCCTACGTGGTGGTGACCGTCAAGGCGCGCACCTCCGGGTTCGATCGCCACCTGGAGGACGCCGCGCAGGACCTCGGCGCGTCGCCGTGGACGACGTTCTGGACGGTGACGTTCCCGCTCATCCTGCCGGGCATCATCGCTGCGGGCCTGCTTGCGTTCGTCCTGTCGATCGACGACTACGTCATCACGAGCTTCAACGCGGGCAGCACGATCACCCTGCCACTGTGGATCTACGGCGCGTCGCGCATCGGCATCCCGCAGCAGGTCAACGTGCTCGGCACGCTGCTGTTTGTGATCGGAGTGCTGTATGTGATCGTGGCGATGGCGCGCCTCCGGCGCGCCGAA
>DASQUP010000096.1:0-3611 GCA_035641235.1 Actinomycetota bacterium
CTCGTCGACCGGTACCATGCGTTGACCGTTCGCGTCGCTCGCGCGTACGTCCGCTCCCACGAGGTCGCGGAGGAGGTGGCCCAGGAGGCATGGATCGGAGTGATCCAGGGCCTACCGCGTTTCGAGGGCCGATCGACACTGAAGACGTGGATCCTGCGGATCGTCGCCAACAGGGCCCGCACTCGAGCCGCCCGAGAGGCGCGGTCGGTTCCGTTCTCCGCGCTGGGGAGTGAAGAGGAGGACGGGATCGACTCCAGCCGTTTCCGCGGGCCCCACGACCCGTTCCCCGGACACTGGACGTCGTACCCACGCACGTGGCCGGCGCTGCCTGAGGAGGCCAGCGCCACGCGCGAGACCCTGTCCGTCGTGCAGGAGGCCATCGAGGCGCTTCCGGAGAAACAACGGCTCGTGATCACCCTGCGTGACATCGAGGGGTGGGACGCGGCCGACACGGCGGCAGCCCTGGACCTCACGGACACGAACCAGCGGGTGCTCCTCCATCGCGCCCGCTCGAGGGTACGCGCGGCTCTCGAAAGGCACCTCGCCGATGACTGATCGTCCCGAGCACATCGCCTGCGTCGACTTCGTCCGGCTCGTCTCGGACTATCTCGAGCGCCGGCTCACGAGTGAGGAGACCTCGCTCGTCGAGGAGCACCTGAACTTCTGCGACGGCTGCGGGCGCTACCTCGACCAGGTCCGGCAAACGATCCACCTCGCCGGGCTCCTCCGCGAGGGGAACGTCGACCCCAAGGTACGGGCGTCACTGCTGGAGGCGTTCCGCAAATGGAGGCGCGTCTGATCGCGTACAAGTTTCTGCACGCCGACGGGACCACCATCTTCAGTGACTTCCGCTGGCCGCTCCCACGGGGGGGCCGTCCCGGAGAGTGGATCGAGGCGCCGGTCGACCCCTGCCGCAGTGGCGTCCACGCCTGCCGCTGGATCGACCTTCCGTATTGGGTGGGACCGGCGCTTTACGAGGTCGAGCTGAGCGGAGAAATCGTGGAGCAGCGATCGAAGGTCGTGGCGTCCCGCGGCCGGATCCTCCGGCGCATCGGCGGCTGGGACGATGCCACCCGCGACGAGTACACGCACATGTGCGCGGACCGAGCTCACGAACTCGCGCGGCGCGCCAAGCGACCCCTCCAGGACTGGGCCGAGGACGCCCAGGCCGCCGTGCCGGAAGGGCCGGCCCTCCTCGGTTTCATCGCTGCCCGAATCGCCGAGGAGGTCGACGGACTCGAGGGGTACCACCGCGAGCGCCAGGCACAAGCCGGCTGGCTCGTCGACCGACTGGGGCTGGAAGAGACTCCCTAGCGAGCGCGGCACGCAACCCAGACCTCCTGCGAGATAACCTTCCTCGTTGGTCACCGTTAGATCACTCCGAAGAACGCCTTGTTTCCGGGAGACTTGCCCCCTCGCTTGGGGCGTCGCGAGAACGTCCGACGATGGCCAGAAGACGACATCAAGCCATTGCTCGTCGGATGAAAGGGGCGCCGTCCCACGGCCGGCGCCCCTTCAACAGTCTCGGTCACGCGATTCGGGTGATCGTGATCCGGGCCACCGGGTCGGTCCAGCCGTGGACTGCGGGAACAAGGTCGGCCACGCCCTGGACGTTCGGGTGGTGACGGATCACGCCGCCCTCGGCGAGGGCCGGATCGCTCGTCCCGGTGCCCGCGTCGTCCGAGGTGACGCCCACGAGCGACTGGCACGGTGGGACCATGTTGGCGAAGTCCTCGGTGTTCACCTCCGTTCCCGCGTCGTAGCCATCGGTGTACACGGACCGTGGGGCTTCGACGCGATTCGGCAGCCGCAGGCGATCAAGACCCGTGAAACCGTCGTTCGTGCAGATCAGCATGGACTGGAACGAGATGAACCTCGCTCCGGGGCCTGCGGCGATCTCGAACGTCACGGAGGGGTCGCCGGCCCCGGAACCGGGGAGGCCGTCGGGGACGAGTGGCCCGCTGCTCGTAGCCAGGGAATGGGACACCTTTCCCTCCCCGCCCAGAGCTTGGAGCAACGGCCCGAGGTTCCCGTTCTCGGCGACCTCCTTCACCCCGAAGCTGGCCGGCTGCCCCACCCGGAAGACGTGAAAGCCGCCGTTGTGGGTGGCTACCACGGGGGGCGTGAGCGGCTGGCCGGATGTGAGGTTCGTGATGGTGACCTCATAGGTCCGGCTCGTCGGATACGCCCCCACAGGCGTGGCCGCTCCGGCCGCCAGCACGACCGAGATTGCGGTGAGGGCGGCGACGACCATGGGCTTGATCGCCGAACGGTGTTGCCCGGGCAGGAGATTGGTCATTATGTCCTCCGATCTGCGGGCGCCGGCAGGCTGTTGGGTCCGATCTCCTAGTCGGCGTTCGAGGCCATGCGTTACAGGACCAAGTCGAGGAGTGACTCCTGCCGAGCGTAATGGCGACTTAACCCGACGAGACCCATCGGGCCAGCCGTTCCGCGCGCGACGCTCGGCCACACGCCGAGCAACAAGTCACGCGGCTCCTCGTTCAATCCCCGAGTGAAACATCCTGCCTCCGCCGAGGACTAGACAGTCCAGAACGCTGGGGATCGCCGCCGTGAGACGGACGCATGGTGGTCCGGCGGGCGTGATACGGCTCCAGGAGGAATCGGATGGTCCATGCGGATGCCATCGTCATCGGTGCGGGTGAGGCGGGCGCCATGGTCGCAAGCCTGGCGGTCGATGCCGGAGCCGAGGTGGTCCTGGCCTATCGGGACCCGTGGGGCAGCACCTGCCTGAACGTTGGCTGCGTTCCCAGCAAGTTCCTGATCCATCGGGCCAACGTCGCCCACGCCGCCCGCACGGCTGACCGCTTTCACGTCTCGACGGGAGGAGTTGATGTCGATCTGCGACGGATCGTCGATGAGAAGCGCGCGTACGTCGACGAGCATCGCGAGGTGTCCTGGCGGGCGGCCGTCGCGAATCCTCGCCTGACGCTCCTCGAGGGAAGCGCCGAATTCGTGGCTCCGAATCAGGTCCGAGTCGGTGAAACGGTTGCCGCCTCGGACCGGATCTTCATTGCGACTGGACTGCGACCCACGACGCCAAGAATTGCAGGACTCGATGGTGGTCCGTGGCTGACGAACGAGACCGTCATGGATCTTCCTTCGCCACCCGAGCACCTCATCGTCATGGGCGGCGGGTACATCGCGTGCGAGCTCGGACAGGCATACCGGCGCTTCGGCAGCAAGGTCACCATCCTCCAACGGGGGGAGCGCCTGCTGCCTCAAGAGGAACCCGACGCGAGCACCTCCGTGGAGCGCGCGTTTGCCGAGGAAGGCATCGACGTCCGGACGCGTCGTGAGGCTCGATCGGTCGCGTGGAACGGAGACCGTCCCATCCTTGAGGTGGTCGGACCCGATGAAGAGCGATCCAAGATCGAGGGAAGCCACCTACTCATCGCGGTCGGGCGCCGTCCGAACGCGGGGGTCATTCGCGTGGATCGAGCGGGCGTCCTCACGGACTCGCGCGGATACGTCCGAGTGGACGACGAGCTGCGGACCACGACTCCGGGGATCTGGGCGATCGGCGACGTCAACGGCCAACAGCCCTTCACGCGTGTCTGTCAGGAGGAGGGCAAGCTGGCGTTCGCCAACGC
>DASQUP010000097.1:0-14851 GCA_035641235.1 Actinomycetota bacterium
TCCCGCATCCGCACACCGGCCCGTCCGGCAGCACCGTCTGGTGTCCGATCTCACCCGCTCGGCCCCACGCGCCGAGGTGAAGCCGGCCGTCGACGAGGATTCCACCCCCGACGCCGGTGCCGAGGGTCATCCCGATCAACGTCCCGCACCCGCGACCGGCCCCCATTCGACCTTCTGCAAGGGTGAACGCTCGTGCGTCGTTGACGAGGCCGACCGGCGCGCCGAGCCCCGCGCTGACGGAGCTGCGAAGCGGAACCCCGTCCCACGGTCCCGGCAGATTTGGCAGCATCACTGCCACGCCGTCATCACGATCGAAGAGTCCCGGGATTCCGAGACCTACTCTCACAGCAGGTCCGTGTTCAACGAGAGCGTCGCGACCCAGTTCCACCAGCCTCCCCACGACGGCCGCGGGGCCGCGCTCGGCGTGAGTCGGAGCCGTGGACGATGCGACGACCAGATAGTGGTCATCCTCCGCTTCCAGCACGACCGTCTTGATGTTCGTGCCGCCGAGGTCCAAACCGAGGAACCGTTGGGCGCTCATTGCAGCAAGTCCTGTTCGTCTCGGTGAAGGATCACCTCGAACACGTATCTATTTGCCGCGTATCGAGTCTCGGTATGCTCGAGCGGTTTTCCGTCCTGGTCCGTGATCACCCTGCGCTCGCAGAGCAGCGCGTCGCCCGTTGGAAGTTTGAGCAAAATCCTTTCATCCGCCGCTGCGGGGCGCGCCGCTACCTGTGCGTGCGCCCTTGTGGGGATCCGGCCGATTCCTTCCATTGCATCGTGGAGAGAAGTTTGCTCGAGATCCTCTTCCAACACAGGGGCGAGTTCCGGTACGAGCACCGCCCGTTCGATTGCCATGGGCGTGTCGTCGGCGAGCCGAAGGCGTTCCAGCACCACAACGTTGTCCCCCTCGTTGAGATCGAGGGCCTTTACGTCTTCTGCCGAGGGCGTGGCGACCTCGGAGCGCAAGACACGCGATGTGGCACGCCGACCTCGCCGGCGCATGTTCTCGGTGAAAGAAAGGGGAGAGCCCAGCAGGCGCTGCACGGGGCGCGCAGCAACGAAAGTTCCCTGCCCCCGTCGGCGATACAAGAGGCCTTCGCTGAGCAGCAAGCCCACGGCCTGGCGCGCAGTCATGCGGCTGACGCCGAAGCGCTCGCACAGTTCGGCATCGGAGGGGAGCCGGTCACCGGGCGATCCGGACGAGACGAGGGTGCGCAGGTACTGCGCGATCTGGACATATCGAGTTTCGGTCCCTGAAGTCACCGGCTCACGTCCGCCTTGACCCTGCGATCTTGTCGTCGCTAGGATGCCAATTGTCTAGACATTTGTCACGCGCGACTTGGGGGCAGACATCCAACAAACGGGGGCACCGGCAGGGGGGTCGGGAGTGAGGCTTGGCATGTGGATTGCCGAGGCCCATCGCATTCTCGATCGGATCGAAAAGACTCAGATGGATTCGATCGCTGCGGCCGTGCAGTTGTGCACCGAGGCCATTTCGGCGGGAGGTCTGGCTCATCTTTTTGGCACCGGCCACTCCCGGGTTCCCCTCGAGGAGATGTTTCCTCGCTATGGGTCCTTCCCCGGCTTCCATCCGATCGCCGAGCTCTCCATGACCTTTCATACCGAGGTGGTGGGTGCCAACGGTCAACGCCAGGCGATGTTCATCGAACGCGTAGAGGGCCTGGCGGAGAAAATCCTGTCGAACTTCGAGTTCGGTCCATCGGATGTGATGATCGTCTTCAGCGCGGGAGGTCTATCGAGCGTTCCCGTCGAGATCGCAATGGGGTCACGTTCCCGAGGGCTCCCAGTTGTCGCGGTCACATCCGTCGCACAGTCGAACGCCGGAAAGCCCGCCCATTCATCCGGGACGAGACTGCTCGATCATGCCAATGTGGTGATCGACCTGTGCACGCCGGTTGGCGACGCATTGGTCCGGCTCGAGGGTCTCGACACCCCCGTCGGTCCGGGATCCACCGTCGCGTACGCAGCGATCGTCAACGAGATCAAGGTTCAGACGGCAGCGCTCTTGAACGAGCGTGATTGTCTGCCTGCCGTGATCAGCAGTCCTTCCATCGTTGGGCGCGAGCGCGCTGAAGCGCTGTTCGACGCGGCATACAGTGATCACGCGACGAGATACGCGCGCATACTGGCGGGGTCCAGTGCGATCGAGTCTTCCAAGTAGCAGGCTGGAGCAAGGAGGAAAGGGGTAGCGAATGGAGATACGCAGATCCACCCGCTGGATCGCTGTTTTCGCCATCGTCGGACTCATAGCGGCGGCGTGTGGCGACGACGATGACGGCGGCGACGCAGGTGGCAATGGGGGCGGGGACGAGACTTTCACGATTGGCGTGAGCAACACCCTGGTAGGCAACCAGTGGCGTGAGCAAATGGTTTGTGCCATCAAGGCACAGGCTCTTGTGAGCGGCGTCGTAGACGAGGTCGTTCTGCAGAACAGGGACACGGACGCGACCGGCCAGATCTCCGACATCGAGACGCTCATCTCGCAAGGTGTCGATGCGATCATCGTCAACCCACACGATCGGACTGCGCTCGACGACGTGATCAAGGCGGCCGACGAACAGGGCATCATCGTGGTCTCCGTGGACCAGGCGGTGACGGCACCGGAGGCATTCAACGTCGCCAACGACCAGGTCGCGTACGGAGAACTCGGCGCGCGGTGGCTCTTTGAGCATCTCGGGGGCGAGGGCAACGTCGCTTACATGCGCGGCTTCGACGGCCACCCGGCCGACACAGACCGTGACACGGGATTCCAGGCAGCTCTGGAGGAGTTCCCCGGCATCAATATCGTGAGTGAAGTGCACACCGGATGGGATCCCTCGACCGGTGCACAGCAGGCCCTTGAGATCATCACATCGGAGGATGTCGACGGCATCTGGACGTCGGGCATCGACTATCCGGTCGTTGAGCAGTTCGCCAACGCGGACGAGCCGTTTGTGCCCATTGTCGGTGCCGACAACAACGGCTTCATCGAGCAGCTCATCGAACTGAAGGACGAGGGACTCGAGGGGGCCATCGTCACAAACCCACCGCCCGTGGGCGGAGTGGCCACGGCGATTGCAGTCGATCTGTTGACCGGTGCCGAGGAGCACCCCAAGGACACGTTCCTGACACCAGAGGTCTTCGACAACGTCAACGACATGAACCAACTCGAGGAGTTGTTGCTGCCCGATCTCCCCCAGGGATTCGTATCCACCATGGAGATCGAGCCGTGGACGACCTACACCTCGGAGGACGTTCTCGATTGCAAGGGTCCGGGCGAGGCCTGATACCCACCGGCCATTGTGAGGGCCGGGCCGATTCCGGGCCCGGCCCTCACACCGAGGCGGAGTCCAAATGACCGAGGCACAACCTCTGCTCGCTGTTCGTAGCGTGGCTAAGAGCTACGGGAGTGTTGTTGCGCTGCGCTCCGTTGACCTAACCGTGCAGCCCGGCGAGATCCATGCGCTTTTGGGGGCAAATGGAGCCGGGAAGAGCACCCTGGTCAAGATCCTGGCGGGGGTGGTTCAAGCCGATGGCGGCGATGTCTACATTGAGGATCGGCGGATCTCGGCGCGCACACCGTTGGATGCCATGAGAGCCGGGTTGGCTACCGTTTTCCAGGATCCCGCGCTCATCCCTGACATCACCCTCGGTGAGAACTTTCGCCTCACGGGTGTGGCGGCTTCTCAGGTGCATGGATGGCTTGAGCGAATGGACCTTGGGAACCTAAAGTTCGACTCGCTCGTTCGAGAGCTTCCGCTCCCGGTCCTTCGTCTCGTTGATCTCGCGCGAGCGCTTGCCCACCAGCCTCGACTTTTGATGCTGGATGAGATCACGGCTGCGCTGCCGGCCGATCAGGCCGAGCATGTATTCGCGTTGATGGCCGAGTGGAGAGATCGGGGCAACTCGGTTCTGTTCATCACGCATCGCCTGAGCGAAGTGCTCCGCACATGTGATCGAGCGACGATCCTCAGAGACGGGGACGACGTGGCGGCTCTCGTCCCGGGAGAGGGGGGTGAGGCGCGGTTGGTCGAGGCGATGCTCGGTGAGGTCGCGGCCGCGGTAGCCGAATCCCTCGAAAAGACTCCATCGGGGGTGGCGGAATCCCTCGAGCCTGCGCCGCCAAGTACAGACGCGCCCGTTGTTCTCGAGGCCCGTTCGTTGACATCGGTTCATCACCTGAAGGGGCTGTCTCTGCAGCTCCGTGCCGGCGAGATCCTCGGTCTCGTTGCTCTCGAAGGTCAGGGGCAGGAGCGCCTGTTCGATGTCCTGGCCGGCAATCGGTCCTTCGATGGCGGCGAGCTGATGGTAAAGGGCGCGTCCGTGAGACCAAGGTCACCCTACGACCTCATCCGGCAGGGAGTCGTCCTCATTCCGTCTGATCGTGTTCAGGCGCTGCTTCCGCAGAGGTCCGTGCGCGAGAACCTCGCCTCGGCGTTGTACAACCGAGTCGGACGATGGTTCTCACTCGTGGGCGACGAAGAGGACCGCGTACAGAAGGCCATAGATCGCCTCGCTATCGATACTCGTGCAGGGCGCCAGGCCCGACGCCTGTCGGGCGGCAACCAGCAGAAAGTCGTTGTCGGCCGCTGGCTCGCCGCCGGTTTCCTGACGCTGCTGTGTTTCGACCCGACGCGGGGGATCGATATCCGGACCAAGGAGCAGATTTACGAGCTGCTCCGGGAGCTGGCTGTCTCGGGAGCAGCGGTCCTCTATTACACGAGTGAGCTGCCGGAGATCCCCCTCATCTGCGATCGGGTACTAGTGATGTACGACGGCGCAATCGTGCACGAGCACGATGCTGCGTCCGCGGATGAGGCAACGTTGCTCAGCGCCGCTCATGGCCTGGACGAGGCCACGGCATGACCTCGACGACGGGCGACCTGATTCGTGGCCGGGGGAACGCGGGGTTGATGAGGTGGCTGCGGCAGAACGGGTGGACGGCCGGCGTGTGGCTGCTCCTTCTTGTCCTCGTCGTTTGGTACGCGTCGCTCATACCGGTCTTCGGTGAGTTCCAGATCGCATCGATCGTCAAGAACAGCCTGCCCACGACCTATCTCGCGGTGTCGCAAGCAGTGGTCATCATCTCCGGAGGGCTCGATCTGGGGGTGGGAGCGATGATGGTGCTCGCCAACTCGATCTCGGCGCTCTATATGGAGGGCCAGGGATTGGGGATAACGCTTCTCATCGCGGCAGCGGTTGTTGCGGGAGCCGCAGCACTCAATGCCATCGTCGGCTGGGTCATCGTTACTTCCCGTGTCCCCGACATCATCGTCACCTTGGCAACGCTCTTTATCTTCTCCGGCATCGCGGTGATGGTTTTGCCGTCTCCGGGCGGCGGCACGAGCGACGGCTTCCGGTGGCTGTTCACGGGCTCGACGTCGGGGATCAGTGCCAACTACTGGCCATCGGTGATCGCGCTTGGAGTTCCCGTTGCCATCCTCGCTCTTTGGCTACGGCGCACGCGGGGTGGCCTCTCGCTATATGCCGTGGGAAGCGACCACAATGCTGCGTTCCTCTCCGGGGTGAACACGGGAAGGGCAAAGATAATGGCCTACGCTGTCGGCGGTGCCTTCGCCGCTCTTGCGGGACTTGCGATCACAGCCATCACCGCCAATGGGGACTCGCGTTTCGTGAACGCTTCCAATGGGACCTTGAACAGCGTCGCAGCAGTGGTTCTCGGTGGGATTGCCTTGACGGGGGGAGTCGGCTCGGTGATCGGAGCGGTCGCGGCAGGAATCATTCTCTTCATCCTCAACCCGATTCTCTCGACCGTGGGCATCAACCCCAACACCTCTCAGGTGATCCGGGGCGCTTTGATCATCGCAGTGATGATGGTCGCAGGATTGCTCGAGCTGCGCCGGCGGAGGGCAGAATGAGCACCGAGACCAAGTCCCCGGATCATCTTGCTGCCGACCAGGCGCCGGCCCGGACGTGGGCGAGCTATCTGTCGAATCATCCGTTGATCGTGCTTGGGGGCGTGCTCGTCATCCTCGTTCTGGTAACCACAGCGGTTAAACCCAGCTATCTCAGCCTCCAGGGACTGCGCAACACGCTCCTTCTCGCAGCACCCCTCGGGATTCTGGCCGCCGGGCAAACCGTGCTGATGCTGACGCGCGGCATCGACCTTTCGGCCGCCATGATTGCGACCGCTGCTGCATACGTGGCCGGAAATCAGTCTCCAAACGGAGCTGCGATCGCCATCGCTCTGGGCCTCGTCGTGGGTATTGCTGCGGGAGCGGCGAATGGGGTGGGTGTGGGTGTGTTCCGAGTGAATCCACTGATCATGACCCTGGCGATGGCCGGCATCCTGTTGGGATTGTTCACTCAATGGGCCGCAACGATCCTTCAGGGCTCCACGAATGTGGCGCCGTTCATCCGAACCATTGGAGCGGGGTCTTTTCTCAACCACCGCATTCCCTGGAATGTGTTCATTTGGGCGGCCGTTGCGTTCATTGTTATTGGAGGGCTCCGCAGATCGGGCCTGGGTCGGATGATCTATGCCGTTGGTGACAATCCCACGGCAGCACGCTTGGCCGGGGTTCGAAGCTGGCAAGTCCTGCTGGCGGCATACGTCATCAGTGGCTTCTTTGCTGCTCTGGCCGGCATTCTGATCGCAGGACAGTCGGGCACTGTCGATCTGCGACTGGCTCAGAACTTCCTGCTGCCCTCGGTGGCGGCCGCAGTGATCGGCGGCACGTCGATATTCGGAGGTGTCGGGACCTATTCGGGCACGATCTTCGGAGCCCTCATCTTGAGTGTCCTCAATTCCATGTTGACGTTCCTGGATGCAAGACAAGCGGTGAAGCAGGTCGTGTACGGAATGATCGTTCTCGGGCTCGCCTGGCTCTATGCCGCAGCAACGCGAGCGGAGTGAGGAGGGATATTGGCCTTATCCGCCATCAGGGCTGCCGTAGTAGGTGTTGGGTTCATAGGCGTTGCTCATGTGGAGGCGTTGCGTCGTCTCGGAGTCGATGTCGTTGGAGTAGTTGGCTCTACGCCGGAGCGCGCCCGGAGAAAGGCTGAGTCGGCGAATCTCCCGCGCGTTTACGACGGCCTCGATGAACTGCTTGCCGACGACACGATCAACGTCGTTCATGTCGCCAGCCCAAATCACGTGCACGCCGACCAGGTGCGCGCCGTCCTGGCGGCAGGCAAACACGTCGTATGCGAAAAACCCCTAGCCCTGAGCAGCCGGGACACCGGCGATCTCCTGGAGCGAGCGCAATCATCAGGGCTCGTACATGCGGTCTGCTACAACATCCGGTTCTATCCCCTGTGCCATCAGATGCATGCGTTGGTGGCGTCGGGGGCAATCGGTGAGCCCCGGTTCGTAACGGGTGGCTACCTGCAGGACTGGCTGTTGCTCCCCACCGACTGGAACTGGAGGCTCGTACCGGAAGAGGCCGGCGACCTGCGCGCCGTTGCGGATATCGGATCCCACTGGCTCGACCTGGCGCGTTTTATCACCGGCAGGCGCGTCGTGGAGGTAATGGCCGACCTGCATACACTCGTCCCGACACGGCGGCATCCGTCCGGACCCGTGGAGACATTCGCAGCCGTCTCTGGAGACGACGATCTGATCGAGGAAGAGATGTCCTCGGACGACGCCGCGGGGATCATGCTCCGCTTCGAAGGGGGCACCAAAGGTTTGGTCGCCGTATCCCAGGTGTCCGCAGGGCGCAAGAACTCCGTAACCATCGAAGTCGACGGATCGGACTCGGCCGTTTCTTGGTGGTCGGAGGATCCCGATCGCATGTGGATCGGCCACCGAGGGCGCCCCAACGAAGTCCTTCAGCGTGACCCATCTCTGGTGGAGGAGAGCATCAGGGGCCTGATCGGTTACCCGGGTGGTCACGTGGAGGGCTACCCGGATACCTTCAGGGCCCTTTTTGGTGAGGTCTATGCAGACGTTGAGCGAGGCGCCCCATCCGACGACCCCTCCTATCCGACGTTCGCGGACGGCCACGACGCCCTGTGTGTGCTGGAGGCACTCGGGCGCAGCTCTGCGGAGGCGCGCTGGGTCACCGTGGAAAGATGAACAGATGAGGCAACCAGCTAGGGGGAGAGGCGAATGAAACTCGGTTTTCTGACGGCGCCGTTTCCGACTAGGACGCTCCAGGAGGTCGCGGACTGGGCCGCCACCAACTCGTTTTCGGCTCTCGAGATTTGTTGCTGGCCCAAGCAGGAGGGGGCGGCGCGCCGCTACGCCGGCGTATGTCACATCGACGTCGACGGGCTGACGGAAGCACAGGGAAAGGAGATCGTCGGCGATCTATCGTCGCGCGGCATCGAGGTCTCCGCGCTCGCTTACTACCCCAATCCGCTACATCCGTCTCCGGATGAGCGCAGCCAAGCCATCGACCACCTCAAGAAGGTCATCACCGCGGCGTCGGTAATGGACGTGGGTCTGGTCACGACCTTCATCGGCGCAGACAGGACGAAAACGCTCGCCGACAACTGGTCGGAGGCGAAGAAGGTGTGGCCGGAGATCGTAGGCCACGCTACGGACTCCGGAGTGAGGATCGCAATCGAGAACTGCCCGATGATCTTCTCGAACGACGAATGGCCGAGTGGAAACAACCTTGCCTATTCGCCGTCCATGTGGCGGACCATGCTGGAGGAATTCGGCGACACGGTCGGCCTCAACTTCGATCCATCGCACCTCGTGTGGCAGATGATCGACATTCAGACGGCGGTGGAGGAATTCGGTGAGCGCTTTTACCACGTCCATGCGAAGGATCTCGAGATCGACCAAAGTGGTCTCTACGAACACGGAATCCTGTCGCTGGGTATGGGCTGGCAGATCCCGCGTTTGCCGGGACTCGGACAAGTCGACTGGGGCGAGTTCTTCGGGGCGCTCTATCGCGTCGGCTACGACTATGTGGTCTCGATCGAACACGAAGACCGCGCCTTTGAGGAGAACGACGACCTCATTGAACGAGGCTTTCTGCTGTCACGTGACGTCCTTGCTCCGTACGTGAAGTGAACTCCTATGGCACCTTCGATATCGTTGTAGTCGGGTCGGGATCGGCGGGGTCGGTCGCGGCCATTGCCGCAGCCCGTTCCGGTGCCGCAACACTGTTGATTGAGAAGCTCCCGTTTCTAGGAGGAAACTCCACGGCGGTCCTCGATACCTTCTATGGGTTCTTCACGCCGGGAGAACGGCCCCGCAAGGTGGTCGGCGGCCTCGCCGACGAGGTTGTGGCGGGACTTGAGGATCTCGGGCGCGTGATCCGGCGGCCGAACACGTACGGCGCCGGGACCGGCATCACTTATTCGGCCGAGCACCTGAAGGCCGTGTGGGAAGGGCTCGTTTCAGGGGCCGGGGTGCGGGTGCTCCTGCACGCCTTCGTCCAGGACGCTCGTCGCGTTGAGGGCCGAGCACGCCAACTTGTGGTTGCGACAAAGGCGGGGCTACGTACTGTGGATGCCGCCGTGGTCGTCGATGCCTCTGGGGACGCCGACGTGTGCCACCATGCGGGAGTCGGGTACGAGCTCGCCGGAGAATTCGAACCTGCCCAGACGCTCACGACCACGTTTCGGATGGTCAACGTCGACCACAGGCGAAGAGCATCACTCTCCAAGGACGATTTTCACGCCCTGATGGCAGAAGCAGCCGAGTCGGGTGAGTACAACCTGCCGCGGCGCGAGGGCAGCGACCACATCACTCCGGTCGACGGGATGATCGCGACGATCATGACGCGCATTGAACATGTTCGTCGTGAGGCAGACTTCGTCGTCAACGCCACGGATCCGGACGTTCTTACGGCCGCGGAGATCGAAGGCCGGCGTCAAGCGCTCGAGTATGTTCGCTTTTTGGTGGACCGCGTCCCCGGATACGAAAACGCTTCACTTGTCGCGCTTGGCACTCAGATAGGTATGCGGGAGACTCGCCGCGTGTACGGCGACTACCGGCTGACGCGCGACGATGTTCTTTCGGCCCGGCAATTCGACGATCAGATCGGACTGTGCGGCGCGCCGATAGAGGACCACACCCCGGGAGTCGGCACGCGTTGGGAATACCTCCCGGAGGGCGCAGCGGTTGGGATCCCCTATCGCACGTTGATAGCCCGCGACGCTGCCAACGTTCTGGTCGCCGGCAGGTGTTTCTCCGCAACGCACGATGCCCATGCATCGGTGAGGTCGATGGCGCAGTGCATGGCGATGGGCCAGGCGGCCGGGACCGCAGCGGCCATGGCCGCGGACGCCGGTGGCGAGGTGCGCGCAGTGGAAGTCGATCGTCTCCTCGAGACCTTACGAACCGACGGAGCGTTGTTAACCGTCGGGGCTGCTGTGTGATCGTCCGCACGATACTGGGCGACATCGAACCCAGCACACTTGGCATTACCTATTTTCACGAACACCTCATCATCGATTCGCCCCTGGTTGCCGATCGATACCCCCACATTCTCTTGAATGAGGTCGAACCCGCCGTGGTCGAGGTCGCGGAATGTGTGTCTGCGGGGGTCGGTGCAATGGTGGATGCGATGCCCTGCGCGGCGGGGCGCGATGTCGCGAAACTCGGGAAGATCAGTGCGGCGACGGGGGCTCACGTGATCGCGGCAACGGGCCTCCATACGGCGCGCTACTACCCCGGCCTTCGATGGACGCGCGCGGAATCGGCGGATGTCCTCGCCGAACTTTTCCGGTTGGATATCGACGAGGGAATTGACAGTTACGACTACTCGGGTCCGATGGTGCGGCGCACCCACTATCGGGCGGGGATCATCAAGGTCGCGACGCTAGGGGAGCGACCCGACGATGCCGAGCGGCGCGCCTTCGAGGCCGCTGTGCTTGCCCAGCGGGCGACCGGCGCGCCGATCCTGACGCATTGCGAGGACGGCCGGGGAGGCGTCGCTCAGGTGGAGCTCCTGATGGAACTCGGCGCGCCGCTTGATCGCGTCGTGCTCTCGCACACCGACAAGCAATCGGACCTGAGTTATCACCGCGAGCTGCTGTCCTCGGGAGTCAACCTCGAGTACG
This sequence comes from Actinomycetota bacterium, assembly GCA_035641235.1. Lineage (GTDB taxonomy): Bacteria > Actinomycetota > CADDZG01 > CADDZG01 > WHSQ01 > DASQUP01. The sequence goes on from DASQUP010000097.1 coordinate 10,990, forward strand.
ACCAGGCGCTCCGGCGCTCGCCCGGCGAGCCGGGAGGAACCGCCTGGCTGCTGGCTCAGATGCTCGCCGAAGGGTTCGGTGATCGCCTCCTGCTCGGTACCGACGGAGCTCGGCGTTCTCTGTGGCGATCACTCGGAGGAGCGCCCGGGCTTGCCTGGCTGGCAACGGGTTTCGTCGAAGTGCTGGACGACATGGGAATCGATCAACGGGCGCGCCGGCGCTTGTTCGTGGAGAACCCCGCGCGTGTGCTGACGTTCGACCCGGGACCGCCTCAAAGCTGAAATGGCAAATGGCCCCCACCTGTCGGGGGTAAGTTGCCATCTCGGAACGAACGGCCCGGCGCGCCGAGCTCAGGTGACGGCGACGATTCTGTCTACGAACTCCCCGGAGCCTTTGTCCTTGAGAATCAGCTTGCGGCGCCCGTCGGGAAGGATCTCCGACTTGATGACCACGTGACCGTCGTAGGTCTCGGCCTCCCGCGAGATGCGCGGCGTCGTGCCACCGCGCCACTCCACCTCAATCGGGGTCCACGCTCTCGATGATGCGGACCTGTAACACGCATCCATGATGGCGTTGACGACGTACCCGTCGTAGAAGGTCTCCTCTGGCTGGCGCTCCTCGTCCATCGAACCGAACATGTCCGCGAACATGTCCACGTATCCCAGTTCAGAGACCTCGTCGCCGACGGGGAACAACCAACCCTTCTCGGATTCGGCCTTTTCTGCGACGTACCCGCCGTCACCTCCGGCCGTGAACATCTCGAAACCGGTACGCAGGAAGTGGTTGAGCCAGATGGTTCCGTCCGTACCGGCGACCTCGTCGCGCAGGTCCATACCTCCGCGGAAAGTCCAGCTCACTTCGAACTGACCTATTGCCCCGGACTCGAATCGGATTAGGGCGATTGCGTTGTCCTCGTCGTCGATTGGGTGGACGAACGTATCCGTCGTGCACATCACCTCAACCGGCCGGTTGCCCTTCCCGACGAAGCTTCGAATGATTTCTATGCAATGGCATCCCAAGTCGATGATTGCTCCCCCGCCGGTGAGACGCCCATCCCAGAACCATGCTGAATGAGGGCCGGGGTGGGTCTCCCGTGAGCGAACCCATGTCACGTCTCCCACCGCCCCATTCCGGACCGCGGCGAGCGCTTTGAGAGTTTTAGGCGTGTAGCACAGGTCCTCGAGATAGCCGGCGAACACTCCGGCGCTCTCGACGGTGTCGAGGATCCGCCGGGCCTCGCCTGCGTTGCGAGCCAGTGGCTTCGTGCACAGAACGGACTTGCCCGCCTGGGCGGTGAGGAGGATCGCCTCCTCGTGGAGGTGGTTGGGGAGTCCTACGACGACCGTGTCGGTGTCTGGGTGCTCGATTGCCTGTTTGAGGTCGGTGGTGTTCTCGGGGATATCCCATCGCTCACGAAAGGCTCGGCCGCGTTCCTCGGTGCGGGAGTAGACGACTTGTACCCGGTCGGTCCCGCGGCGGCCGTGGAGGGTCATCGTGTAGAAGTCTCCGATCAGGCCCGTCCCGAGCAGGGTGATGGAATGCGGTTGCATCTGGCCTCCTCCCAATTGGCCCTCCGAGGACGCAATTGTATAGACATTTAGTGCCGCGTTGAAGAGGGCCGGCAACTGTCGGTTTCAGGACAGCGGGCCGCCGCCAATCTTGATTTGCTTCCGCCTTGCAAGGAATGTTCGGGCGACGCGCCCAAAGTCAGTTACGGGAGGCTATTAGATGAATGAGTCGACGGCAGCACTTGACGAAAGGCTGATCGAGTCTGCGGTGGGAACGCTCGAGATCTTCGGCGTGTATCTCGGGCGCAAGTTGGGGTTGTACGAGGCTATTTCGGCGGCCGGGTCGGTCACTCCGGGAGAGCTCGCCGATGCCGCCGGCATATATGAGCGGTATGCGCAGGAATGGCTCGAGCAACAGGCGGTGTCCGGTTATCTGACGGTAGCCCGAGAGTCCTCTGACGCTGCCGGGCGATCGTATGGACTGTCCGAGGAACAGGCTGCCGTTTTGGTGCGCAAGGACGATCCCTCCTACGTTTCTCCGCTCGCGTCGGCCGCCGCCGGGATAGCGGCTGTGCTTGACCGCGTCGTAGATGCCTACCGCACCGGTTCGGGAGTCTCGTATCGGGCTTACGGCGAGGACTTCCGAACGGGTCAGGGCGGGATCAACCGTCCCGCTTTCACAAGTGATCTGATCACCGACTGGATCCCCTCCGCACCGAACGTCCACAAGAAAGTCACCGACGAGAACATCCGGATCGCCGAGGTGGGATGTGGCCAGGGATGGGCGTCCATAGCACTCGCAAGCGCCTACCCCAATGCGGAGGTCGTTGGTATTGATGCAGACGCGGCGTCCATAGAGGACGCGCGGAGATTCGCGGCCGAACGAGGCGTGAATGTGAAGTTCGAGAACGTTTCCGGGGAGTCGATTGCCGAGTTCGGGCCGTTCGATGTAGTCCTCGTACTTGAAACCCTCCACGACCTGGCGCGACCGACCGAGGTGCTGAGCAGCATTCGCAAGTCGCTCGACCACGACGGCGTCGTGCTGATTGCCGATGAACGTGTTGCGGACTCGTTCAGCGCTCCCGGTGACCTGATGGAGCGGATGATGTACGGCTGGAGCATCACCCACTGCCTGCCTGCATCACTTGCCGAGCAGCCCTCTGCAGGACTCGGAACGGTACTTCGATCGGACACCGTCCGCCGGCTCGGCACCGAGGCTGGGTTCTCAAAGATCGACGTTCTCGACACCGACGCGGGGTTCTTCCGCCTCTACACACTCTCAGACTGAGCGGAGAATCCACCAATGCGCCCGTCCGTGCTACGGAAGAGGTTGCCAGTCGGGATCGACCTCGAATTTGTTCGGCGTGTTTGTCAGCCGGCGCAGTTTCTTACCGTTCGTCCGCATGCGGAAGAGATCGGAGAACTGCTCGCCGCGGGTCCGAATGAACACAAAGAACCGGCCGTCGGGGGAGTATGTCGCTCCGAACTCATCTGGCCGCGTTTTAGTGATCCTGGCTTTGCCGGAACCGTCCGGATCCATCGTGAAGAGATCACAGCTCGACTCGAACCCGCAACGGCTGTAGACGATCCTCGTCCCGTCGGGTGACCACGTCGCCGAGATGTCCTGGAACTTCTTGTTCCTGGTCAAGAGAGTCTTGGTGCTGCCATCCGGGTGGATTGTGAATATGTCGATGTCGCCGCCGCGCCGGGGCGACCGCTCATAGACGATCACGTCGTCGACGCTCCAATTTGGGGCAATCTCATCCGCCTTGGTTTTGGTGATTCTCGTGGTGGCAAGAGTCGTCAGATCGATGATGAAGAGATCGCACTGGAAGCCGCATCTCTGAAAGACGGCCTGATTGCCATCGGGCCCGAAGGCGACCTGGAACTCGTCCTTGTTCGTGTCTGTGAGCTTTGTTTGGTTGCTGCCGTCTGCGTCGCGGATGAAGAGGTCCACCCGGCCGTTTGGCCTCGTACGGGAGTAGATGAACCGGCTGCCGTCGGGCGCCCAGCTCGCGCCGAACGAGTCTGAGTTCTTGCCGGTGATTCGGGTCAAGTCCGACCCGTTGGGTTTTATCGAGGTCAGGCGGGTGGGGCCTTCAATATTTCCTTTGTGGAAGATAATCCTGCCGTTGTCACCCGGGAACGAAGCGCTGGCGGCAACCGGGGTCAGCGCCACGAGCAACAGCGCCGCCATCGTCGGCGCCACCGTGAATCTAGATCTCATTCAGGCCTCCTCTGCCTCAGAAGTGGTCAAGTCTCAAGCCAAAGAACACCGGCCACAAGGCCGTCGGCGTAATTGACCACCCCGGGCTGAGCCTGGGATGAAGGGAACCTGAAGCCGGGCCGCCCCG
>DASQUP010000098.1:0-2623 GCA_035641235.1 Actinomycetota bacterium
GAGCAGCTCTCCAAGGACCTACTCTTCTCCGTCGACGCGCTCCTCTACGGGCGGATCAGTTACGAGCAGCACGCCGACGTTTGGCCCACGCTAGAGGAGGCGTTCGGTGACTACGCAGTCCGGATGAACACCATCCCCAAACACGTAGCCTCGGGCACCCTCACCGAGACGAAGTGGAACGCCACTCTGCTCGGAGACGACGTTGTCGACGCCGTGCATAAGCTGAAGGAACAACCGGGCGGCGACATCCTCAAGGTCGGCACCGGCGGCTCGTTCAGCCGGACGCTGCTCGAGCACCGAATGGTCGACGAATACCTGTTCTGGCTGTTCCCCGTAATCGCAGGGAGCGGCGCACGGCTCTACGACGGGATCGACACGACGGATTTCGACCTGATCGACGTCAAGCGGCTCGACAACGGCATCCTCGGCCTCACATACGTTCCATCCACCAGCTAACACCGCCCAGATCGAGACAAAGGACTTCTAAGACGAAGACGCCTTCAGCGGGCGAACGCCAGCTCAGTGATGCCGCCGCGCCCGCGGCCGACCTGCTCAGCGAGACGATGAACCCTCGCTCCGCCCAGCGGAACGCGGCGCGCGACCCAGCGTGGGTTTCGTCCATCGAGCACCAACACGTCTTGGATTCCGGTGCGGCGAATCTCCCTAGCGACTTCGCCGGCCGAACTGTCTGCGTTTATTCATTTAAATACGCGGTCCACAGCAGAGAGTTCGGCACTGAAATCAGTGCTAAACGATGAATTTGGACTGGATTTTCAGTCTCCCTTTCTGGCGGTCAGATACGTCGCAAAGGCGGACGGCAGTGCCCGCCTCACGAAGAGTAGGAACCAGCGGAAGGAGACCGACAGATGGCTGCAAGGATCGTTGTGACCGAGTTCGTTTCGCTCGACGGCGTGATGGAGGCACCGGGGGGCGAAGACTTCAAGTATCCGGGGTGGAGCTTCGAGTTCGATCGCGGGGACGATGGCAATCAGTTCAAGCTCGAGGAAACGAGGCACGCCGACGCCCTCCTGATCGGCCGGCGAACCTACGAGTCTTTTGCCGGCGCGTGGCCGCAGCGTGAAGGTCCCTTCGCCGACAAGTTCAACTCGATGCCGAAGTACGTCGTTTCGACGACGCTCGAGGATCCAGAGTGGCACAACACGACGGTGCTCGACAGCGGCGACGCGACCGGCCAGGTGCGCAAGCTCAAGGAGGAGTTCGACGGCGAGTTGCAGGTGCCGGGCAGCCACCGGCTGGTGCAGGAGTTGATCGAGAGCGACCTCGTCGACCAAATCAACTTGATGGTTTTTCCGGTGATCCTCGGAACGGGCAAGAAGGTGTTCACGGAGAAGTCCGAGCGACACAACTTGCGGCTCAAGGAATCGAAGGTCGTCGGTGACGGCGTCCTAGTGCTGATCTACGAGCGCGCCGCCTGAACCACGCGTCGGGCGCGCCGCCCCACGGTGTGAAGTCCAGTGATCCTTAAAAGTCGTCGCGACGCGCGGTGAATAACTCTGAGAACGTTGTGCGTCACGCGAGCATCCGGGACTCGTCCGGGGCGCGCCGTTAGGCGCGCGCCGCTCGAACCGCTCGTCGTAGTCGGGGGCACCTAATGGTGTGTGGAGAGGCTGTAAGAGAGTAGAGCAAGCTCGTTCCGTTCCCGGAAGCATGCGCGAGCTCGCCGGAGGGGACTGCGCTCCACGTTCGGCGTGGGCACGCACGTGACCGGTTCATCCCGCCGGGCCTTCTCGAATCACACCGCGCACCTCGTCCAGGGAGACTCCTGGTTCCAATTCGGTCATCCACCAGGTGGCGCCAGCCTCGGCATAGGGCGCGAAGTCGGTGCCGGGGGGTCCCCCCTACACGGGGGGCATGAGTTGGAGGGCCGCGGTAGTTTCGGCGGCGGTCACCGTCCTAAGTGCAGTGCACAAGGAGGCGCCAATGACGGATCACAGGATCGGCACCCGCGAGGAATGGCAGGCGGCTCGCGACGAGCTCTTGCAACGGGAGAAGGAGCACACCCGAATGGGCGACGAGCTCGCGCGAAAGCGCCGCGAGCTTCCGTGGGTCCCGGTCGACAAGGAGTACCGTTTCGACACCGACGACGGCACCCGTACCTTGCCCGAGCTTTTCGACGGTCGCTCCCAGCTCCTCGTCTATCACTTCATGTTCGGCCCGAGCTACGTCGCCGGCTGTCCGGTGTGTTCGTCGAGCGCAGATGCCGTCAACGCGGTCCTGCCCCATCTTTACGCGCGCGACGTCACCATGCTCTATGTGTCACGCGCACCGCTGGGCAAGCTCCAGGCGTACAAGGCCAGGATGGGGTGGACCTTTCCGTGGGTGTCATCGGCCGACAGCGACTTCAACTTCGACTTCGGCGTCTCCCACACCGACGAGGAGGTGCACCAGCACATGGGGCCGCTCCTTGAGGGCGAGCCGCCGGCCGTATTACGCGAGCTGGCAGGCGCAACCGGGACCGACGTGGCGGGTTACCTCACCGAGGAACCGGGCATGAGCGCGTTTGTCCTCGAGGACGGCGCCGTGTATCACACCTATTCGACCCAGGCCCGCGGCACCGAATTCCTAATGGGCTACTACCCGATCCTCGACAGGGCGCCCAAGG
>DASQUP010000099.1:0-7234 GCA_035641235.1 Actinomycetota bacterium
AATTCTGAGCCAGGTCATCGCACGACCTCCTTCGTGCTGGCGGGGGCAGCTGAGGACTTTGCGACACCGGTCCAGTCGAGGAACAGGTCCTCCAGCGAGCCCGAGTGAGCCGACAGCTCGTGAAGCGGAATGCGAGCGTCGTGAGCTCGGTTCCCGATCTGATCGATTGCGAGGCCGCGCACAAGGAGCGTCTGCCGGTCTTGATGCTGCACGTAGGCTCCGGCCGACTCCAAAACTTTGGCCAGCTCAGTCGCCTGGGGCGTGCGAACCAGGACGGAGGATTCCTGCAAATCCGTGAGGGAGCCACTAGCTACCAGACGGCCTCCGTTGACTACGAAGACCTCGTCGGCTAGGTGCTCTACCTCTGCGAGCAGATGGCTCGAGACGAACACCGTGCCGCCATTGGCGGCGCGGGACCGAAGGAGTTCGCGCAGGTCGCGAATTCCCTGCGGATCGAGTCCGTTGCCGGGTTCATCGAGGACCAACACCGGAGGATCGCCGAGCAGCGCGGCGGCAAGTCCTAGGCGCTGCTTCATACCTAGGGAATATGCACCGACGTGGCGATCGGCCGCATCACCAAGTCCCACGAGCCACAACATCTCGTCGATGCGTTGTGTGGGAATGCCGCCGATGTCGGCAAGGATGCGAAGGTGATTCCTGCCGCTGCGTCCCGGATGGAATGCATTCGGCTCGAGAACAACTCCGACCGTTCGAGCCGGCTCGGGAAGGTCCCTGTAGCGCAAGCCACCGATCGTCGCTCTTCCCTGGTCCGCAGAAGCAAGGTCGAGGAGGATCTTCATTGTGGTGGATTTGCCGGCCCCGTTCGGACCGAGGAATCCGGTGACGCGCCCGGGACTTACCGTGAACGACAGGTCGTCGACTACCACGTGACCGCCGTATCGCTTGGTGACGTGCTCGATCACCAGTGCCTGCCCCGCGCCCGTGGGAGCGCGTTCCGTCCCGGGCGATTGTGGTCGTTCAGCGCCGAATTGAGTCATGGGCGCCTCCTCTCGTTCCCAGCCGCGGCCTACGAATGCGCCCCGACTTGCGTCGTTCGACCGTGGAACAGGGGCTGCGGAATGACTAGAGCCGGACGGCATTGTGCGTTAGTGACGGATGTCGTAGCGGTGTTTTCGGGCGGCGAATCGGGCGCCGGCGCTTTCCTTGCGACAAAGAGGACTCTCAGAGGTCTTCGCGTCTCAACAAACGTCCGCGAACTCAATCCGGCTCTGTTGAAAGCGTCCCCTCGGCTCTCTGGCCGCGCGTCACGCTTCGCCCGGCGCCTGACGTTTCGAGGGCCACTGCAGAAGCGATCAATGCGACGTGCGAAAAGGCCTGCGGAAAGTTTCCAAGCATGCGCTTTTCGTGAGGATCGTATTGCTCGCCGAGAAGCCCCACATCGTTGCCTAATGCCAGCAGCCGCTCGAAGAGGGACAGCGCGTCATCCTGCCGGCCGAGTAGGACGAGGCAGTCGACGAGCCAGAAGCTGCACATGAGGAACGTCCCCTCTCCAGGCTCCAGTCCGTCGTCTACGGCCTCGGTTAGGTATCGGTGCACCAGTCCATCGATCACCAAATGCTCCTCGATCGCCTCGATGGTTGAACGCATCACGTCCTCGCGTGCATCGATAAAGCCAACGAGGGGCAGCATGAGCAGGCTAGCGTCGAGGTTATCGTCGTCATAGGCGCGCTTGAAGCGCCCGCGGGCAACTCCACGCTCCATGACCTCTGAGCGTATGGCATCACGCGTCGCCCTCCAGGTCATCACGTCGCCATCCCTGCCGAATTCCTCGACCGTCTTCACGGCGCGGTCCACGGCAACCCAGGCCATTACTTTGGAATGAACGAAATGGCGTCTTCTCGATCGGACCTCCCAGATTCCTTCGTCCGGCTCCCGCCATTTCTCGCAAACGAAATCGACAAGGGTCTGTTGCAGCCTCCACGCATCCGCTGATGCCTCGAGCCCTGCCCGCCGTGCCGAGTACAACGCGTCCATGACTTCCCCGTACACATCGAGTTGAAGCTGTTTGAATGCGGCGTTGCCGATGCGCACCGGACGAGAGCCCTCGTAGCCGGACAGCCAGCCGAGCTCTAATTCATGGAGCCGGCGTTCGCCGACGAGGCCGTACATGATCTGAAGATCCTCCGGGTCGCCGGCGGCCGCTCGCAGCAGCCAATCGCGCCACCCCGCAGCTTCTTCGGTGTAGCCCTTCTCGAGGAGGACATCGAGCGTGAAGGTTGCATCGCGCAGCCAGCAGTACCGGTAGTCCCAGTTTCGTGGTCCGCCGATCTTCTCGGGGAGAGATGTGGTCGCGGCCGCAACGACGCCACCGCTGGGAGCAAAAGTGAGGGCTTTGAGAGTAAGGAGGCTTCTCATAACCTCTTGCCGCCAACGGCCATCGTAAGAACAACGACCCGCCCACTGCTCCCAGAATCTCGCCGTGTTGACCAGCAGGTCGTCGCAGTCGCCGGGCTTCCACGAGTGAGCGGGCCTATGTGAAGGATGGTAGGCGGCCAGAAACGATTCGGTCTGGCCCTCCTCAACCGAAAACGTAGAGGTAACAGAGTCCTGAGTCAGCTCAAGATCTACACTCCCAACCAGGTCCAGTGCATGTGGCCCTCCCACCGCTTTCACCACATCGTCGTCGGTTCGGAACCAGGGAGTGATGCTGCCATAGTCGAAGCGCGGCTTGTATTCCATCCGCACGTCCACTCTTCCGCGTTCGCCTCGCACCTGCCGAACGACAACGTGCTCCTCGGCGATCGCCCCAGGCTCCGGCGCTTCAAACCCAAGCTCGATCGGCAGTGCGTCGACGAGGACGACGCTGCCCGTCCGTGTCTCGAAGTGTGTCTCCAGAATCAAGGTGTCTCCGACATAGCGACGGGAGGCTCGAGCCGGCTCGGCCGGTTGAATCGACCAATGTCCGCCCTTTTCGGAATCGAGGATTGCGGCGAAGGAGGCGGGCGAATCAAACCTGGGCAAGCAAAGCCAGTCGATCGAGCCGGTGGTGGAAACGAGCGCTCCGGAGCTGGTATCGCCTATTAGCGCGTAGTCCTCGATCCGTTTCACGGTCTCCCCAGGAGAGTGCCGTGGCCCCGGCTCAAGTCGAGCTGGGGCCGGACTCCCCCCAGACAGTTAGATAACCGATTCCCCACTGCCCCTCATTGTCGCCGGAAGCGTGACGGTGAACGTGGACCCTTCTCCCACCGTGCTGTGAACTCCCACAGAGCCTCCGAGGAGCCGCACGTTCTCGTGCACGATGCTGAGCCCGAGGCCGGTTCCAGACCCGGCGCGAGCGGGATCCGCTTTAAAGAAGCGATCGAACAAATGGGGGATGTGATCGTGGGGTATTCCAGGGCCTCTGTCGGCAACGTCAATCTCGATCGCTCCATCTCGTTGGCGTACGCATACAAGGACGTCTTTGCGTCCGTACTTGATGGCGTTGTCGACGAGATTCCCTACAATGCGCTCGAGTCTTCTGCGATCGCAATCAATTGTTACGGGCTCGGCGTCGATCGTCACGGCATCCGCCCACCCCCGCCGCAAAATCAGCGAATCGACGAGGGCAGACACGTTCACTCGCTCAACCTCAATCATCTGGCGTCCGGCATCGAACAGCGAAATCTCCATCAGCTCCTCGACCAACCGGCGGAGGCGGCGTACATCCTCGATAAGAAGTTCGACGGGCCTCCTCGCGCCGGGCGGGATCTCGTCGAGTTGATCGCGAACTAGGGAGGCTTCGCCAACAAGAGCCCCGATGGGTGTTCTCAGCTCATGTGCGACGTTGGCCGTGAACCTCCGTTCCCGCTCGCGCGAGTGAGAGAGTTCGTTGATCTTCTCCTCGAGTGCTTGTGCCATCTCGTTGAAGGAGATTGCCAGAGTTCCGAACTCATCGTGTGTCTCGACAGGCAATCTCGTCTCCAGAAGGCCCTCGGCAAGAGATCGAGCTGCGGCGCTCGCGCGCGAGACGGGGGCCAGCATTCGCCTTGATAGCAAGACACCCACGACACCCGAGGCCGCAACCAAAACCAGCCAGCCAATGAGGAGCACTTTTCCAAGTTCGGATATAAGGCGTTGTACACCCGCTTCACGGAACGCGAAATAGAGCTCTAAATCAGTCCCTTCGACGATCTGACCCACAAATAGATAGGGCGTCCCCTCGATGACCGTTCGTTCGTGGGCCGGCTCCTGTTCCTGAAGGTCGTCCCGCAGGCTTGAGGGAATGAAGGAGGTGTCTCTAAGTTGTGGACTCGTGGCCAGTGCCTGACCTCCAGTCAAGACGATCGCTTCCAGACCCGCGCGGCTGTAAGTGGAGAAAAGGTCGTCTATTTCCTCCGGATCAGGTCCCGAGTCGAGGGAGCGGTCTGCGAGCAGGAAGTTGGTCTGGGCCCTCTCCAGCCCTCGGTCCAGCGACTCCTGGAGCCTGACCTGACGTACCACTAAGAAGGATGCTCCTGCGAGAGCGCCGGAAGCTATTGCACCCACCAAGATGAAGGCTACGGTCAACCTCCATCGGAAGCGCTGAGTCCCCAGCGCCTGTTGGTCAGTGTGAATCGAGTCGGTATCCAACGCCGCGGACCGTATGAATGAGTCCCGGGTGGGCGGGATTGGTCTCGACCTTGCTACGCAGTCGTTTGATGGCCATATCTACGACGCGGGATTCTCCCAGATAGCCGTAGCCCCACACACGATCGAGGAGGACCTCCCGGGTGAGAACCTGCCCCTGATGGCGGGCGAGCTCAAGGAGTAAGCGGAATTCTGTCGGCGTCAGCCCCAGTTCGTCGTCGCCTCGAGTCGCTTTGAACGCGCGGGGATCGATGGTGAGATTCGATACGGCTATCGGGCTATCGCCCTTTTCGAACGAAGATGCCCGGCGCATCACCGCCTTGAGCCGGGCCGTCAGTTCCTGCACCTCGAACGGCTTGGTCACGTAGTCATCTGCTCCTGCCTCGAGGCCTGCCACCACATCATCGGTCTCCGTCTTGGCGGTGAGGATCACAAGCACCACCTCGCTGTCCTTGCGTATTTCGCGGCAGATCTCTAGGCCGTCGAGAGAGGGAAGCATCAGGTCGAGCACGACGGCATCGAATGAACCCTTTCTGAACCGCATTAAACCCTGGCGGCCGTCCCCATCGGAGGTCACCTGGAGGCCGGCCCTTTCCAGGCCAATCGTGACCACTTCTCTGATAGACGGATCGTCTTCTATCAGCAGGACTCGTTCATCCATGGATCGATCCAGCGTAGCGCAGCCTTCTCAGGGAATTGAAGGATCGCGAGCCATTGCGAATCAAGGTCTTGTGACACATCTGTTACGGAGTCGTGATCGTTGCGTCGTCGGAGTCGCTAATCATCGAGACCGTGAAAGTAAAGGGCATCTCTCTGCTCGCGTCAAAGCTGGACGAGGCAAGCGGCAGATCTCTGGCGCACATTTTGCGTCGTGAGGGCGTGGACCTCAGCGCACGGGACTCTGATCCGTTGCCCCCCGGGACGCCGGTCTACATAAAATCCGAAGCCGATCTCACGAATTTGCAGGTCAGCCTGACTAAAGCGAACTGCCGAGTGATCCCAGTACTCAACGGGGAATCACTCGTCGGTTTCATAGAGACGGGCAGCGCAGAAGACCGCGCCTGAGTCCCCGCTCTGGTCCCAGGCCTTCCGTAGGGATCTATGGCAGAAGCAGGGGACCGCGGCTGCCCCCGTATGCTTCAAGTACGTGCCCGGCAGCCGCGGTACCTCCGGTCCCTCCGCTTGCCCGCCTAGATCCCCCCCAGGTCTCGCTCAACCCAAAATGGGATTTCGATCTGCAGTGCTGCTCGCATCGAGGCCGCATCGTTTGTACCGAACCTTCGTGTCAACCCTGTAACGGTACCGATATAGCTCTGTCACATTGCTTGGACACGCTGTAGGTCCTCGGCTTTGATCGCTGACTAAACCTTTCGAGTCCGACCTAGCGCGACCAGCAAATCGATAGCCCGGTCGACGTCCTCGGGTGAGTTGTAGAGGTGCGGAGACAACCGGAGTTTGTTGTCACGGATTTCGATGTGGATGCCCTGCTCTTCGAGCGCCCTGTGTATTTCGTCGTTGCGGCTTTCGTCCTCATGTGTGAACAGCACGAGAGTCGAGCGTTCTGGTCCCGATGACGGACTGATGAGTCTGTAGTCGGTCCCCGAGAGACCATCAACTGCTCGTTGAACGAGAGCGTCGTCGTAACTCTGGATGTTGCGAATGCCTTTGTCCCGCATGTACGCCACCGAGGCGCCCCAGGTCATGAAGTTGAGGAAATTCGCCGTTCCGAAAACGTCGTACCGGGCCGCGCCCATGTTTTCCTGCAACCTGTATTCGGGACCCCGCGGCGACGCGTGCGTTAGCCAATAGGCCGGGTCGTACGTCAAGGAGTCGAGCACTTCGGGACGGAACCAAGCGAAGCCCGTTCCATAAGGCCCGCAAAGCCACTTAAATCCGCAGCCTACGAGGCAGTCAACCGACTCCGCCGACAGATCGATATCCCTCGCTCCGATCGCCTGCGAGCCATTGAGCACAAAGATGATGTCGCGCTCCCGACAGTTGGCTCCGATGCCCTCGATGTCGAGGGCAGACCCAAAGAAGGAGAACACCCAGCTGCTGCAGAAGACACGCGTGCGCTCGGTGAAGGCCTCTGCAACTTGTTCAGGTGTGGGTGGCCAGGAGGAGGGCTTAAACAAACGAACGTCGACACCCTTCTTGCGAAGGGGCAACCAGGTGATGATGGTCGCAGGGAAGTCGCCATCCACAAGGAGCACTTCATCCCCCTCGTTCAGAGGCAGGCCCTGAACGAGCAGATTCAGCCCATAGGACGTGCTGTTTCCTAAGATGACTTCGTCTTGCCGGCATCCGATCACGGCGGCGAGTGCAGCCTTCAACTTCGCCGGGACTTCATCGAACGCGGAATACGAGAGGCGATGCGGAGCAACTTTCATCGCCAACGCCCGCTCCGCTTGCTCGACAGCGACCTTTGGCAGCGGGCCCTGGTGAGCGCAGTTCAACCAGATGTGCCCGTCAAATGGCCCGAAGTCGTCCGCGTACGAACTCATGAGGCGACGATAGCAACCATGACCCGGCGCGCCGGGTAGTCCTCTCGTTTATGAAACTTCGCGGCCGGCAGACTACGTAGTAGTGCCGGTCGGCTGGATGTTTGCGTTCAGCCGGAAGAAGTTGTCCGGGTCGTGCTTGTCCTTGAGCGCCGTCAGCCTGGCCA
>DASQUP010000100.1:0-6075 GCA_035641235.1 Actinomycetota bacterium
GACCGCCGGCATCGCGGCCGTGGTGGGGACGGCCGCCCTAGTGGGCGGGGGCGCCCTGTTGGGGCGCCGCCGCCGGGCCCGATGACACCCGAACTGTTCGCGCCCACTCACGGTATGCGTGAGTCAGCGCGAACAGTTCACCCGGCCGCGTGGATGATGTGGGCCGTCGGCGCCGGGCTGGCTGCGGTCACGACAACGAACCCCTTCTATCTGCTCCCCATCTTTGGGAGCGCCTGGGTTGTGCATTCGACCCATCGCACCTCGGGGCCGGCGGCGCGTTCGTTTCGCATCTTCCTGTTGTTCGCCGTGTGGGCGATAACCATCAGGACCGCTTTGGTACTGCTCGGCCCGGTGAACCGGGGGAGTGTTGCGATTGCATTTCTCGAGGGGCTGCGGCTCGGCGCCCTGTTGACGGTCTTCGGGACGTTCAATTCGGTGGCCGATCCCTTCCGGGTGCTGAAGCTTGCCCCGCGACGATGGCACGAGCCGGCGCTCGCTGCCGCTCTCGCGCTGTCGATCGCTCCACGAACGATCGCGTCGGTTGAACGTGTCCGCGAGGCCCAACGGATGCGAGGGATCGAGGTCGGGAGGTGGTCCGCGCTGCCCGCACTCGCGGTCCCTGTTCTGGCGACGGGAATGGACGACGCGTTGACGCTGGCCGAGAGCATGGATGCCCGCGGCCACGGTCGCGGCAGACGTACGCGCTACAGGCCCGACCGGTGGTCGCGTGCCTCGACATTCGTGACGGGCTCCGCCGGGGTGGCGGCGGCCGTATTCGTCTCGGCCACAGTCGGCGGATGGGGCGGCCTGGAACCGTCTACGTTCCCCCTCGACTGGCCGGAGGCGGCCCCGGGGCTGGTTGCGGCGGCACTGATGTTTGCGGCGCCCATAGCTGCCGGAGGTGGTAGTAGGTGAATCCGGCAGTGACGTTCGAGAACGTCACGTTCTTTTATCCCGAGAGGCCCGAGCCCGCGCTCGTCGATTGCACATTCGACCTTCCGGAGGGCTCGTTTGTGTTGGTTGCGGGCGAAACGGGAGCCGGCAAGTCGACCTTGCTGCGCGCGATAAACGGCCTTGTTCCCCACTTCTCGGGAGGCGATTTCTCCGGACGTGTAACTGTTGAAGGGCGCGACACGGGCGAGCAACCTCCGCGCCGGCTTGCCGACGTTGTCGCCTTCGTTCCGCAAGGTCCCGTCGCGTCTTTTGTGCTCGATCGAGTGGAGGACGAGCTTGCGTATGCCATGGAGAACCTCGGCGTTCCACCGGCGACGATGCGCCGGCGCGTCGAGGAGACGCTGGATTTGCTGGCGATCGAGCCGCTGCGCGACAGGAGCGTTCGCATGCTCTCGGGTGGGGAGCAGCAGCGTGTGGCCATCGCGGCGGCGCTCACGGCCAACCCGCGCGTTCTCGTCCTCGACGAACCTACGAGCCAGCTCGATCCACAAGGGGCGGAGGATGTGCTCGCCGCTCTGCAGCGGCTTGTGCACGACCTCGGCCTGACGGTTGTCCTCGCGGAGCACCGCTTGGAGCGTGTCGCGGGCTTCGTCGACCTCGCCGTCGGCTGTCGCGAAGGTCTCGCAGCCGTCGTTGGCAGCGCGCCGGAGGTCCTGAGTGAACTCGGGCTGGGACCGCCGGTGGCGCGGCTGGGCGCGCTGGTGGGATGGGACCCGCCGCCTCTCACCGTTAGAGAGGCACGGCGCAACGCCTCCCGACTTGAACTGGGGGCCGCGCCCCTCAGAGTCGCTCCGCCCGGCGGTGACGATCTCCTGGCCGCAAACTCGGTCGGGGTTTCGTATGGGCAACGGACTGCTTTGTGTGATGTCGGCGTGACTCTGCGTTCGGGGGAAGTCGTTGCATTGATGGGGCGCAACGGCGCGGGTAAGACGACGTTGCTGCGGTGTCTGGCGGGATTAAACCCGCCATCCGGAGGGACCGTCTCTGCGGGCGACGGCCCGCCGCGACCCGGAGTCGACGTCGCGCTGTGTCCTCAAGATCCAGACCTGCTGCTTTTCCGGGACACCGTCGCCGGCGAGATGCGCGCGACGCGCTCCGGGCGGCGGGAGCCCATCGAGGAGCTGGCCAGGTTTGGGATCGAGGACCTGCACGCCATGCACCCGCGCGATCTTTCGGCGGGCCAGAGGCTTCTGGTTGCCGCAGCTGCCGTCGCAGCTTCTGGCGCCCCGGTGCTGCTTCTGGACGAGCCGACTCGCGGACTGGATGTCGCGTCGAAGCGCCGGCTGATCGAATTCATGCGGGCACACGCGGCAGAGGGCGGCGCGGTGATGTTTGCAACACATGATGTGGAGCTCGTCGCCGAGGTCGCCGGCCGCGTAGTCATGCTCGCTGTAGGTGAGGTCATCGCCGACGGTTCACCTGCCGAGGTCCTGGGTGACTCGCCCGTCTTCGCTCCGCAGATGGCGCGCGTATTCGGCGCCGCCTGGCTCACGCCGGAGGAGGTCGCAGCGGCCGTGGTCCCGGCATGAAGGGCGCGCGGACCGCGGCACTCGTTGCGGCGAACGTCATCGGGGTCATCGCGTTTACGTGGCCGTTTGTGCTGCCGGCCGCTGTGGGGGACTCCGCCCACGAGATCGATGCCCCGTTCATAGCCGCGGGCCTGCTGATTTGCCTCGGGACCCTGTTGTTCGTCGAGCTCGGTCGAGGAGGGCTCGGGGCCAAGCAGGTGGCACTGATCGGTGTCCTGGGGGCTGCGATGGTGGCCCTTCGCCTCCCCGGCTTCATCGGTGGTTTCTCGGCGATGTTCCTCGTGGTTCTGGTGGCGGGGAATTCGTTCGGTCCGGCGTTCGGCTTCGTCCTCGGCGCGATCGGCACGTTCGCATCCGGCCTCTTCGTCGGAGGGCTCGGACCGTGGCTTCCCTTTCAGATGGTTGCGATCGGGTGGGTCGGTGCCGGGGCCGGGGCGGTCCGGTCCCTCGGTGGGTCCGGGTGGACCGCTCGTGTCGCAGGGCTTGCAGCCTACGGATTCGTCGCCGCGTTCTGTTTCGGAGCCATCATGAACCTGTGGTTCTGGCCGTTTGGCGCAGGCGACTCGGCGCTCGGATGGGCACCGGAGGGAGGGGCGGTAGGGAATCTCGGACGTTACGCCCGGTTCTATCTACTGACGTCCCTGGGCTGGGACGTGTTCGGCGCCGTCGGCAATGCGGTCGCCGTCACGGTGCTGGGCCGGCCGCTGCTGGGAGCTCTCGACCGGGCAGCGCGCCGGATGCGACTCAGCCTGGATAATGGACCGGTTGGTAGGGAGCCGGCCGGGTGGCCGCGGCCCGGGGTTCCGGGTCGAGGAAAGTCCGGACTCCACAGGGCAGGACGCTGGGGAAAATCCCAGGCGGGGCGACCCGCGGAAAGCGCAACAGAAAGCAGACCGCCCGAGACTCCTCGGGTAAGGGTGAAAGGGTGAGGTAAGAGCTCACCGGCGCGCCGGGTGACCGGCGCGGCCGGGCATACCCCGTCCGGAGCAAGGCCAAGCAGGAGGTATGGGTGGCCCGCCCGCCCCGACAGGGGCACCTCCGGGTAGGCCGCACGAGGCGAGCGGCAACGTTCGTCCCAGATGGATGGCCACTGCCGCCTTCGGGCGGTACAGAATCCGGCTTACAGGCCGGCTCCCTACCCCCTTCAATCTGTTCGCCGTTTGTCGCAAATTTTTGTGCCGCGGCAGTGCGAACAGAATGAAAGGGGATCTGGATGAGGACTGAGAACGGCCGAGTTGTGGTGATCCGTCCCGGAGCAGGTGGCGAAAGCAAACAGGGGCTCGGGTATTTCGTCGGAGTATCGGCCGAGACCGCGGGGTCGGTCGGAATCTGCGCCCACCTGATCGAGATCCCGCCGGGTGGCCGCGCCAAGGCGCACTTCCACGAGGCTCACGAGACTGCCATCTACATGCTCAAAGGGGAAGTCATAACGTGGCACGGCGACAAGCTTGCCGAGTCGGTCGTTACCAAGAAGGGGGACTTCATCTACATCCCGGCCGGCGTCCCCCACCTGCCTGTAAACACAAGCTCGACCGAAACGGCAGTTGCCCTGGTGGCGCGCACGGATCCGAACGAGCAGGAAAGCGTCGTGTTGTTGCCCGAGTACGACGACCTCGAGCACACCCGCATCCCCTCCTAGCCGCGGCTCGAAAAGCCGCGGCGCCGTCAGCGCGGGAGCGTGAACAGGAACGTCGCGCCGTCACCCGGTTTGCTCTCGACCCACATCTTGCCGCCGTGCAGCTCGACGATGGTGCGCGACACGTAGAGGCCGAACCCGGAGCCCGGCGCGCGGCCGACCGTCGTTGAGATCCTGCTGAAGCGGCGGAAGAGGAGGTCGTGCTCCTCGGGCGCTATGCCGGGGCCCCGGTCGCTCACGGATACCCTCACCTCGGCGAGGCCCGGCTCGACCTCAACGATGACGTTCTGGTCTTCGGGTGAGAACTTCGCGGCATTCGTCAAGAGGTTGAGGAGGACCTGCTTTATGCGGTCGCGGTCGGCCGTCACGGTGGCTTCCGGCGCGGTGGAGGTGACTTCCGTCCGCTGGGCGTAGCCCGCATCGACCATGGATTCGACCGCGAGCTCGAGGACGTCGAACTCCTCTCGGTACAGGGTGAAGCGTCCCCTCTCGATCGCCTCCATGTCGAGGAACTCGGAGACCAACCGGGTGAGGCGCCGCGCCTCGCGCCCGAGCGACTGAAGAAGCTCGCCCATCTCTTCTTCGGAGAGCTTGTCGCGGCGCCACTCGAGGAGATGCGCGATGCCCCCCACCACCGTCATCGGCGACCGCAGTTCGTGGGAGACCATGGAGATGAAATCCGACCTCAATTGGTCTAGCTCTCGCAGCTCATCGGCGGTATCAACGGCAGCCTCGTACAAACGCGCGTGATTCAGGGCAACCGAGACCTCGCGCGCCGCAGCCTCAACGAGGGCGATGTCCGAATCTCCCCATTCACGGGGAGTCAGCGAGTGGCAGGTCACCACCCCCATCACCTCTCCTCCCCACATCAAAGGTGTTGCCAGGACGGCATGCGCTCCGACCTGCAGCAGATTGCTTCGAGCCGGCAGCGCCGGATCTTCGAGGCGGATATCTGAGAGCACATCGGAGACGCTCTGGGTTTTCCTTGTCATTGCAGCGAGAGTCGAGACCGGGAACTGAAGTCCGGAGTTCCCGGCTCGCTCCACGCCCTCGTCGGTCCACTCGTGTCCGATCGGCCCGAGTTCCTCGTCGGACGGACCCATCAGACGGATGAAGCAGCGGTCGGCTCGCGTCACGCGGCCAATCTGTTCGGCCGTCTGGTTGAGGACGTCGTCGACGTCGAGCGAACCCCTGACTCGTGAGGTGATCTCTCGTAGGGTCTGACTGCGCTCGGCTCGATCAGATTCCGCTTTAAACAGGCGAGCGTTGGATATTCCGACCGCCGCAAGAGACGTCATCGCGAGCACGATTTCTTCGTCGCTGTCGGAAAACGGCTCTGCCCCAGGCGGCTTCGTAAGCCACAGCGCGCCGATGACCTCACTCCTCTGGACCATGGGCACTCCCATGAAGGCCTCCATGGGCACGTGCTCGCCGGGAAATCCGATGGAGCCCGGATGATCCGACAGCCGTTCGGTGCGAATAACCTGGCTTCCGCTGATCACCGCGCCCAGAAGTCCGTGACCGCGGGGCGGATGCGGCAGAGCATCCACTTCTTCGGGTTTCAGTCCTCGGTGCACGAAATCGTCGAGGGTGCCATTCGATACGGTCGCGGCGGCTCCGTACGCCGCACCGGTGAGAGTCATCGCCCGGTCAACAACCACGTTGAGGAAACGAAGGATGTCGAGGTCTTGGGTTAAGTGCAGCGAGACATCGAGAAAGGAGCGCAGCAGTCCGCCATGTTGCTCTATCTGCAATGCTGTCCCTCCCAGGTTGGGACGTAAGCGTAACCTGACAGAGGGGTCGGATACCAAGGCCGAGGAGGGAAAACGTGGCCACCAAGACCATCGCCACCGACGCGGCACCGGCTGCTGTTGGTGCCTATTCACAGGCCGTCGCGTCCGACGACTACATCTTTTGCTCGGGGCAGGTCGCCCTTGATCCCAAAACGGGTGAATT
>DASQUP010000101.1:0-2516 GCA_035641235.1 Actinomycetota bacterium
CTGGAATGACTTTCATCGCTCTCTCCTTCTTCATGGTGGTCGTCTGCACTCTGGTCCAACCTCGCTTAGGCGTGATTGCGAATCAGTTCCTTCGCTCGCACGACGTCGACGTCGCGAGGGTCCATCGCGAGCAGCGCCTCAGCTCGGGATGAAGAACGGGCAGGGGTTCCCCGCCTGGACTTGTGCACCCGCCGCCGTCGCATCGCACCTCCCTTCGGTTTGCATTTCCTTGCTGCTAACGATGTCGATGGAGCGCGGGAATGTCATCCCGGTCAGCGTTAGTCGGTGCCTCCCATCTGCTGGAATGGTTGGTTTGCAGCCAGCGGGAAGTCGAGTCGGGGGGTAGCCACGACGACACGCGATCGCTCCGGCGGGATTGTCAGAAACGAAAAGGCCGCTCGGCGCGAACCGTCGAAGCCGACCCCATCGAACGGAGGAAAGGACCGCGATGCGTAGCACGACAGTTATCAAGATCGCCGGGGTGGCCGCCGGGATCGCCGCACTGGCCTTCGTGGTGGCGGTGTTGGCACCGGCTTGGGCGAATTCTCGAACCGGCGAGCCCCGCCCGCCGGCGAGCGAAGTGAAGATGACGTTGCCGCAGGATGCGGATCTGTTCCAACAGCCGAATCCGCTGGGCTTGCGGAGCCTTGCATCGACCGAGCAGTTTGCCGAGGGCGACGAACTCCACCGGAACGCGGTCGAGATCGACGCCGAGGTGGGTGCAGGGGAACAGGAGGTTCTCACCACACCCGTCGCCGCAAACCAGCCCGGATCAGGTGGTGGCTGGATGGAGCAGGCTCTCATCACGACTGTTGTCTTGGCGGCTCTCGGCGTGACCCTCGGCTTGGTCTTCATGCCGGGAGATCGCATTCCGAGGATCGGATACGGGCCCGGCCATAGCGACGGATGAGTGATCGCGGCGCAAGAAGTCGCCGCGCGAGGAAGGAAAGGACTGAGTCAGATGTCGGGACATTCTTGGAGACTGATGAGGGTCATGGGCATCGACGTAAGGATCGACCCCTCGTGGCTCATCATTGCTGCGCTCGTAAGCACAAGCCTCTTCTTCGGCCTGAGCGTCGTCTATCCGAACGTAGAAACGGTCGTAGCTGCTGCGATCTCCATTCTCGGGGCGGTGTTGTTCTTCGCATCCGTGCTCGTTCACGAGTTGATGCACGCAGTTGTGGCGCGCCGACGGGGCTTCACGGTGAAGGACATCACGCTGTACCTGTTCGGCGGCGCTACTCGGGCAAACATCGAATCCAAGGGAGCCGCCGACGAATTCATCGTGAGCGTCGTCGGACCGATCACAAGCCTCGCTCTGGCGGTCGTCTTCTGGATCGCCCGCGGTGCGGTGATCAGTGTCGAGGACGGCGCGCTTGCCGGGATCCTCGGCTACCTGGCGTGGGCGAACACCCTGTTGGGTGTGTTCAACCTCCTGCCCGGTCTGCCCCTCGACGGAGGCCGCGTCCTTCGTTCGGTGCTGTGGAAGTCCACCGGCAACCTCGATAGGGCCACCAAGATCGCCAGCGCTGCCGGCGAGGTGCTCGGTTACGGACTGATCGTCCTCGGGGTGCTCCTCTTCTTCGCCGGAGCGATATTCCAGGGTCTGTGGTTCGCCGCAATCGGTTGGTTCCTTGCGACATCGGCGCGCGCTTCGTATACCGAGATGCGCATGCGGCGCGCCCTCGAGCATGTCGAGGCTGTGGACGTGATGGAGGCCAATCCCCACCGCATCCCGGCCGGGACGACGATCGCAGCTGCCGTCAACGAGTACATGCTCCGCCACGACAACGATGCATTCGCGATCGAGGATACGGGCCGAGTCGTCGGTGTCGTCACGCTCGGGAGCGTCCGAAAGGTTCGGAAGGCGGACTGGACGACGCGCAGGATCGCCGAGGTCATGACCCCCGTAATGGACGCCAACCTCGTCGATCCACACACTCCCATGGACGTCGTCCTCGAACGATTCGAAGGAGCCGCCGATTCGATCGTCGTCGGAGATCGCGACCATGTCGTCGGGGTGATCACGTCATGGGATCTGAGTGTGTGGCTGCGGCGGCGGGCGCTTGCAGCCTGAAGGAGCGACGGTGAACACATCGCCCGCGAACGTAGACAAGAGGCTTTCATACAAGGCGCCATCCCCGGTCGATATACCGGCCGGGGATGCCCGCCCAATGCGACACCGTGACCCGTCACGCTTGATGGGGAAGCAGAGAGTCCGCGCGCAGTCGCACGATTCGACGGACGAACGCACAAGCCTTGCCACCATGAATGAGCGGATTGCTGCAGGCGCAATCGATGCAGTCGTGATGGTGATGGCTACCCTCCTCGTAATGCCGTCCCTCGGAGATCTTCCGCGCTCGTTGATGGGACTCCCGCTGGCACTGACGGCTGCGTTCGCGGTGGCCGCCGTTTACGAGATCGGCGCAGTGGGCGCGTGGGGTCAGACCCTCGGCAAGAGGATCGTGCAGATCAAAGTCGTGGCTTCCGGCGGAGTAACGGTCGGATACGCAAGG
>DASQUP010000102.1:0-13894 GCA_035641235.1 Actinomycetota bacterium
ATCCTCCAGGGGCGCCGCTATTTGTACGTCACGGGAACGCTGATGGGACTGCTCTTCTTGATGCTCGTCGCGGCCGCAACCGCGGCCTCCTGAGTACGTTCTCTCTGCTGAAGGCGCCCATTCCCAACCACTGAGCAATCGGAACGACGCGGCTAGTCTTCCGGGATGCCAGTCTACGTGGTGTCGGATCTGCACGGAGCTGCCGACGCCCTCGACGAGCAGGTCCCACCGGGGGCAAGTCTGTTGCTGCTCGGAGACCTGATCAACTTCATCGACTACTTCTCAATGACGGGGATCCTGACCGAGGTCTTTTCGGTGGCCACGGTGGCCGAGGTCGTCAGGCTGAGGACGGCGGGCGATCTCGACCAGGCCCGAAGGGTGATGGCGGAACGCTCGGAAGGAAAAGAGGAGGAGATCCGACACGAGATCGGCCGGCGCGTCAGAGAGGAGTACGAAAACGTGTTCTCGGTCCTTCCCGATCCGACCTACGTCATTCTCGGAAACGTCGATAACCCGGGGATCGTGGCGACTCTGCGCTCGTCACACCCACAGGTTCGTGATCCCGACGGTCAGGTCGTGGCGATCGACGGGGAGAGATTCGGGTTTGTGGGCGGAGCGCTGCCCACACCCATGCACGTCGCCGGGGAGATAAGTGAAGCCGAGATGCGTGCCAAGGTCGAGAACCTCGGCGAATGTGACGTCGTCTGTTCTCACATCCCACCCGCAGTGCCGGAACTCTGTTTTGACACGATCGCAAGAAAACCAGAGCGGGGGAGCAAAGATCTTCTCGAGTACATAAAAGATGTCCAGCCGCGGCGCGCTTATTTTGGTCACCTGCACCAGCCCCTGATTTCGGCGATGCGTATCGGCCGCACGTTGTGTGTGAACGTGGGTTACTTCAGAGCAACTCGCCGCGCTTGGGAGCACACAGCTGAGGAAGAGCCGGGCGGCGCGTAGAAAGGGGAGCCGGAAATGGCCGACGCAGTCAGGGACAACATCGACATAAACGCCCCCGCACAAAAAGTCTTCGAGGTCGCTACCGACCTCGAGTCCTATCCCGAGTGGAACGCGAACATCAAGCGGGTGGAGGTCAAGGCCAGGACCGAGGACGGGCTTCCCAGCGAGGTTTGGATGGAGGTCGACGCCAAACTCAAAGTGATCAGCTACACGATCGGATACGACTACACGGACGCCCCGGAATCGTTCTCGTGGAGTTTGATCGAAGGCGACGTCAAGGAGCTCGAGGGCTCATACAAGTTCGACGAGTTCGACGATCTCACCGAGGTCACCTACGAGATGAAGGTAGATCCGGGGTTCCCGATCCCGAAGCTACTCAAGAAGCAAGCCGAGAAGCAGATCGCAAGGGGGGCGCTCGAGGACCTCAAGAAGAGGGTCGAATCCCTCTAGTCCCTGATTTCTTCCAACTCGCTCCCTACCGCCGCACGATTATGCTGCCACGGACTCTTTCCTCGAGGGAGGTCGCCTCGACCACCCTGGAGGGCCACCGAGTCCAAGTCGTCTGCGAGCGAGGTTCTCATCATGACGGACCAAGACAGGGCAGCACGGTACAGCGATCTGTTCGGCACGGGAGCCGACCATGAACACACCGACGCGACTAACTGTGCGTATTGTCCGATCTGCGCAACAATCGGCGTCCTCCGGGACACTAAGCCGGAGGTAGTCGAGCACCTTGCGGCAGCTGCACGTGAGATCTTCATCGCCGCGGGTCTGTTTCTCGAGGAGGTAGAGAAGGTGGTGGGTGCGCCCGACGCCTCGGGGCGCGAGGCTACAGCGACCGCCAATGTGCGTCACATCGACATCGGGTGACGGACACATTCCGCCATTTATTCTGACGACATGGGACTGCAAGAAGCTGCGATCGGCGTAGACGTCGGCGGCACCGGTACCAAGGCCGGGATCGTTACGAGGGCAGGGGACGTCCTGCTGCACGAGGTCCACCCCACCGATGTGAACGCGGCGACGAAGGGAATTCTGTTCGTCGTGGACGAGCTCATGCGGCGCGCCGGAGACGTTGAGGCCGAAATCACCGCCGTAGGTGTCGGGGCGGCCGGATTCATCGATGCCGCGGCGGGAGCGGTGACGTTCGCACCGAACATGGTCTACGACGATCCTCAGATTGCGGCGGCTATCCATTCGCGCACGGGGCTCCCGGTCGTTGTCGACAACGACGCCAACGTTGCCGCGTGGGGCGAAAGAACCTTCGGAACGGCCCGTGGATCGAACCACCTCGTGCTGGTGACAGTGGGGACCGGCATCGGCGGGGGGATCATTGAGGGCGGCCACTTGGTGCGCGGATACACCGGGGCCGGAGCCGAGCTCGGCCATATTGTCGTCGAGCGCGACGGAGCGCAGTGCGGCTGCGGCCTACGCGGCTGTATCGAACAGTACGCGTCTGGTCAGGCGATCGCTAGGATGGCTCGTGAGGCGGTCCAGGATGACCCCGGGTCGACGATCCTCGCCTTCGCGGATTCCACCGACACGATCACCGCCTACGACGTGGC
Source organism: Actinomycetota bacterium (assembly GCA_035641235.1). Taxonomy (GTDB): domain Bacteria; phylum Actinomycetota; class CADDZG01; order CADDZG01; family WHSQ01; genus DASQUP01. The sequence continues at coordinate 2,523 of DASQUP010000102.1, forward strand.
CCGTGCTGCGCGACAGCTCGACCCAACCGCACGTTCAGTCATGCGCACGGCGGGTATCTACCTCGGCATCTGTATGTCGAACATCGCCAACCTCTTCGATCCGGAGACGATCGTGCTTGCCGGAGGAGTCATTCGTGCCGGAGAGCCGTTCCTTGGCCCGGCGCGCGACACCCTTGTTGCGATGACCAACTCTCAGCGCCGGCGGCCGGTGCGGCTGGATGCAACGACTATGGGGCCGCGTGCCGGCGTGATCGGGGCCGCCGCACTCGCCTTCGATGAGGCGGCCGTTCCGGCGGCACCGCGGAAGGAATCGTGATGGCCCCTGAAAACACTAGGGACAAACTCAAGAAGTATGCGCGCCTCGCTCCTCAGTTCGCGAAGTTGATCGGGCGCCTCATGAAGGACTCACGTGTCCCCGCGCGGCAGAAGGCGATTCTGGTGGTGGTTGGCGCCTACCTGGTTTCGCCCATAGACGTAATTCCAGATTTCATCCCCGGGATCGGCGTCCTGGACGACCTGGTGATCGCCGCATTCGCCCTCGACCAGATACTCAATCGTGTGCCCGAGGAGTGCGTTCGCGAACACTGGGAGGGCGACGAGGACGTCCTGGCAGTCATCAAAGAGGTGCTCGACATCGCTTCCGGACGCGTCCCGGACTGGTTGAAGCGGCGCCTGACCGCTTGAACGGCGGGCCGTGAGCGGGGCAGAAGCCGTCCTTACCCTCGTGATGCTCGAGTGGACGGTCGGGTGGGTCGGCGCGGCTGCATGGACCCAGTGGTGGGGTGTGGTCAGGCGCGGACATTTTCGAATCCTTGGCTGGGGAGCGATCGCGCTCGCGGCACTTGCCCTCGTCTCCTTGCGTTCCGCTGCCGGGAGTTCGGGCGCATTTACATGGACCGCCGTCCTGCTGGCCGCTGCCGTCCTGTATCTCGTTGCCCAGTACGTGCGCACCGATGTCCCCGGCGCGGTAGTGGGGACGATTGCAACGGTAGTGGGGGTGGGCGCGCTCTGGTATACGGGTGGCCTCCTCGACGAGTGGTCGAACGCCGCTGTCCTCCCACAACTCCTCGCCGGCGCCGCGCTGCTGGGAGGGGTAACGAACGGAATGCTCCTCGGTCACTGGTATCTGAATCAGCCCGGGCTCAAACCGTGGGCCCTTGCCCGTCTCACCGTACTCACCCTGGTGGCGGTGGCAGCCTCGGCAATAGCCGGCCTCGCGGCTGCGCCCCGACTAAGTGGCGCGTCCACGAGCGGCGCGGTCCTCGGGATTCCCGGGTTCGGAGATTCCTTCGGCCTGGCCTTCTTTCTTATTTGGCTCGCGATCATCGCCTTCACGGGAATTGTCGCGTGGATGGCGCGGCGCTGCGTGGCGATTCGTTCGATCCAGTCGGCGACCGGTCTCTATTACGTTGCGCTTCTCACCGCCGGGGTATCGGAGTTTCTCGTGCGGTATCTGATGGTGAACGCGACGTGAATCCGCGGATTGGAGTGACGCTGCCGCAGTTCAGTAGCGACATCTCCCTTCTTCGTAGCGCGGCCCGGCGCGCCGTCGACTCAGGGCTGGACTCCCTGTGGGTGTTCGACCACATGTGGCCGCTCGGTCAAAGGAAGCGCTCCATTCTCGAGTGCTGGTCGACCCTCTCGTTCCTGGCTGCGGCCACATCAGAGATCGGGATCGGGACTCTTGTGACTCGGTCCTCTCTCAGGAATCCGGCAGTGCTGGCCCGGATGGCGGCCACCGTTGCGCGCATCGCTCCGGGACGACTGACGATCGGCATCGGCAGCGGGGACGAGGAGAGCAAGGCGGAGAACGTGGCTGCGGGGATTCCCTACTACTCCGGAGCAGACCGGTTCGTCCAACTCGCCGAGACGGTGGCGACCTTGCGTGGTCACCTTCAGGGCGAGGATCTGTCGGTTCCCGTATGGGTGGGGGGCAGATCGAGGGGCGCCCGGGAGGTTGCCGCGACGCACGCCGACGGTTGGAACTGCTGGGCCGCCGCTCCCACGGAATTCGCGTCGGAAGCCAAACAAGTGAGTGAGGCTGCCGGAGACCGGCGGCTCGAACTGACGTGGGGTGGGCTTTTTGTGGCGGCGCAGGACGATAGCGCGGCCCGCGCCGTGTTGGGCCACCGAGATCCGGCCCCATATCTCGTCGGCGGTCCCGATGTGGTCGCCGAGCGGCTCGCTTCGCTTGCCGCCGCGGGGGCGACCCACATCATTGCGACCTTTCCCGATGCCGGGAAGCCGGGGGGCTACGAGGTCCTGGGCACCGTCAAGAAACGACTCGGCTGGACCTAGGTTGGCGCTGGTTCGTGGTGCGAGCGAAAATGCGGCCGTGGCCGAGCACCTCTACCTCGACGCTCCGAGCCTGGTCTACCGGGCGTTCTTCGCGTGGCCCACTTCCATCAAGGGTCCGCATGGGAGGCCCGTCAACGCCGTGCGTGGATTCATGGAGATGACTACCCGCCTGCTCACGGATCGGAGGCCTGCCGAGGTCGTGGCGGTCTTCGATTCCAACTACCGGCCGGAGTTCCGCGTTGCCGCGTACCCCGGCTACAAGGCATCACGTCCCGACGATCCGCCAGAACTCCCGCGTCAGTTCGATGTGCTCGCCGAGGTTCTCGACGCGGCAGGAGTCCGGCGCGCCGAGTCTCCCGGTCTCGAGGCCGACGATGCCATCGCGACTCTGGTCGAAAAAGTCCCCGGAGGGGAGAGGTATCTGGTCGTAACCGGCGACCGCGATCTTTTGTGTCTCGTGCGAGATCCCGAGGTGGGCCTTCTCTTCACCGTCAAGGGTGTTACCGAGATGCACGAGTTCGACGAGGCCGCTGTGGCCGAGAAGTACGGAATCCCACCGGAGTCGTATCCGGACTTCGCAACCCTGCGGGGCGATCCGTCTGATGGACTTCCGGGAGTCGCCGGAATAGGTCCTGTGCGCGCGGTGAAGCTTCTCAAACAGTTCGGGAGCGTGGATGGAATCCTGTCGCACCTCGATGAGCTCCCGCCCAAACAGGCAGCGGCGTTCGAGGTGGCGCGCGACTACCTCGAGGCGATGAAGACCGTCGTGGCGTTGCCGCGCAATGCACCCATCGAACAAACGAGCTCCCACCCTCCCGACGAGGTGCTCGTAAAGACGCTTTCCGAGAGGAATGGTCTCGGCAGTTCGGGGGCAAGGCTCGTGCGGGCACTGAGAAACAGCGGAGGCAGCGATCACTAGGGTGATACTGCTGCGCCACGGCGCAACCGACTGGAACAACCTGAAGCTTGCCCAGGGCCATGCGGATATCCCGTTGAACGAGGAGGGGTGGTCCCACGCTTTCCACGCGGCCCGTGATCTCTACGGACTGAGAATCGACGCCGTGTACGCAAGCGACCTTCAGCGCGCCCGTGACACCGCCCGCCCGATCGCCAGATCTCATGGTGTCGAGGTCCAGGTCGATCCGGACTTCCGGGAGATCGATCAGGGGGAGTGGGAGGGCCTGCACGTCGACGAGATCAAGAAGAGGTGGCCGGAGATCTGGGGACCGGCACGCCACTTTTCGGCGCGACCGGGGGGCGAGTCACCTCACCACGTCCGGGAGCGCGCCCTCGGGGCGCTTCGTCGTGTCGTGGAAACCTACCCGGATGGAACCGTGGTGATCGTGAGCCACGGAGGGACGATCCGGTGGATGTGCGCGGAGGTCCTCGGCTACGACGACCAACGTTCGGCCCGGTTGCGCGGTCTGGGCAACGGGGGGGCGACGGCGTTCGACGCATCGATCGCGGATGGCCGGCTCGAGTTCACGAACTTCCACCGCCTCGACGGCAACACGCCGGATCTCGACGACCCGAACGACTGACCCTTCTGTCCGCGCTTTCTGTCCGCTGAGATCGCGGAGGCCGCGGTTGGCATGCAGACAGAAACGATCGGGCCCGGCCGGGCGGCGCGGTAGGTTGTGGACATGGAGTTCCGCCGGATCGAACGTTTCCCTCCATACGTGTTCTCGATCGTCAACGATCTCAAGATGCAGGCGCGCCGCGAGGGCGAGGACATCATCGACCTCGGGATGGGTAATCCGGACATCCCGACGCCGGAGGTTGTCGTTGAGAAGCTTCAGGAGGCCGTCGCCAACCCCCGAAACCATCGGTACTCCGCGTCGCGCGGAATCCCAAAACTGCGCTCCGCGATCTGCGACCTTTACGAACGCGGATGGGGAGTGTCGCTCGATCCCGACACCGAAGCCGTCGTCACGATCGGCGCGAAGGAGGGCTTGTCCCACCTGGCGTGGATCCTTGCGGGCCCGGGGGACTCCGTGGTCGTCCCCGAGCCCACCTATCCCATACATACGTACGCGATGATCCTCGCGGGTGCGAACATCACCTCGGTCCCGTTGTCCCTGGGTTCGGACATATTCACCGACCTCGTCACTGCATACGAACACTCGGAACCCAAGCCGCGTGCGTTACTTTGCTCGTTCCCGCACAATCCGACAACCGCGGTCGTAGATCTGGCCTTCTTCGAACAGCTTGTCGAATTCGCGCGCTCGCGCAACATCGTCATCATCCACGACCTTGCGTATGCGGACCTTGTATTCGAGGCGGAGCGCGCCCCCTCTCTGATGCAGGTGCCGGGGGCTCGCGAGGTGGGGGTCGAGTTCTTCTCGATGTCGAAGTCGTACTCCATGCCGGGATGGCGGGTTGCATACTGTGTCGGCAACAAGCAGATCATCGGTGCACTGGCGAAGCTGAAGTCGTACCTCGACTACGGCGTCTTTCAGCCCATTCAGATCGCAGCGATCATCGCCCTGAACGAATGTCACACGGTTCCGAAAGAGATACGCGAGACGTACCGGAGCCGGCGCGATGCTCTGTGCGACGGCCTCGACCGGATCGGGTGGGAGATGACGAGGCCCCCGGCGACGATGTTCGCGTGGGCGCGGATACCGGAACCCTTCCGGCACATGGGATCACTGGAGTTCTCGAAGTACCTGGTGCGCGAGGGGCGAGTGGCCGTCTCTCCCGGAATCGGGTTTGGCCCGAGCGGCGACGAGTACGTAAGGTTCGCATTGGTCGAGAACGAGCAGCGCATCCGTCAGGCAGTCCGGGGCATGCGCCGAGCCATCGAATCCGGCGCGCCGGCCTAAGGCCGCGCCCCCCAGCGCAACTGTCTGCTTCCAGTCGACGAACCCTTTACTTTTCGCTCTGTGCCTCCAATGAGGCGCGAAAAGAAAGGGTCCGCGCATACCGTGACACGTTGCAGACAGTTCGGACGTGGCTACAGTCTCCGCGCTTCGGTCAGCAGCCCCCGAAGGCAGAAGGTCACGGCTTCGTCGGCGAGCTCGGGGCGGTAGTGGACACTCTCCGAGTCGTTGGCGAAGTAGACCTCCACGAAGTGGAAGATCGCGCCGAGGATTCCGTGGGCCATCAGCTCCGGGTCACCATGGCGAATGGATCCTGCGGCCATACCTTCTTTGATGTGGTTGGCCGTGTCCGCCACGACGATGCCCTGCCCTTTTTCGACGAGCGGGATGAACTGCTCGTAGCGCCCCGCGATGCGGATCATCGATAGCACCTCGGGATTGGAGCGGAAGAAACCTATCGACGCGCGGATTCCCTGCTCGATCCGCATGACCGGGTCGTGAACGTTTTCGATGACCGAGTGCTGGGCCTTTCTCAACCGGAACAGTGAGTCCTCGAGCAACTCCGAGAAGAGCGCCTCCTTGGATTCGAAGTACCAGTAGAAGACACCCTTACCGACCCCTAAGGCGTCACAGACGTCACCCACGGTGGTGCCGTGGTAGCTCTGCTCCGAGAAGAGTCGCGCAGCGGTTTCGAGCACCTGTTCACGGCGCTTTGTGCCTCTCTTGGTGAGTTTCCTCTCCTTGACCTCTCCCACCTAACCCTCCAATCGAGCCGCGCCCTCCATAGGGTAGTCCCATTCGGGCGCTCGGTGTAGTGTTCCCCGCCCATGGAAGGCTTAAGGCGGAGAGTCATCATCGCGGGCGCGGCCGGCCGTGACTTCCACAATTTCAATGTTCGCTACAGAAACGACCCTCAGAGTGAGGTCGTTGCGTTCACGGCAACTCAGATCCCCGGCATAGAGGACCGCCTGTATCCTCCCGGACTCTCGGGTGAGTTGTATCCGGAAGGAATCCCGATCGCTGCGGAGGAGGATCTCGAGGTACTCGTCCGCGATCACAAGGCCGATGAGGTTGTGTTCGCCTACTCGGATGTGTCGCACGAATCGGTGATGCATCTCGCGTCGCGCGCGCTTGCAGCGGGGGCGGACTTCACGCTTCTCGGCCCGGCGGCGACGATGATCGCCGCCGAGGTCCCGGTGGTCGCGGTGTGTGCCGTACGCACCGGCAGTGGGAAGTCGCAGACCACGCGCGCGGTTGCGCGGATTCTCAAGGATGCAGGGAAGAAGGTAGCGGTTGTGCGTCACCCAATGCCGTACGGGGACCTTGCGAAACAGGCAGTCCAGCGATTCGAGACGTTCGAGGACCTCATTACTGCCGAGTGCACGATCGAGGAGCGAGAGGAATACGAGCCACATCTGGCCCAGGGCTCCATTGTGTTCGCAGGCATCGACTACGGAGCGATCCTCGAACTCGCGCAGCGGGAGGCCGACGTCGTTATCTGGGACGGTGGCAACAACGACCTCCCCTTCTACGCGCCGGACGTTCACATCACCGTCGCCGATCCGTTGCGCGCCGGGCACGAAACCAGGTACCACCCGGGTGAGACGAATCTGCGAATGGCCGATGTAGTCGTGATCAACAAGATCGATTCCGCCGGCATCAACGATGTCGAGCGATTGAGGAAGACGATCGAAACCGTCGTCCCCGATGCCGTCGTACTGGAGGCGAGGTCGCCCATCGTCATCGAGGACGGCGCCGACCTCGCAGGAAAGAAGGTATTGGTGGTGGAGGACGGACCCACCCTTACGCACGGCGAGATGAGTTACGGCGCCGGCGTCGTAGCCGCGCGGCAAGCAGGTGCTGCCGAGCTGGTGGACGCCCGTCCGTGGGCCACCGGAACGATTGAGGAGGTCTACGAGCGGTATCCGCACATCGGCACGCTCGTTCCCGCAATGGGGTACTCAGAACAGCAGCGGAAGGACCTGGCCGAGACCATAAATGCGTCGGACGCGGACGCGGTGCTGATCGCCACTCCGATCGACCTCCGAAAGGTCTGCGAGTTGACCAAACCGGCGTATCGCGCGGTCTACGACCTCGACGTCGTGTCTACGCCGGATCTTGCCGACGTACTGTCGGAGCGACTGGGACTCTAAGCAGTAGCTCGCCCCGGGCCTGCCCCGTCTGTACCGGCTTGTTGATCGTCGGTTGCGAGCCTCTCCGCGAGTTGCCGGATGAACAGCCGAACGTCTGTGATGATCCCAAGTGATTGAGATGAAACCGCGATCCATCAGTTTCGTGACGGTGGCCAGATAACGATGTTCTCAGAGGGTTCGGCGCGATCGCTTCTCGATGAACTCATAGGTGCGTTTGTATACCTCGGCTCGGTCGTAGTCGAGTGTGATGACGTGATACGAGCGTTCGCACCAGTAGAGCTCTTTGTCGGTTGAGCCGACCGAGTCGTAGATGGTCGTCGCATTGAACGGCTCGACGGTGTGATCTTTCCGGCCGTGCATCACGAGGATGGGACAGGCTACGTTCGGAAGATGACGTCGGGCCCGGCGGATGAATCGGACCATGGAGAGTCCCGCTGATGTCGGAAAGCGGTCGTACGCGATCTCATGGCCTTCGGGGTCCGCGATGTCGTTCGCCACGCCGGCAACAGACTTTGTGACCAGCCTGATGACGGGCGCCAGGAAGCGGCGTGGGTCTCCGGTGCGGACGAAACCCGCCAGGGTCACTAGTCCGGCGACGTCCTGAGGGTTGCGAGCGATGAAGTCGATGGCCAGCGCGGCACCGAACGACAGCGCGACGACGAATACCTCGTCCCTGCCGTCCGCTGCGGCCGCATAACCCTCTTCAACCGTCCGGATCCAGTCCGCCGACGTCTTGGTGTTCAGGTCCTCCCACGTCGTCCCGTGACCTGGGAGGCGGACACCCATGACGGCCAGGCCGCGCTCGGCGAGGTATTCGCCCAGTCCGCGCAGCCCCTGTGGGCTTCCGGTGAAGCCGTGGATCATCAGGACCGAGGTCGGGCCGTCTCCGAACGTAAACTCCTCGGTCCCCTCGATCAGGTTGCTTGTCAGTCCTGCCTCCTATTTCTGGGTGCAGTCACAAACCATAGACGGAGGAGCGATTTTTTCCGCCCCTCCCGCGATCCGATCGGATCAGCTGCTGATCACGACGGCGGAGACGTAGCCAAAGTCGTTGGCCGAACGGCTCCTGCCACTCGAGCCCCCTACATGAGACCTGGCTGAGGGTGACCGCCCGAGCGCGACTGCCCAGGATGTCGGAGACCATCCACATATTGGTAACGAGTCCGCCCCTGCCGGAGGGGGGCGGGGAGCACGGATTGTCGCCCTGGGTCCGGTTGACTCCCCGATAGAGGTGAGCTACCTGTTCGACGGCGCGCCGAGCCCGCAGCTCCAATGCCCATTTTTCGATTTCGCGTGCCCCCTTCGGGTAGGGCAACTACGAGGCCATGGACCAGCGAAGCGAGCACGCCGTCGTGATGGAGCGCCATCCGATCGCCGGCAAGCCGAGCGTGGCGGAGATTCGGCATGCGGTGCGCGACCGCCTGGATGACCTGCGCATCGATCCGGTGCTCGCCTACGACTGCCTGATTGCGGTCACCGAAGCCTGTACGAATGCACTGATCCATGGAAAGAGGAATGGATCCACGCCATGCATTAGCTGGCAGATTGATTCGTCGGAGGCCCAGTTTTTCGTGGAGAGTTTTTCGGGCCGGGAGTGGTCAATTTCCGACCAGCCGATGTTCTCAAACGCCGACCCGACTTTAAATCCGATCGCGGGGCGGGTGGGTGGCTTCGGACTTCACCTGATGGCCGATCTCATGGACGAGGTTGACGTCAGGATCAGCACCGAGAGCACGAAGGTGACGATGACCAAGCGCTTAGCCGCCCAGGCTTCGTGAACTGCCATCTCAGCTTGCGCGCGGGCGCCCTACACCTTGATGATGATCGTTGCCCTGATCCAGCCCAAGCCCGTGATCCCGATCGTCTCGGCCGCGGCCTGGCTGAGGTCCAGCACACGGTCGTCCACGTAGGGCCCCCGGTCGTTTACATAGACGACGACGCCTTTGCCCTGGTGCTGCACGTATAGCCACGACCCGAGCGGCAGCTCCTTGCTGGCCGCCGTGAAGAGGCTCGGATCGAATATGTCTCCATTGGCGGTGTGGTTGCCCTCGAATCCGGGGCCGTACCACGAGGCAACGCCCTCGAAGGCCACCCCCGTGCTGGCGAATCCGGGCGGGATCCCCGTTGTCGGACCGGAAGGCTGGAGGAGGTCACGAAGGGCGTTGCTGGGCTGAGCGGCGCTCTCGGCCGCCAGTCTGGCCTGGCGCTCGAGCTCAGCGATCTCCGCGTTCAGCTCTCGCAGGGTGCCCCTGCGGCGCGCCAGCGCCGCCGAGATGTCGGCGCCGACCGTATCGAGGTCCGCGGCGGCCGCCAGCAGCTCCTGCTTTCGCTCATCGACCTCGGTTTGCAGACCGATGGCGTCGTCGCGGACGTCGACGAGTTCATCGAGCCGCTGGTGGGCGGCATCGGCCGACGAAGTGGTCAGTTTCGAAAGGGTTACGACGTCGGCGATGTCCTTGGCCGAAAGGATGATTTCGAGGTTCGTGCCGGGGGACGGGCTCTTGTAGACGTCGACCGCCGCCTCCACGTAGGCGGCGAGGGCCTCCTCGTACCGAACGGCCGACCGCTGTCTCCGTCGCTCCAGGAGCGCCATCCTGCGGTCCGCGGCATCGATCACGGCCTGGAGCTCCGAGCGGCGAGTCCGAAGCCCGTTCAGGCGTCGCTCGAGGGAGGTGACACGGTCGGCGGCCGTCTGCGCCCTCGACCTCAGTTCGTTGATGTCGGTGGCGGTGGCCCGCTCGGGTGCAGTTGCTGCGATGATTAGGGCCGCTAATGCGGCCGCAAGGGCGCGCGCCGTTCTGGCTCGAGTCAAGTTCACTCCTTGTTTCTCGGACGCTCACCGAGGTGAATTGAGGCCGGGTCCGCTCAGGGTTACGGTGCTCCCGAGAGCTGGGGTCGGACCGACGGTGCAAGGGAGGTAGGCAGTGGCGCGCATAGGAATGCTGACCGGCGGTGGGGACTGCCCTGGGCTCAACGCAGTCATCAGAGCGGTGGTTCGCAAGGGTGTGAACGAATACGGGCACGCGATTGTGGGCTTCCGTGACGGGTGGCGAGGTGTCCTCGAGAACAAAAACACCCACCTCACGCCCGACAACACGTCCGGGATCCTCCATCAGGGCGGAACCATCCTCGGCTCTTCACGCACGAATCCCTTCAAGGAGGAACGCGGTGTCGAGCGGGTCAAGGAAACCCTGACCGCCCAGAACATCGACGCGCTGGTGGCCATCGGCGGTGAGGACACCCTCGGCGTTGCGGACAAGCTCACGTCCGAGGGCGTAAACGTGGTCGGCGTCCCCAAGACGATCGATAACGACCTGTCTGCCACCGATTTCACCTTCGGATTCCACACCGCCGTGCAGATTTGTACCGATGCTATCGACCGCCTCCACTCAACGGCGGCATCTCACAACCGAGTGATGGTCGTGGAGGTCATGGGCCGCCACGCGGGTTGGATTGCCGCGTATTCGGGGATCGCCGGTGGCGCCGATGTGATCCTCGTTCCGGAGGAGCCCTTCGACATCGAGGAGGTCTGCAACCACATCCGCCATCGCCACGCGCGCGGCCGCACCTTTTCGATTGTGGTCGTCGCCGAGGGAGCGACGCCCTCGGAAGAGTCGGGAGTTGTGACTGCGGCGGAGACGCGTGACGCATTCGGCCATGTACGCCTGGGTGGGATCGGGGTTGCGCTCGAGCGTCAGATCGAAGAGCGCACCGGCTTCGAGACACGCGCCACGATCCTCGGTCACATCCAACGTGGCGGGTCGCCGACTGCCTTCGACAGAGTGCTGGCGACGCGCTTCGGAATCGCCGCCATCGATGCGGTCGAGGAAGGGGCCTTCGGTCAGATGGTGGCTCTAACGGGAGACAAGATCGTCCGCGTTTCGCTGAACGAGGCCGTCGGCGAGCTCAAGACGGTCGACAAAGATCTGATGAACGTCGCGGCGACCTTCTTCGGCTAACCGCTCGATCGCGAGCGGCTCATATATACGCGACCGGCCCATATACTGGCAAGTCAGCACCTGGGGGAGCTCGGGGCACCGGGCTGAGAGGCCGGCCGACACCGCCGGCGACCCCGGCTGCATCGAATAGCAGCCGATAC
>DASQUP010000103.1:0-3034 GCA_035641235.1 Actinomycetota bacterium
GCCATCGCGATCACGTGAGGGAGTGACAAGCGTGAGGCATGCCGCTGCGACACGTCGTCACGTGTCGTGCGGCGACTAACGCGGAAAGGATCTTCCGAGCTTAGGGCGTGGCCGAGCTTACCTTCGAAGCGGCCCTCTCGATGAGGTCGGCCACGACTTCAGGTTGGGAGACGTAGATCGCATGACTGCCCGCGGCCTCAACAGTTTCCGAACCCGCCCGGGTGGACATCTCGCGCTGGGCCGGTGGGGGGATCATCCGGTCTTCGGTCGCGACGAGGTACCAGCTTGGCTTGTTCCGCCAGGCAGGCTCACTGATCGTGCCGCCCAGGGCATCAACGCCCCACGGAACTTGTGAGTCGGCCATGAATTCGGCCTGTTCGTCGCTCACGTCACCCGCGAATGAATCATGGAACTTTTCCCGGTCGAGGAAGAGGAAGCCTTCTTCCGGCGGCAGAATCGGCGGCACGGGAGCCCCCGGCGGCGGATCTGCGATGAGGGTGTTTACCGACTCGCCCTTGTCCGGTGCGAAGGCAGCGATATAGACGAGGCCCGCCACTTTGGGATCGTTACCCGCCTCGGTGATGACCGCTCCACCATAGGAATGGCCGACGAGAATGACCGGTTCGCTCTGCTCGTTGATGACCCGCTTAGTCACGGCCACATCGTCTTCGAGCGAAAGCGTCGGATTCTGGACGATGCTGACGTTGTAGCCGTCCTTCTTTAGGACGCCGTAGACGCCCTCCCAGCCGGAGCCGTCCACGAAACCGCCGTGAACGAGAACGACGTTTTTCGTTCCTGTGCCAGCTTCCATGATCATTCCTTCCCTCGGGAGAATCGGTTGGCCGATGCTACGCCGCGCTGGAGGCAGGATCAATCGTCGCCGACGATTCCTCGGGTCGGATTCCGTTCTGATCAGACCTCTTAGCGGGCGGCGAAGCCGCGGAAGTCGAGCGCCTGTAGACCCCTGGTGGACCCCTGCCGGCCTTCAGAGACCGATTTCGCCGAATCGGAGGCGGAAAAATTTCCTGCAAATCGAGAAGCCGACGCCCCGGACTCGAACCGGGGACCCCTTCATTACGAGTAACGAGGTCTCAGACTCGGCATCGCCCAGTACGGCTTGAAACCTGGGGCTTGGTCGCAGGACGGGTCACCGTGGAGCATCCTGGTGCAGGGAGATGCGCCACGAATGCACCAACCGATCGCGCCGGCAGACGGCGCTCTGATCGGACACGATCCGCTCATGAGCCACCCGGCCATAGCCGGCTTCGTGGCCCCCGACTTCCAGCGAGTCAGGGAGCAGTTCGAGCGGAACTTCACCGAACGCGGTGAGCTGGGCGCAGCTTTCGCGGTTATCCGCGACGGCGAGCTCGTCGTCGATCTCTGGGGCGGGCTCGCTGATCGCACGGCGGGCCGGGCCTGGGAGAGGGACACGCTCCAGGTTGTTTTCTCGGGAACGAAGGGTTTCGTCGCCGTTTGCCTACTTCTTCTCCTGGATCGCGGGCTCCTCGAGCTCGACGCTTCGGTATCCCGCTACTGGCCCGCCTTCGGCAAGGACGAAGTGCGCGTCCGGGACCTGGCCGGACACACGGCGCGCCTCCCGGGGGTCGATGCGCCGCTCAGCCTCGATGAGGCGATGGCAGGTCACCGGCCGGTCGAGCTGCTCGAGGAGCAGGAGCCGAGCGACGAACCGCGAGCGGGGCTCTGCTACCACGCGCTGACGTTCGGCTGGCTTTGCGACGAGCTCGTCCGGCGGATCGACGGCCGCTCGATCGGAACCTTCTTCGCCGAGGAGGTCGCCCGACCGCTCGAGCTCGACGCGTGGATCGGCCTTCCCCCCGAACTCGAAGCCCGCGTATCTACGCTCAAACTCGCTGCCGATTGGCCGCAGAGCCCACATCTTCGCCAGGAGTCGTTCGAGGCAGATCCGCTGGTGCGCTCGATCTGGGGGAACCCGCCGTTCTTCTCACGCGAGAGCTTCCCCTGTAACTCTCCGTCCTTCCACCAGGCGGAGGTGCCGGCGGTGAGCGGCATCGGAACGGCCCGATCGATCGCCCGCCTGTACGGCGCGCTGGGCGATCTCGTCGGCCCCGAGACGCTCGAGCTGGCTCGCACGACGCTTTCGGAGGGTTGGGACGAGACGCACGGCGGGCCGGTCCGCTTCGGCGTCGGCGTTCAGCTGCAGACCGACCTGATGCGTTTCGGCCCGGTGCCTGAGGCGTTCGGCCACGACGGAGCCGGCGGCTCCGTGCACGGCGCCTGGCCGGAGGAGCGCATCGGCTTCTCCTACGCCATGAACCTGATGCGGGATAGCGACGACAACGCGCGCTCGCTCGCGCTCCTCGAGGCGCTCCACTACTCGCTGTAGGCGATGGTTGTGAAGAGCGTGTAGCCGCCGGCGGTCGTGTCGAGGCGTGAATGCTGGAGGACGATCGGGACGTCGCTTTCGACGGCGTAGGCGAAGGGTGTGCCGCGTGGAAGCTCTGCTCCGAGCTCGTCGGCTCGGTCGAGGCGCACGTGCCGCGTGCGCCTCGCGCCGAGTGACAGGATCACGTCCGCGATCGGCTCGCGATCCTCGAAGTAGAACGTGAAAGCAACGGCGGCGTCCTCATCCGACACGTTGAGAAGGCAGGCAGCCTCATGGCTCTCGAGGCCGTGCGACGACTCCGCCGGCAGATAGGCGTCCGGCACGAACCAGCGTCGCTTGCCTGCCGCTTTCACTTTGACATCATCCGAAACGGTGGAGGGGCGGGAGCGATTTCGCCCCCGCCTCTCCCCAGCCCATCGACCGGAAGTCGATGAATGCCCGTCACTGCTCGACGTTGGTCTCGTCGTAGACGGTGAACGGGCCCATGAGGACACGAAGCCCGTTGTCACGGGTCGGGTCCTTCTCGATCGTGTACTCGCCCAGCCGACCGGCCTCGAACTGGACGCCCTCTTCGGCCTCGATCTGGCCGGTGGCGATCCCGTAGGCCGTGTAGTACGCCAGGTAACCGAGGTCGACGAAGCTCCAGAGGGCGAACTGCGGGGCGCACCC
>DASQUP010000104.1:0-2469 GCA_035641235.1 Actinomycetota bacterium
CTTCAAGAGTGGCCTTACCGCAAACGTAACGCCCGTGCAGTTCGGATCACCCACCGAAGCGATACCCAAGCTGATGCGAGCGGTTACCTCGCCCGACAGCCCTCCCTTGCGGCGCGTGTACGAGATCGCCAGCGGGATGCCCAAAGCCGCTCGGTACAGAAAACCCCATTTCAGGGCGATATGCGAAGTTGCGACGATGTTCACCGAGCGACTCGGCCTCCCTCAGATTGGTCATGTCTTTGCCTTGCTAACCGATCGCTGGGATGGAAAGGGCGCCCTCGGCCGCGCCCAGGGTGATGACATACCGCTGCCTCTGCGCATCGTGCACGTGGCCAGAGATGCAGCCTTCCAGCGGCTGATCGGAGGGGACGAGCATGCCGCGAAGGTCATTCGCGAGAGGGCGGGACATGCGTTTGATCCGGAGATCGCCAACCGGTTCGCCGATGCGGCATTCGAGATCCTCAGTGAGGCCGACGTCCCCGAATCGGTGTGGGACGCCACCCTCGATCTAGAACCCCGGCCGTGGTTGTCGCTGGAAGGCGGGCAGATCGACGGCGCCCTGGCCGCGATGGGTGACTTCGCCGACCTGCCGTCTCCCTCGCTGTCGGGCCACTCTTCGGGTGTAGCGCAGCTGGCCTCGGCCGCCGCCGAGGTATCCGGATTCGACCCGGCCGACGTCACAAAGATCCGAAGGGCAGGGCACCTGCACGATCTGGGTCGGGCAGCGGTCCATCCGGGGATATGGGAAAAGACCGGAGCGCTGTCGGCCGACGAGTGGGAACAAGTTCGGCTCCACCCCTACCACACCGCGCGGCTTCTCGATCGATCGCGTTTTCTAGAGTCATTGGCGAGGATCGCGTGTTCACATCATGAACGGCTGGACGGAACGGGCTATCACCGGGGCGAAACGACGATGACCCTGTCGCCCTACTCGCGTATCCTCGCTGCGGCGGACGCATTTCATGCAATGACGGAACCGCGGGCGCATCGCCCGGCGCTATCCCGCGAATCGGCAGCCGAGGTCCTGAACGAGGAAGCGCGTGAGGGCCGGCTGGATGCACAGATGGTCGCAGCGGTTCTGGAGGCCTCCGGGATGCCGCCACAGCCGGTGGAGCGCCCGGCCGGGCTGACAGAACGCGAATCCGAGGTGATTGGTCTCCTGGCACGCGGTCTGCAGACGAAGCAGGTGGCGCGCGCTCTCGACATATCGATTAAGACGGCGGATCGCCACATTCAGAACGCATACCGCAAGACGGGTGTCTCGACGCGCGCCGCGGCCACACTCTTCGCCATGGAACATGGACTCGTGCAGTGGGGAGAACTCCCGATTTCGCGATAGGACTCGGGTGCGTAGCTTCGTCCCTATGCAGGGAGCGAGTGGGTCGGAGAGAAGGCAAGACGGGAGCGAAGCGGTTCGCCGGATGGGGCTACTGGTTGCCATCGCAGGGACCGCTGCTGTCTCGTCGGCGATCGTCACAACGGCTTCGGGGGCCCAAACCCGGGTGGGCGCCCTCGCGACGTGGCCCTGGATCCTTACGGCCCTCCAGGTAATCGCCCTCTGGTCTGCAGGCACCGGACGGTGGTGGGGCTGGCTCCTGGGAGCGGCCGTCCAGCCGTCGTGGATCGCCTATGCGGTTGTCACATCCCAGCTCGGCTTCATCCCGGGGTGTGTCGTCTCCGCTGTCGTTCAGACCCACAGCTTCCTGAAGCGACGCACCGACAGGCACCGCGCCGCAAGTAGGCAGCTCGGTGTCGTCAACCACTACGCATGAAGGAGCGAGCAACCATGAGCGACATCACAACAGAGCGGATCAGTACCGTCGTCGTCGGTGGCGGGCAGGCGGGGCTCTCGGTCGGCTACCACCTCTCGCGGCGTGGTCAGGAGTTCGCAATCCTCGACGCGAGCCAGCGCGTTGGAGATGCGTGGAGGAACCGCTGGGATTCTCTTCGCCTCTTCACACCCGCCCGATACGACGGGCTCGACGGAATGCCGTTCGATGCGCCACCTCACTACTTTCCATCGAAGGACGAAATGGCCGACTACCTGGAGGCCTATGCGAAGCAGTTTGAACTGCCGGTCCGGAGCGGAGTACGTGTAGACGGATTGTCGAAGAGCAACGGCCGCTTCATCCTTGCTACGTCCGAGGGAGGGATCGAAGCCGATAACGTCGTCGTTGCGATGTCTGGATGGCAACGGCCGCATGTTCCTTCGGCAGCGACAGAACTCTCTTCGGACATCGCCCAGTTGCACTCGGCCGAGTACCGAAGCCCGGATCAACTTAGGGCTGGTGACGTTCTGGTAATCGGAGCCGGCAATTCCGGAGCTGAGATTGCGCTTGAGATTGCGCGCGGTCACCGTACCTACCTTGCCGGGCCGAATACGGGACAGATCCCGTTCTCCATCGAGGGACCGGCCGGGAAGGTCCTCGTCCCATTCGTACTTCGGGTGGTCTTCCATCGGATCCTCAC
>DASQUP010000105.1:0-10399 GCA_035641235.1 Actinomycetota bacterium
AAAGCCGACGCCCGCCCCTAAAGGTTGTGGTTATTCCAGGGCCGCGAGCGTAAACTTCCTGGTCCAGAGATAAGAGGGAGTCGAGGAAATGACCGCAGCAAGGAGAAAGCACTCGTTGTCAGAGGTTCTCGGACCGCTCGAGTCCGAAATCATGGACGTTGTGTGGGACGAGTCCGAGGTGACGGTACGGGACGTCCATCGGAAACTGAACGAAAAACGGCCCATTGCGTACACAACCGTGATGACGACTCTCGGGCGCTTGACCGACAAGGGTCTGCTGCGGCGAGTGGAAGATCAGCCGGCGCACCGTTTCTCGCCCCTCGTTTCGCGCGAGCAATACGCCCGGTCGACGGTGAAGTCGGTCGTGGATTGGCTCGTTAGCCACTTCCCCGATCCCGCCGTCTCTTACTTCGTCGACCGCGTCGAATCCGAAGACGAGCGAGTCATCGAACGTCTCAGGGAGGCGATCGAACAGCGTAAGACCAAGTAGGCCGGCCCCGGCGGCAGGAAGAGTGATATCCATACCGCGTCGAAGGTGGGGCCGGGTCGGGCCTAGTTCGAGGCACACACAGGGGGACGACGTTCAGGGATGAGCGGCCGATGATGACCCAGGCAGCCCCGACAATCCTTGCGCTCGAGACGGACTCCGCGTGGATCGTCATCCTTGCGGTTTCCCTGATCACCCTGCCCGCCGCGTTGCTTCTCAGGCGGCTGATTGCGCGACCGGGCGGAATGGCGTCCGGGATCCTTCTCACGCTGCCCCTTTTGCTTCCATTGATCGCAGCCGTGGCCTACCAGCGCGCGGTTCTCCCCGAGGTCGCCGTTCTCCAGCCCGTGAAAACCGCCTTGGAGGGGGGCGGCGGGGACCTCCTGCACCTTCTCTTCATCTCCGATGGAAGCGGCTCGGCGACCGCCTACGCGTTGATCGGCTCGGCGGGGCCGTGGATCCTCTTAGTGGGCCTCGGCGTTAGCTCGCTGATGCTGCTCCGGCGGATGGTCGGCACTTGGATCCTTCACCGGCTGATTGCCAGGAGCAGACCGGCCTCGGGTCGTGAGGCGCCGTTCATCCACGAGACCGTTCAGCGGCTTACGGAGACATGCGGCCTGTCGCGAGCGCCCGAGGTCAACTACCTTCCCGATGGCATCCCCGGGGCGTTTGCCGTTGGGGCGCGCCGCGGCCGGATTCTCATCTCCGAGGACCTCGTTGTGGGGCTGTCGCGTGATGAGCTGGCGGCCATCCTCGCCCACGAGGTGGCGCACATCCAGGCTCGCGACGTTCAGGTTGTGTTCACAGCCGGACTCCTGCGGGACATGGTCGCGTGGAATCCACTTGCTCACATTGCCTACCGGAAGCTTGTAGCCAACCGAGAGTTGGAGGCCGACCGGCGCGCCGCGGTCCTGACTGGGAATCCGCTGTCGGTGGCATCCGGTCTTCTCAAGATGTACGAGCTCATGAAACAAGGTCCTCGTCGCGCCCGCGGAACCGCCCTCGCCTTCCTGAGACCGGGCGGGCGCATCGCTCGCCGCGTGTCGCACCTGATCGACGTCGCCGATGGGCGGGTCGGCCTCAGGCACCCGGGCCGGGTCCAATACGCGGCCGCAGTCCTCTTGGTTGCGGCACTCGGCCTTCAGGTCGGCGCCACCATCGCGGAGGACCGCAGCGCACTGGCCATTGTTTGGGGCTCAACTCAGACGGCGGGGGAGGACTTCGCTCCCAAATCCGAATTGCAGAAGCAGCGCCGAGCCCAGAAGAAAGCGCGCAAGAAGGTCGACGCCAACCCGAATCAGTACGCGCCGCGGCGTTCGGAGGCGAGCAAAGCTCCGACCGCCACGTCGATGAGCGAGCAGAACATCGGCGAATGGATGAAGGAAGTCGCCACCTGGACTCGCAAGCAGGGCGGCCAGGGGATATCCCCCCTGACGCTGCGCTGGGAGGCTCGTCAGGATTGGGCGGCGAGGCCTATAAGATGCACGGTCGGCTCAATCTGTCTGTACCGGATTGAGCATGTGCCGCTGGTACCGTAGAGGGTCGGAACCCGGAGCGGCGCGATCGATGCGCGGCTGAGCCGGCGGTCCGTGACGTCAAAAATCCGCCGAGGAAGAAGGTGTTAGGGAAGTGACCGCAGTTCTGGTCGTGATCCACGCGATTGCGTCGCTGCTGCTCATTCTGTTCATCCTGCTTCACGCAGGGAGGGGCGGGGGCGTGTCTGAAATGTTCGGGGGCGGGATGCAGAGCCAGGCAATGGGCTCGACCGTGATGGAGAAGAACCTCGACAGGATCACGGTAATCACCGCGATCGTCTTCACCGGAACGACGATCCTGCTGGCCTTCCGGCTGAAGTAGCCGGGACATCCTTCTCGTTCCTATTCCGTGAGCCAGTTTTCTGCCCGAGTCGCCGGATGCGCGGTCGCGCTCAGCGTCATCGTCGCGGCCTGTACCAGCGCGGCCGAGCCGGGCGCTTCTCCCGCGCGATCGGCACCGCCCTCGCCCGAATCGGAGCCGACTACCGATGAATCCTCTCCTGGGGCAACGCCGATTCAAGATGAGGATCCGGCGGAAGAATTCGAGGAGGACGCAATCGTCCTCTCGGTTGCCATTCCCGAGCCTTCGACCTTGGACCCGATGCGTATCAAGGACCCGGGTTCCACGCTTATCGCACGCCAGCTCTTCGAAGGCCTGACAAAGTGGGATCCGGAGCGGGAGGAGGTTGTACCGGCTGCGGCGGAGTCGTGGACCGTCTCGAACGGGGGCAGAACATTCACGTTCACGCTCCGAAGAGGAATGACGTTTCACGACGGAACCCCGGTGACCTCGGGGGATTTCAAGTACGCGTTCGAACGGATCGCGCTGAGGCGGAACGCATCCGACCTCGCCTACACGCTCGATCGTGTGAATGGTTTCCTGCAGGTCAATCAACTCGGAAGCAAAAAGAAACTTGCGGGAATCGGCGCGCCGGACAAGAGAACCCTCGTCATTCGGTTGAGCGAGCCATACCACGACTTCCCCACCGTCTTGACGCACCCGGGGCTGGTTCCGCTCCCCAAGGGATCCGTCGAAGACCTCGACACTTTTCTGACGTCGCCCGTGGGAAATGGTCCGTTCAAGATGGCTCGGAAGTGGAACCCCGGGGAAACTGCTGTGCTGGAGGCCGTCGAGGACTACGCACTCGGACGGCCAGAACTCGACGGGATCACGTTCGAGCCGGTGGTCGATGCGGCTCAATCGTGGCTGTCTTTCGATCGGGGGGACATCGACGTCGCAGAAGTTCCTGTCGGACAGTTCTCGTACGCGGTGAACAAATACGGCGATCAGGGCTATCGGCCGTTCCTTGCCGGTTACAACTACGGGCTGAACATGAGTTCCGGAGTTCTGCGGCGGGCCCGGGCTAGAAGGGCGATAAACCTTGCGATCAATCGCGAGGCCATCGCGCAGGACATCTACCGCGGCAGCATGGTGCCCCCTCGCGGAATCATCCCCTCCGGCATGCCCGGGTTCGAGTCCGACCTCTGTTCGTCGCTGTGTTCGTATCAGCCGGGGGAGGCTCGGAAGCTCGTCAATGGATTGCCTGAGGGGGAGCGGACGCTAAAAATCAACTACACGGAGGGCAGCCCCCACCACCAGGTTGCCAGAGCCGTTAAGCGCGATCTTCAGAAGGCCGGGTTCCGTGTCTCCATTAAGGGCTATCAGTTCGCCAGGTTCCTCCAGCGTCTTACCAGCGGTCGGGGAGGGGTTTACCGGCTCGGATGGATTGGCGAATACCCAGCTCCCGATGTCTTCCTCAGCTCACTCTTTGATTCCGCGTCTCCCGACAACCATTCCGGGTTCGACTCCGCGAAGGTGGATTCGCTTTTGGACCGCGCTCATCGCCAGCCGGATTCCGAGCGCCGGCTGGAGCTGTACCGCAAGGCAGAGAGCGAAATCATGAAACGTACGCCCGTGGTTCCCATCGGAACCTTCATGTCCCATTGGGCGGCGCAATCGAACGTCACCGGCATCCACTTCGACGTGCTGGGTGGTTTCGACGCGGCCGGCGTCTCAGTCGAGAGATAGACGTGCGGCGCTCCGCGTGGAGCCTGTGGGGCGTCGTTTGTTTGGTGGCCGTTCTGGCGTTCGGGGCATGCACGGACGACGCCGAACCAGCCGATCCTCGAGGGGTGGCGCCTTCTCCGCGCGGTCCCGAGACTCCGCAGCGCGGGGGATCGGCCGTCTTCGGAGTGCTGGGGGAGCCGCCCACACTCGATCCTTATGCCCGGAAGGCCACCGATCTCACCTATGCGCTGGTCCGGCCGATATACCCCTCGCTCTACAGGTTTGATCCGCGCGGCAGGCCGGTGCCCTACCTGGCGGAGTCCCTCGAACCCACCTCCGAGGGTGTGCGGGTGCACCTTGCCGAACTTCGGTGGAGTGACGGGACCCCCATAACGTCCCGGGACGTTGCCGCCAGCGTTCGCCGGGCGCGAGCGCCATCCGGCTTCGCCCGAGTCCGGGGGGTGCGGGCCTCTGGCCCCCGGACCGTGGTGCTCAGCGGGCGCGTCGATGATTGGGAGTTCGCCCTCGCGACCGCCGCCTTCGTTCTACCCGACGGCCGGTCCGCCCGTCCGGGAGGTCGCTTCGGGGGGCCCTTCGTCCTGGCCGGACAAAGGCCGGGACTCCAGGTTGTCTACGAGCCGAACCCGCAGTGGGGGGACGGCGCGCCGAACCTCGAACGACTGAAGGTTCAGTTCGTCGCGAGCGTGGGATTCCTGCTGGACCTTCTCGAGCGCGGAGACCTCGATGGTGCGGCCGTTCCCTCGAGTGTGAACCTCGACGACCGTCTTGCCGCCCGAGGAATCGGACATGCCGAGGCCCTGGGGTGGGAATCCGTCTACCTCGATTTCCGTGCCTCGGGACTCGGTGCGCGCGAGCGACGTGCCCTGGTGGGGGCGCTCGACCTCGGGGTGCTGTCGGAGGGCATAGTCCGGGACGACGGCCGGGTGGCGCGCACACTCCATCCGGCACCGGGCCCCGACGGAGCCGGCGGACCCTTCGCCGACGGCGGCCGGGGTTCTATCTCGGGGGTTCCGGTTCTGCTTACGGGGCCGGGGGGCGACGAGTTGATCGGCCTTACAACGCGGATCATCCAGCGCCAGCTCAACTCTGCGGGAGCGGCCGCCGAGATCGCGCCGGCGGAGCCGTCGGCGGTCTACGGAGGCGGCAGGGGGGATCCGGGAGGGGTGAAGATCCTCCGATCGGCGGGCGTGCCCGGGGCAACCGATCCTCGACGAGCGGCGCGTTCGCTTGATTTGTATCCCTTGTTTCATGTCGAGTCAGTCGTTGCTTTCCGGGGCACTCTGAAGGCCGTCGAGGTGAACCCCTCGATCGAGGGCCCGTTGTGGAACGCCGAGCAGTGGTGGGCCGGCGCGCCGTAGTCCGCGCGCCGACGGTCCTGGCGCTCCGCTCGCTACGTTGCTTTGTGGGTGATCGGGCGGCTGCTTAAATGAGCGTCACGCGCGGCCAGATATACTTGCGACGGCCCTGACGCAGTCAGGGCCTTCCTACGTCGGAGTGGCGGAATTGGCAGACGCGCTAGCTTGAGGGGCTAGTGCCCTTTACCGGGCGTGGGGGTTCAAGTCCCCCCTCCGACACCACAAAGCTGCAGGCCAAGCCTGATGAACAACGCCCATTCAGCGCGTCAGCTCCGCGAGGGCTCGACTTCTACAATCTTCTAACGGCGGGCCTACACCGAGCGGCGCGGCGCACTCCGACGGTGCCCTCCCGGAATCAATTTGAGCCGGCAGGGCAGATACGAGTTCCGGTTGCCGAGGACCAGAGTTGCCCCGGGTCCCACCTCGGGAGTATTAAGTAGGCCAACAGTCTGTAACAGAAGGGGGTTGGGCACGATGGTCCGTTCGGGCCGCACGAGGACGCGCGTACTACTCATTGCAATTACGAGCCTTTCTCTATCATTGACGCCTGCGGGATCTCCCGTAAACGCTCAGCAGACCGATGGACAGCTTGGACCCCTCGAGTGCACGAGTGGTTTCGCCGGTCGGTTCCCCTGCAAGAACGTCGACCTCCTGTCGAACGTACCGTTGGGGCGGCTCGGCGGAGGGACCGGGAACGACATCTGGGGCTGGACCGACCCGTCGAGCGGCGACGAGTACGCAATTGTGGGAACGGGCAAGGGAACGGCGTTCGTGGATGTCAGTGTTCCAACCGCTCCTAGAGTTTTGGGAATCCTGCCCACGCACACGAACGCTTCCTTCTGGCGAGACATAAAGGTGTTCGAGGATCATGCATTCATCGTGGCCGATTTCGCCGGGGCGCACGGGATGCAGATATTCGACCTCACCCAGCTCCGCGATTTAACCCCGAGCACCGGGCTCCGCCGGTTCAGTGAGACAGGCCATTACCCGGGCTTCGGTAGCGCCCATAACGTGGCCATCAACGAGGAGACCGGTTTCGCGTACGCCGTAGGATCCAACACCTGCGGGGGTGGGCTCCACATGGTGGACGTCAGCGATCCGACAAACCCCAGCTTTGCCGGCTGTTTCGCGGACGAGGGATACACCCACGACGTGCAATGCGTCGTCTACGGAGGTCCCGACTTTGACCACAATGGGCAAGAGATCTGCTTCGCCTCCAACCCGGACACGGATGAGGGCAACGCGGTGTCGATCGTGAACGTCACAAACAAGAGCTCGCCCACGCTCCTCGGACGAGCCACGTACCCGGGAGGCGACTATAGCCACCAGGGCTGGCTCACCGATGACCACGCCACCTTCGTCCACAACGACGAAGGCGACGAGCTGACCTTCGGGCACAACACCCGGACGCGGTTCTTCGACGTCAGCGACCTGGAGGACCCCTCGTTCGACTTCTTCCAGGAGCTCCGGACGCCGGCGATCGACCACAACCTCTACATCGTGGGCGACCACGTCTTCGAGGCGAACTACCGCGCCGGTCTCCAGATCCTGAAGATGGATTTGGCGAACGAGCGAGCGCCCGAGGTCGCGTACTTCGACATCTATCCGCAGAACGACTTCACGCATTACAACGGTGCCTGGAGCAACTACCCGTTCTTCGCCTCGGGGATCGTGATAGTGAGCGGGATCGAGCAGGGGCTGTTCGTGCTCCAGCCGAACTTGGAATAGCAAGAGCGTGTGGCCGGTCGCCGACTGCTACCCAGACCGGTGAGGTTGAAGGCCGCACGGCCATGGTGAAGCCTGGCCATGCTGGCAAAGCAGTGCAACGTCTCCGAACCGATGGCGCGGCTTCGGCTGTACGTGAAGCGGCGTGATGATCCAAGTGGATCGTCAGCTACGCGAACGGCGGTCCCGCTAACGGTGCCATCACGTACCCGGTAGCCGGAGGCGAAAACCCCGACCGGCGTGTCATTCTTTGCTCGTGAAGTCGAAGGCCCAGGGAGACAACGAAGAGATTGGCGATGGGGGGACCGTATGGCTTTTGAGCCGAAGCCGGAGCACAAGTTCTCGTTCGGGCTGTGGACGGTGGGGAACATCGGAATCGATCCGTTCGGGGAACCCGTCCGCGAGGTCCTCTCGCCGGTACAGATCGTCGACCTTCTAGGAGAGGTCGGCGCCTGGGGAGTCAACCTCCACGACAACGACCTCGTTCCGATCGATGCCAGCGCGCACGAGCGCGAGCAGATCGTCGGGGACTTCAAGAAGGCACTGGATGCCAACGGGATCGTCGTACCGATGGCTACGACCAACTTGTTCAAGGATCCCGTTTTCCGGGACGGAGCCTTCACCGCCAACGATCCGCGTGTACGCGCTCTTGCGTTGCAGAAGACGATGGCTGCGATCGACCTCGGAGTGGAGCTCGGAGCCACGACGTACGTCTTCTGGGGAGGACGCGAGGGGGTGGAGACCGACTCGTCGAAAGACCCCCTCCGCGCGATGGGCCGCTTCACCGACGCGATCAATTTCCTCTGTGAATACGTCATCGACCAGGGCTACGACTTGCAATTCGCGCTGGAGGCGAAGCCGAACGAACCACGCGCCGACATCTACCTGCCGACCACCGGCGCGATGCTTGCGTTCATTGCGACCCTGGACCATCCGGACATGGTCGGGGTGAACCCCGAGGTCGCCCACGAGCACATGGCCGGACTTAACTTCACGCACCACCTCGCTCAGGCGTGGTCGATGGGAAAGCTCTTCCACGTCGACCTCAACGATCAGCAGCCCGGGAGATACGACCAGGATTTTCGCTTCGGCTCTTCCAATCCAAAGGCAGCTTTCTTCGTCGTGAAGTTCCTCGAGGATGTCGGGTATGTGGGGAGCCGGCACTTTGATGCCCATGCGTATCGGACGGCCGACTACGAAGACGTAAAGGCGTTCGCGCGCGGCTGCATGCGCACGTACCTGATCTTGAAAGAAAGGGCCGAGCAGTGGAACGCCGACCCCGAGATCCAGGATCTTGTGGCACAGATCAACGCGGACGACCCCACGATGGCGCCCTATCTCGGCGCATACTCATCCGACAGCGCGGCGACACTCAAGGAGCTCGAGTTCGACCGGCGCGCCCTAGCGGAGCGCGGTCAGCCCTACGAGCGGCTCGACCAGCTGACCGTGGAGCTGCTGTTAGGCGTCCGCTGACTGAGATCGTCAAACCGATGTACACCAAGCGACAATCTTTGTCGCCCTGTGTACACAGGTTCGTACTCACGGAGTGAGCGGCCAGAAGACGGGGATCACGAAGGTCCCGATGGCCAGCACGATCAACGTCAGCGGCAGGCCGAGCCGAGCGAAATCGCCGAAGCGGTAGCCACCCATTCCGTAGACCATCGTGTTCGTCTGGTAACCGATCGGTGTAAGGAACGAGGCGGATGCCGCCAGGGCGATCGCCATAGCAAATGGACGCGGATCAAGTCCCGACTGCGATGCAACAGCCATGGCGATCGGGAAGACGAGAACGGCGGCCGCGTTGTTCGTGATCAACTCGGTCAGCAGAACTGTGGCGAGGAGAACACCGATGAGCAGCCCGACGTCTCCCAACGAACCCAAAGGCTCGATGATCGTGTCGGCGAGTTCCTGAGCAAGCCCGCTGCCGGACACGGCCTCCCCCAAACCGAAGCTTCCGGCGATGACGACGATCACGTTCAGATCGACCGCGTTGCGCGCCTCCGCGGGAGACAGCACACGGAAGACGACGAGCGAAAATGCTGCGACCAGCGCGGCCTGCAAGATGTCGAGCACTCCGGTTCCCACGAGAGCGAGGAGCGCTACGACCACAACTCCGACGACAACGGCCTTGTCTCGCCGCGGGGGAGTCTCGCCGTCGAGCGGGGCTATAACGAGGAAGTCGCGCCCATCGTTCCACCGTCTCCGGAAGTCGGCATCGGATAGGACCAGCAGCACGTCGCCCGGGTGCAGGCGCACTTCGCCGAGTTTGGCGTCGATGCGCTCTCCTGCCCGATGAATGGCAAGAACGGCTCCGCCGTAGCGGCTCCGGAAGCCAACCTCTTTCAGGGACGAACCGGCCAGCGCCGAGTCCTCGCCCACAACCGCCTCGAACATCCTCCGGCGCATTGCAGAACCGGCGAATGAGAAATGGGGCTGTTCAGCAGAGGTGAGGCCCGGCAGTCGTTGGAGGTCGAGGACCCGGCTCACGTTTCCGGCAAAGGTCAGCCGGTCTCCGGTGACGAGCACCTCGTCTGGGGACACCGGAGCGATCCTGTACCCGGAGCGTTCGACCTCGACGAGGAATACCCCCTCGAGGTTACGCAGACCGGCGGCCGCAACGGTCTTGCCCGCGAGGGGGCTGCCGTTGCTCAGCGTCATCTCGACGGTGAACTCTCGAGCGTCGTCTCCCATCCTTTCGCCCGGCGCCCGCCTCGGCGCGAGGGCGCGCGGCGCGAGCAGGATCACTACCACGAGACCTGCGATCGCCGCCGGTAGGCCGACCTGCCCGATCTCGAAGAGCCCGAGCGGTTCCTGGTCGGATGCGACCAGTAGGCCGGAAACCACGAGGTTGGTGGAAGTCCCGATGGCGGTGATGACGCCACCCAGGATCGAGGCGAAACTCACCGGCATTAGGAACTGGGAGACGGATCGCCCGGCGCGCCGAGCCCATGAGATGACTCCCGGGGCCACCATCGCAACAATGGGCGTGTTGTTCAGGAACGCCGACGCCATAGTGGTGGGGATAAGGATGCGCGACAGGACCTGGCGGTCGGTGAGGTTGCTGGACGCTGCCGGCCCGAGGATGCGCGCCGTGAGAAGCTCGACTATTCCGGTTGCCTGGGCCGCGGCCGACAGGACGTAGAGGGCCGCGACGGTGATGGGCGCCGGGTTGGAGAAGCCGGAGAATGCCTGTCCCTCGTCGATGACTCCTGCCAGGAGCAGCAGCGTCACCGCGCCCATGACGGCGGCCGGCGGGGAGGCCCGGTCG
>DASQUP010000106.1:0-29061 GCA_035641235.1 Actinomycetota bacterium
CCAGGAAACGACGAAGGGCGCTCTGCCTGATGGCCATAGCGCCCTCCCAATCACGGTCCTTGAGCAAAGTGCCCCAGCAGTCGTATGTGACTGCTCGGATTCCATCCACCCTCTTGGCCACGAAACCACTCCCCTCGAGAGCTCGCCGCCCGGTCCGCTACCGGCACTCGGGCGTTGGTGATCGAGCGTACCGGAAGTTTCGGACAAGGCCAATGGCCGATGGGAGCGGATCCTCCTGCCGTTGGGCCCTAGCGGCGCCTGCCGATCAGGGTGTTTCGCGTTCCGCGTCCGGCCACACCCGGGCGCCGCCGATCCACGTCCCGAGCACCTCGGCGGCCTGCAGTTCCTCGACGCTCGATTCAACCGGATCCCGGTCCACTAGGACGATGTCCGCAGGGGCGCCCGGCGTCAGGACCCCTTCGTCGCCGCTGCCCGAAAGAGCGAGCGAACCCTGCGTGTGAACGCGCAGGGCGGCCTCGGCATCAAGTCGCTCCTCGGGGACGTGGTGCGCCCGGAGCGCCGCCATTTGCACGAAGGGGTCGAGAGGCGTGACCGTGGAATCGGACCCCGCTCCGACCGTTAGGCCGGCGGCCACCATGGTCTCCGCCCGGTTCATCCATCGGGCCCGGTCCCACCCCATTCGCTGGGCGTAGAGGCCCTCGGGCCCGCCCCAATACCGGTCGAACGCAGGCTGCAGACTGATGCCGATGTTGAGCTGCGCGGCGCGCCGGATGTGGTCGTCGCTCGAACATTCGAAGTGCTCGATCCGGTGGCGCAACGACCGCACCTCGTCTAGACCGAACCGATGGGCCACCGCCTCCCAGCTCCGCAGGGCCTGTTCGATGGCAGCGTCTCCGATTGCATGGACGCCGGTCTGGAGTCCGGTTGCCTGGGCCTCTGCGAAGAAATCGACCACCTCGTCGTCCGAGCGATACGCGATGCCCGATGGCGGCGAGCCGGCCGGGGGCAGTGGGTCGTAGGGCTCGGACAACCAGGCGGTGTGCGAGCCGAACGAGCCGTCGAGGAACCAGTCGCCCCCGATCCTGGGCAGGCCCATATCGACGATGCGCCGCACGTCCGTCGTCGCAATGAATGGATCGACGCGCAGGCGCACCTCGGAGACGGCCTCCAGGAGCACCTCGAGCGATGACCAGCCGCGCCACTCAACGACGAACATCTCGTTCACGGAAGCGACACCCTTGCTGTACGCGAGCCGCACCGCCGCGAGCACGGCGTCCTTTTGTTCGGCGCGGGGAAGGTTCGCGTCGAACCACTTCCACGCTTCTGCAGCGGCCTGCTCGCGCAGGTATCCGGTCGGTCGCCCGGTCTCGTCCACGTCGACCCCTTCGAGGCCGGAGACATCCAATCCGTCGAGCAGTGCGCTCGAGACGATGCAAGAGTGCATGTCGGCGCGCGCCAGCAGCGCCGGCCGGTCCCCCACCGCGGAGTCGAGGTCGTGGCGCGTGAGAGGTTTGTCGAGGGGATCCTCGAAGTTGCCTCCGAATAACAGAGCTCCCGATTCCGCCTGCGACGAGAACGCATCGAGGATCGCGCGCGCCGACGTCACGCCGCGGAAATCCAGACCGCTCGCGTACAGTCCCGTCGCGGGAAGGTGAACATGAGCGTCGCAGAACGCCGGGACAAGTGTTCCTCCCCCCATATCCAGCACGTGCTCGGCGCCTCCGGGGGGATCGCCTGCTCCCCAGGCGACGACCGCGCCGTCCTCTATGAGCAGCCAGTCGCCGAGGGCGGGTTCGGAAAGGGTTCTCACCCGCCCGCCCCGAAAGAGTGTCCTCATTTCCATGCGATGTCGTCGAGGGCGCCGGTTAGGCGTTCGACCACCGCGCCGATCTCGTCGTCGGTTATTAGAAACGGAGGTCCCAGCATCACCGCATCACCGTGGATGCCGTCGGCGCACCCACTCGCGGGATAGAGCAACAGTCCGCGCTCCTTCGCAGCAGCGAGCACGCGCTCGGTGACACGGGCCGAACGATCGAGGGGTGTTTTCGTGGCGAGGTCTGCAACGAATTCGACGCCGATCATCATCCCCCGCCCTCGGATGTCCCCGACGTGCGGGTGGCGGGACAGCGCCACCGTCAGCTCTTTTAGCAGCAGCTCGCCCTTGTCGCGGCTCGCCTCGACCAGTCGCCCCTCCTGGAGACGTTCCAGCACCGCAGCCGCCACCGCGGCACCCACCGCGGAGTGCGAGAAGGTGAACCCGTGCACGAATCCGATCTTCGTTATGGTCTCGTACACCTCGCCGGTGCACGCCGCGAACCCGAACGGCCAGTACCCGGATGACGCTCCTTTGGCCGCGGTCAGGATGTCGGGACGTACGTCCCAGTGATCGCATCCGAACCATCGTCCGGTCCGGCCGAATCCGGTCATCACCTCGTCGACGATCAACAGGACGCCGTGCGACCGGCACACCTCGGTCACCGCGGGCCAGTAATCGTCGGGAGGAACGGCGGCTCCGAGTGTCGCGCCAGCGATCGGTTCGGCGATGAAGCACGCTACCGAGCTTGGACCTTCGCGCCTGATGGTCTCGTCGAGCAGGTCCGCATGGTGCCGCCCGCAGTGGTCGTGCTGCTGCCATTCGCAGCGGTACTCGTTCACGGGCCCTACGTGAACGGCGTGGCCGAGCCACGGCTCGTACGGCGCTCGCAGCGAGAGCCGTCCCGATGCATCGAGTGCGTTCAGGCTGTTGCCGTGATAGGAGCCGAGCCGGCCGATGATCTTGTGGCGCGCCTCGTCACCGCGCGCCAGATGGTACGAGCGTGCCATCTTCAGTGCGGTCTCGGTCGCCTCACTTCCGCCCGACACTGTGTAGATCCGAGCGCCCTCCATCGGCAGCAGCGGGGCAACCAGGTTCGTGTAGCGCTCGAGGGCCTCGTTGGCGAACTGAGTGCCGTGCACGTAGCTGGCTCGGCTCGCCTGTTCCGCAAGTTTCCCGACGACGTATTGGTCGCCGTGGCCAATGCTGACGACCAGGGCGCCCCCGGCCGCGTCGATGTAGGACTTCCCCGAGGAGTCCCAGATCGTCGAACCCGACGCACGATCGACGGTGGGCAGCCCGGTTCCCCGCGGGAATACGTGGGACGCTTTCACCTCGAGGTGTAGATCCCTTCCGGGTCGAGGTCCTCTCGTATCAGGTGCAGTTCCCCCCGCGAGGGGGCGGGGGTCTCAACCACGTCATCCGCGATCGTCATGTCCCATGCGCAGCCCTCTCGGACATCCTCGACGGTCACTCCGGGATGGAGGCTCGCAAGGTACATCTCGCCGTCCTCGTCGAATTTGTATACGCCGAGTCCGGTCACGACCACCGCGGGCCCCTGGCCCGGCCAGTCGTCCGGGCGTTTACCCGAAAGGTGTCCTGGACTGGTGACGAAGTCGACTTCGTCGACGAACGAACGTTTTGACTGCGGCATGATCACAAACAGTTTGTGCGCGTTGATAGCTATGTCGCACGCGCCCCCCGACCCCGGCAGCCTCACCTTCGGGGACCCGTACTCGCCGATCACGGTGGTGTTCACGTTGCCAAACCGGTCGATCTGGGAAGCGCCGAGGAATGCAACGTCGACGAGGCCGCGCTGCAGGTAGTAGGCGAAGAGCTCGAACATGTTGGAGACCGAGACGGCTCCGGTCACAAGTGTGGGATCGCCGATCGACAGCGGGAGCCGTTGCGGAGCGGCGCCGTAGACACCGGCCTCATAGACGAGCTCGAGATCCGGAGCGACGGTCTTCTTAGCGAGGTTGCACGCGATGTTGGGTGGACCTATCCCCACGAAACAAACGCGCTCGCCGGCAAGCTGGCGCGCCGATGCAACGATCATCATCTCGCTCCGGGAGTACGCGACATCGTTCACGAGTACGTCCCGTAGTCGACGACCGCCGACGGAGCGTGTCCCGGCGTGAGGCGCTCCCATCGCCTCGCCCCAAGTTTGTCGACGTACTCCGAGTGCGACGAGAGCCCATAGACCCACTCGTCGAGCCACTTCGACAGCAGTTCGGGGTCGCGGCTGATCGGATCCCAGTCGACATAGAAGCGGTTGTCGCGGTCGTAGTAGCCCTGCGAGAACGAAGGATGGCACGCCTTCGGCTCGACCACCACGGCGTCCACGATAAGTCCGGGGATGACCGTCCTGTTCGGGTCCGAGCGTATGACCGACTCGTCCACCAACTCTTCACACACCACAATCACGCGGTCGCCCGCAAAGGCCGCCTCCTTCTGGCATCCAAGGAAACCCCAGATCTGCGCGTTTCCGTTGCGGTCGGCGCGCTGGCACTGAACGATCGTCACATCGGGATTGAGCGGCGGGACGGCGTAGACGTCCCCGTCGCCGTAGGGCGATTGGACCTTCCTGATCTTTGGATTCGCAACGGGCAGGTCGCTCTCGAAGTAGCTGCGGATCGGAAAGAAGGGCAGCCCGGACGCTCCGGCCACGTATCTGGAGACCATGCCGAAGTGGCTGTACTCCTCGATCTCGAGCGGCTCGGGATCAGAGCGCTCCACGCGTCTGCGAATGGCGTGCAGCGATCCGACGCCGGGATTCCCGAGCCAGGAGAACACCAGCTTCGAGGCGACGCCCGCTCCGATCATCTGGTCGTAGATCACGTCGGGAGTGAGGCGGCACAGGGTCAGGTCGCGGCGCCGCTGGCGGATGATCTCGTGCCCTGCGGCGAAGCAGATCAGATGCGTGAAACCCTCGATCGCGACAGTGTCGCCGTCGCGCACAAGTTTGCCGACGGCATCGGCCATCGACGCGACCTTGCCGGGCTCGGTCATCTGTGCCTCGGCCAGTGATGTTTGCGAGGTTCTGCGGCGCGAAAAACAAGCCTGGCAAGGCCGCAGGGAGGGTGCGTACCAGGAGCGTACGTGCCCGACCGAGAACGCAGCCAGGTGCAGCTTTTTCGCCCGCAGACCCCTACCGACATTGCTGGTCGAGGCACTACTTAGATGACGAGACGGCCGCGCACGCGTCCTCGAAGATCTTGAGGCCGGTGGCGGCCTGCTCCGCGCGCAGCATCAGCGGCGGCGACATACGGATCGCCTTGTCGCCCGCGCGCAGCACCAGCAAACCGCGCTCGAAGCACGCTATCTCCACCGCATCCGCCTCGGCGGCCGTCCTGAACTCGATGCCGATCATGAGGCCCAGCCCGCGGACCTGCTCGATCATCACGAAGCGAGGCTTGATCGACCGCAAACCGTCGATCAAGCCTGCCCCCACCTCATTGGTATTGGCGAGAAGTTCTTTCTCTACGAGATCAATCGTCTCGAGCGCCGCAACGCACGACAGCGGGTTTCCTCCGTACGTCGAACCATGGGCGCCGCGCTCCCACGTCATGGTCGTTGTGGGGGCGATCATGGCGCCGAGCGGCAAGCCGCTCGCGATGCCCTTTCCGGCGAGAAGGATGTCCGGCTGGACGTCGAAGTGTTCGATCGCCCACATCTTGCCGGTCCTGCCCACACCGCTCTGCACCTCGTCGGCGATCAGCAGGATGCCGTGCTCGTCGCACAGATCCCGGAGATAGCGAACCCACGCCTTCGGCGGGACCACATAACCTCCCTCCCCGAGGATCGGCTCGACGATGATCGCCGCGACCTCGTTTGCAGGGATGAGGCGTTTGAAGATGACCTTCTCGATGTACCCGGCGGCATCCGGGTGATCCAGGTTCGTGTAACCGCTAAGCGAGTCGGCGTACGGCGCGTGGATCACTCCGGGAAGCATCGGACCGAAGCCGGCGTGGTACTTGGCGCTCGACGCGGTCAGCGAAACACTTCCGAACGACCGACCGTGGAAAGAGTTGAGAAACGCAATGATGTATTGCCTGCCCGTATGGTGGCGGGCCAGCTTGATGCCCGCCTCGACGGATTCCGTTCCCGAGTTCGTCAGGAAGCATTTCACCGGCGATGACATTGGAGCGACCTGGTCGAGGCGCGCACACAGCTCGGAATAGAGCGGCAGGAAGAAGTCCGATGCCGAGTAGTGAAGGAGCTTTTCCGTCTGTTGCTGAAGGGCGGCCACTACCTGGGGGTGCGAATGACCGGTGGAGCACACCGCGATGCCGGCGTTGAAGTCGAGGTAGACGTTGTCGTCCACGTCCATGACCACCGATCCGGCGCCGCGCACCGGCGCGAAGGGATAGGCACGCGGCAACGAGGGGCTCGTCACCTCGGTATCGGCCGCCACAACCTCTCGCGCCTTCGGGCCGGGGATCTCGGTTTTTAGGTCCGGCGCGTCGAGCGCTGCGAGCTCTTCGTAGGTGTCGTATGGCATATCAATCCTCAACGATCGTTTGGCTCTGCTCCCGCATGAACAGCTGTACGTAATAGAGACCGCCACCGGCTTTCCCGGAGCTTCCCGATCCCTTCCAGCCTCCGAACGGCTGCACGCCCGGCCACGCTCCCGTGGTTGCTCCGGCGCGCCGGTTGACGTACACGACGCCCGCGTGGATCCGGTCCAGGAACCAATCGATCTCGCTGCGGTGCTCGCTGTAGAACCCTGCGGTGAGCCCGTACTCGGTGTCGTTGGCGTCGTTCATCGCCTCGTCGAGCGAGTCCACCCGACTAACAGCAACGAGGGGAACAAACAACTCCTTGCGCCATACGAATGAGTCGCGTGGCACCTCGACTACGGTGGGCTGGACGAAGTTGCCGCGTGCCATCGGGCCTTCGGTGATGACGTCTCCCCCGACGAGAACCTTGCCGTTCGTCTTCGCCTCGGCCACGGCATTCTCGAACCGCTTGACGGACTCCTCGAAGATGACCGGTCCCATGTAGACCTCTTTGCGGAGTGGGTCACCAACTGTGAGCTTGTTCGTTTTGTCCACGAGCAGTGCCACGAAATCATCGAAGGCGGACCGCTCGACCAGAACCCGAGAGCACGCCGAGCACTTCTGTCCCGTATAGCCGAAGGAACTCCGCAGAACCCCGTCGGCTGCCTTGTCGAGATCAGCGTTCGCGCTGACGATGGTCGGGTTCTTGCCCCCCATTTCCGTGATGATCGGCTTCGGGTGATCCTTTGCGAACGACTTGTTGAGATTGAAGCCCACTTCGAACGAACCGGTGAACGTCATGCCGTCCACACCGGGGTGGTTTGCTAGAGCCGCTCCCACGATCTCCCCCTGGCCGGTGAGCACGTGGAACGCCTCTTTGGGAACACCGGCCTCGATCATCAGCTCGTAGAGCTTGAGAGCGATGAGGTACCCCTGCTCGGATGGCTTGAGCACCACGGTGTTGCCGGTCACGAGCGCGCCGCCGGACGGGCCTATGGACAACGCGGCGGGGAAGTTGAACGGGCTGATGACGGCCCAGACGCCGTACGGCTTCAGCACGCTCCACGTTTTCTCGGTGTCCGAGAGTTGATCCATGGGCCGTGAGAAGCCGTTGTTCTCCTCCATCACCCGGCAGTAGTACCGGACGAGGTCGGCGGCCTCTTCTACCTCGCCGAGTGCCTCCAGGCGGTTTTTGCCGACCTCCATTGCGACTAGGGCGGACAGTTCGTAGATGTGGTCCGAGATCGATTCAGCGGCGCGCCGAAGGATCTGGCTACGCTCCTGCCACGGGCGTGCGGCCCACGCCTGGGCGCCTGCCCTCGCGGCGGCAACGGCATCCTCGACGTCTTTCTCCGTCGCGCGTGCGAAACGACCAATGAGGATGTCGTGGTCGATCGGCGAGCGCTCTTCTTCGAACTGCTCTCCCGTACGCGCCTCGCCGTTCACGTAAAAGGGGAAGTCGGCGCCGAGCCACGACTTCGCCAGCTCGATCCCCTGTTCGTAGTCGGCGTGCATCTGCGGGTTGTCGGCCGCAAGCGTTGCGTAGGTGATCTTGAACTTCTCTGCCATCTCACACCCCCGTGGTGTCGGATGCCTTCCCAGAAACTCTAAGCGGTAGCCGCTGCGGGCCGGCGGTCGCGCCAGTAGGCCTGACCCTCCCCCGGCAGCGTATCGACCGGGTCGTAGTACTCGTAGCGTCGTTTCAGGGCACTGGGGTCGTCGTATTCGATCCCGGTGCGGTAGTTCTTCGTCCAGTATGAGATGCCACGGACACGGTCGTAATCGTCGACTTGGTGGACCCAGCGTTTGCCTACGTATGGGACGTCGCAGACGATCCGCGGCGTCGCAAAACCCGGCAGGTAACCCATGATTGCGTGCTGGAGGCGTTGTGCCTCGTGCAAGGGGGTTCGCCAGTGTTCGGAGTTCGGGATCAGATCGCACATGTAGAAGTAGTACGGAAGGACCTTTGCGTGGTCGAGCAGTACGAAGGCAAGGTCCAGCAGCGCCTTTTCGGAGTCGTTGACCCCCCGGAGCAGCACGCCCTGGTTGCGGATGCTTCGGATTCCGAGCTCGTGCAACCGGCGCACTGCCTCGGCGACCAGCGGAGTAACTGAGTTCGCGTGGTTGACGTGCGTATGGATCGCGAGGTCCACGCCGCGGTCGTTGGCCTTAGTGGCGAGGCGTTCGAGTCCTTTAAGGACGTCGTTCTGCAGGAAATGCTGCGGCAGGCCCATTAGCCCCTTGGTCGCGAGACGGATGTCGCGGATGTTCTCGATGTCGAGCAGCCGCCCGACGAACGACTCGAGGTGGGCAATGGGCAGGTTTGCCATGTCCCCTCCGGACACGACCACGTCTCTCACGGAGGGCGTTTGCTGGAGATACTCGACGATCGCGTCGTAGCGGTCCTTCTGCTTCATCTCGAAGCGGTGTTTGATCACCTGGGGGACGTTGTTTCCCACGAGGTCCATGCGTGTGCAGTGCCCGCAGTACTGGGGGCATGTAGCGAGGAGCTCGGCGAGCACCTTCGTCGGGTATCGGTGGGTGAGGCCCTCGACGGCCCACATGTCGGCTTCATGGAGACTGTCCCGCTGAGCGAGGGGGTGGCTGGGCCACACCGGGTGGCGGTCGGCGTAGGCCGGGATCATGTAGTTCCGGATGGGGTCGTTCCAGAGGTCGTTTTCGTCCATCGTATTGAGCATCTGCGGCGGCACGAGCATCGACATCGTGGCTCGCTCTGCCATGTCACGCTCGATGGAGGCGGCGAGATCGTCTGAGAGGTGGTGCCCGAAGACCTGCTGGAGGGCAGCTAGGTTCTTGACGGAGTTCTGGCGCTGCCACTTCGGGTCGCGCCAGTCCTGCGAGGTGACGTTGCGAAAGCCGGGGAGCCTCGTCGGATCGGGCTCGGCAAAGTCCCGAGCCGGCGGATACTCGTACGGCTGGGGGGCGGCGTGGGCGCGCCGGATGACCCCGGCGTGCTCGTCGGCAGTCAGAGTCATCGTTCGCCTCCTTTGGGTCCCGATACCCGGCCTTCGTATGGACATACCCTATCGCAGCGGAATATCATTAGGCCAGTCCATCGTTCTACGGAATCATGTTCGGAGCGGGAGTCAGCACGTGGACACCATCGACCTAAAGATCCTGCGGGCCCTCGAGGAAGATGCCCGCCTCCCCTACGCGGAGATCGGCACCCGTGTGGGGCTCGCCGCATCGTCGGTCTACGACCGGGTTCGAAAGCTTGAGCGGGCGGGAGTAATCCGGGGTTATCGGGCCGATATCGACCTCGAGGGGGCCGGCGCGCCGATCACCGCCTTCGTGAGCCTGGCGCTCCGCCCGGAATCGCCGTCCGACATCCCGCGCCGGGTGGCGGAGTTCCCAATGGTCCAATCGTGCTACTCGGTGGCGGGCGACAATTCCTACGTGCTCCTGGTGCGGGCGCCGACGACCCAAGCGTTGGAGGAACTTCTGGACGCGCTCCGGGCGAAGCTCGAGGTGACGACGAAGTCGACGATCGTGCTTTCCATCCCCTTCGAAAACCGGCCAGTCATCTCGCCAACCGCCTGAATTTCATTCTGACCGCGTTCTGTTGCACTTCTGCCCCGGATCACTGCACCCAGAAAGGACTATGCGGCGCGCAGGCGTGCCGCCAGTGTCGTTGCGATTGTCTCAAGCACGTAATCGGGTCGGCGCGTGATGTCAAACCAGGAGAATCGCAGCAGCAACCAGCCGATTTGAGCGAGGGCATTCTGACGCGCCATATCGCTTTGCCATTGAAGACGTTTGATGTGCACATCGAAGCCTTCACTCTCGACGCCAAGGCGGGCCTTGGGCCAAGCGAAGTCAAGGTGGGCAGGGATCCCTTCCTGTGTCGCTACCTCAAACTGGCGTTCGTAGGGCGGGAGCGACGAGCCTGCCAGCAGCCTGTCGAGGAGGATCTCCAGGTCACTATGCGAGCGTGCCTTGCCCTTCTCGCGGGCTTCCAGGAGCTTCTTGAGGCGCCGCACTCCCGTGCATCCGCGCCCGCCGTCTTCGATGAGGGCCTGCCACAGATCGGTGATGGTTATGCAGCCCTTGCGAAGAGCATGGTCGAGCGCCATCTCGAGACGGATGGAACTTAGCGCCGACGCGGAATCAAGGAGGGTCCGCGCCGGACCGGTTACGGGGAGTCCTCCGATGGACACGGCGTCGTGGAACGGATCACGTCGCGTGAAATGCAGGTCCAGCCAACTCACTGGGGAACGCACCTTCCTGGTTGTCGACATGTCTGCATAGTCGCCGGGAGGACATGGCCAACCGCGCATCCTCAATGCCGTGTGGTGAGAGAACAAGGCCGACTCCTCCGCCCATTTGTGGGCGGCCCAAAGCTTCTGCGTGAAGGTCTCCGGTGTCCCCGCCGTCCTGTACACGCGAGGCAACATCCGAACGAGGAGCCCCTTGCGCACCAACCTCGTCACGTCGGGGCGCGTGAGGCCTTGTGCCAGACATTCCTCAAGCGAGATGACCCCGTTACTCGGGAGGGCAGTCGTGTCCAGCCATTGGAGTTCCATACCAGACAGCTAAAGGGGCCGGCTGCGACGCCGCTGTAAGCTGTGCCACTTTTCGGTCACTCTTCTTCTGGGTGCAGTCGCACGGCGCAAAAATGCAACAGAACGCGGTCAGAACGAGAAATCAGGGGCCGGTTAGTTTGCGGCCGATCACGTAGCGCTGGATCTGGTTCGTTCCCTCCACGATCTGGAGAGCCTTCGCCTCGCGCATGTAGCGCTCCACCGGGTACTCCGTGATGTAGCCGTAGCCACCGTGGAGCTGGACCGAGTCTGTCGTCACTTTCATTGCCATATCCGTGCAGAAGAGCTTCGCTTGCGCCGCCTGCATCGAGTAGTCCTCGCCCGAGTCTCGAAGCTCGGCGGCGCGCCGGTACAACCGCCGCCCCGCCTCTATCCCGGTCGCCATGTCGGCCAGCATGAACTGGACGCCCTCGTTGTGCGCTACCGGACGTCCGAACTGCTCGCGCTCCATCGTGAACCGGAGCGCGGCATCGAATGCGGCCTGTGCCAGACCGACTCCGCACGCCGCCATCCCGAGCCGCCCCGAGTCGAGAGACGCGAGCGCGATCCGGAAGCCGGCCCCTTCCTCCCCCAGCAACGCGCCTGCCGGCACCACTGCATCGTCCAGCGCCAGCTGCCACGTCGGCGAGGAGCGCCACCCCATCTTGTCCTCCTTGGTGGCTCCGGAGAATCCGGGGGTCCCTTTCGTAACGAGGAAGGTGCTGATTCCACGAGCGCTCCTGTCGCCGGTGCGCGCCATCAACAGGACTACGTCGGCCTCCGCGCCCCGGGTACAGAACACCTTGCTGCCGGTCAGCCGGTAGCCGTCTGACGTCCGTTCCGCGCGTGCTGCAAGTGCTGCGGCATCGGACCCCGACCCCGATTCAGACAGCGAGTAGGCACCGAACCACTCGCCGAGCGCAAGTTTGTTCAGGATCTCTTTCCTCTGGACGTCGGTGCCGAACTCGTTCACAGCGAACGCACACAACGTGTGCACGGAGAGGCCTACGGCAAGTGAGAGGTATGCGCTCGCGAGTTCCTCGACCACGAGCAGATAGGTCGAATACCGCTGGCCGCCCCCTCCGAACTCCTCGGGGAACGGGATTCCCGTCAGGCCAAGATCTGAGAGCTTGCCGTACAGAGGAAGGGGATCCTCGCCGCGCCTTTCGTACTCGGTCGCGGCAGGCGCGGCCTCGGCCGCGCAGAACTCCCGTACCATCTGTACAAGTGCGCGCTGCTCGTCGTCGAGCAGCCGCAGATCGGCCGGCATGGGCGCAGGATACCGCCGCTCCCCAGGAAGCTGCGCGCCCATCGGACAAACGGAGCACCACGGAGCAGTGACACATGAGGATCGAGGATCGAGCCGGGCAGTCGCTATCTGAGACGACCGTAACCGTCGACGACGAGGAGCTCATCGATCTCCTGCAGGGTCTTGCCGACGTCGTAGAGGGACAACGGGAGCACCTTCACTTCGCGCAGCCGGGAGGCCCCCAGCTCGTCGTTCGGCGCGCCGCGGAGGGCGACCCGGATCCGCTCGGGCGGCAGATGGACTGGTGGCTCGGACCCCTTGTTCTCCTCGGTGCGCTGCTGATAGTCGTCGGCGCGGCCACCCTGATCAGGTGGGCGGCGGGCCTGCTCTCGTAGCGGCAACGCCGGAGGCAACCGACCAGCGGCGCTCGAGTCAGACCTTTAGTTTGATGACGTCCCTGATGACCTCAAAGGTCGCGGGCGTGTGGCCGAGCACCTCACCGTCGGCCTCGATCGGGATCGGCTCCTCGGTTTCGATCGACAGCTTCACGCGTTTGGCCTCCTCGATGAGGGGATGTGGAATGTGCTGGCCCTTGTAGATGCGCGGAAGAAGGGCGATGGCCTCCTTCTTCCCGACGTGGTTGATCTGAACATCGAGTAGGCCGTCGGTCGGAGCGGCCTTCGGCGCGATCTGCATGCCACCGCCGAAGAACTGACAGTTGGCCACTATCAGATTGTCGACCGGCCCGTCGTAGGTGCGGTCGACTAGGTCGACCTTCGCCTTTACCTGCCTGTGACCCGGCAGGCAGAGCCAGAAGGCGCAGAAATAGATGGTCGGACCCAGCCACCGCGGCAACTTTGCGGCGCGCCGGACGACCTTTGCGCCGAAGCCGACCTCCGCAATGTTCGGGAAGTAGCGCACCCTCGTCTCGGAGCCTTCGGCGTAGGTGATCTTTCCGATGTCAATCGAGAACGATTCGGGCCCGTCCAGGTGAGCGGCCGCAAACGAGGGCTGGGCCGGGAGGCCGAACGTCTTGATGAAATCGGACCCGGTGCCGGCCGAGACCACTCCGAACACGGCCTCGGGATTCACCGGCTCGTCGTCGGCGATCATTCCGTTGACGACCTCGTTGATCGTTCCGTCCCCTCCACAAGCCACGAGGAATCGTGAACCGGCTTCGATGGCCTCGCGGGCCAGATCGGTCGCGTGGCCTGCATAAGACGTGTGTAGGACTTCATACTCGAGTCCGCGCTCGTTCAAATGGCCGAGCACTTCCGTCAGTCTTCGTCCGACTCCACCGCGGCCGGCGCCGTCGTGGACGATGATCGACATCCGCCCGAACGGCGATGTCACGGTCTCACCCCCGGGATCGTCGTTCTCAAACGCGCTCTACGACCGTTGCGATGCCCTGGCCGACTCCGATACACATCGTGGCGAGCCCGTAGCGCACTTCCCGTCGAACCATTTCGTGCGCAAGCGTCGTAAGGATGCGAGCCCCGGAGCAGCCGAGCGGATGACCGAGCGCGATGGCACCTCCGTTGACGTTGACCTTGTCGGCATCGAGTCCAAGCTCACGGATACACGCGATGGATTGCGCGGCGAACGCCTCGTTCAGCTCGATCAGGTCGAGGTCTTCGATCTGCAGACCCGTCCGGCTGAGGACCTTGCGGGTCGCATGGATGGGACCGAGGCCCATCACACGAGGCTCGACCCCGGCCACAGCCGTGCCGACGATTCTGACAAGCGGCTTCCAGTTGTTTGCGCCGACCGCGGACTCTGATGCGAGAAGGACGGACGCTGCTCCGTCGTTGATTCCCGAGGCGTTACCGGCCGTCACGGTTCCTTCTTCCGCGAAGGCAGCTCGGAGCCGGCCTAGCGACTCGAGCGACGTGTCGGGCCTGGGAGGCTCGTCGGTATCGACGACGACGGGGTCCCCTTTTCGCTGAGGGATTTCCACCGGCACGATCTCGTCTTTGAACCGCCCCTCGTCGCGGGCGGCAACGGCGCGCCGGTGACTGTCCAGGGCGAACTCGTCCTGTTCGGCCCGCCCGATTCCATAATCGAGGGCAACGTTCTCCGCCGTTTGACCCATCGAGTCGGTCCCGTACATCTTCTTCATCGCCGGATTGACCAGACGCCATCCGATCGACGTGTCGTACATCTCTGCATTGCGATCGAACGGGCGGGTCGCCTTGGGCACCACGAAGGGCGCTCGGGTCATTGATTCGGATCCACCGGCAATGACGATGTCCGCCTCGCCCGCGAGAACCTCTCGATGCCCGCAGTTCACGGCCTCGAGCCCTGAGCCGCACAGCCGGTTTACGGTCGCCCCCGGCACGGTCACGGGTAGACCTGCAAGTAGTAGGGCCATGCGAGCCACGTTCCGGTTGTCCTCACCTGCCTGATTGGCCGCACCCCAGAGCACGTCGTCGACTTTCTCCGTCGGGACGTCGTTGCGGGCGACGAGCTCCCGGACCACCAGTGCGGCCATGTCGTCCGGCCGCACGGCGGCGAGGGCTCCACCGAATCGTCCCATTGGAGTGCGGACGGCATCGACTACGAAGGTTTCAGGCATCCTCGAATTCTCCCCGATCAGAAGTCCAATGACGAATAGGCGACAACCCCGCGGTTGAGCCCCTCCACGGCCTCGCCTGCCCGCTGCGACACCAAGTCGGACCCGGCGACCTCCTCGATCTGTCGCAGCAGGTCGATCAGCTGCTTGACGTTGCGGAAGAAATCGCCCGGCGGATCGTCCTCCCCGATCACGTGCTCGAGGGGAGAGCCTGCGGCCCAGCGATAGGCGCGCTCCGCAAACCCGGGATCCGGCTCGCGCGTCAGATCCAGCCCGCGCACCTCCTCGTCGTCCTTGATCTTCTCCCAGAGCGTCATTACTTCTTTCCACGCGATCCGCGACGTGGCCGTCGGCATGGTCGTTACGGGAGGCGGTTCTGGTCCCCGTGTCTCGAAGACGAGCGTGGAACAAACGGCAGCGAGCTCCGGTGCATCGAGTTCGTCGAACAGGCCGTGGGTAAGGGCCTCCACAACCAGCAGGTCCGATTCGTTGTAGATGGCCGTCAGTGTCTCTCCCCTATCCGTCAGCTCCCATCCTTTGACGTAGCCCAGGTCGTCCAGGATTTCGAGCACGAGCTCGAATCGTCGAGCCAGGGTGCCCGTGCGCCGGTTGATGCGGCGTTCGAGGCCGGCGACCTCCCGCTCCAGCCGCCGGGCCCGATCCGCGAAGTGTAGGTGTCGGCCGCGGTCCGGGCACGAGTGGCACGGGTGCGACTCGATGCTGCGGCGGAGAGCACGGATCTCCTTCGAGTCCTTGGGTGCCGGTCGCGACGCCTTGAGTGGATCGGGGTTCGCGAGGAGGCGCGCTATGTGCCGGCGGGTTCGTGCGTTGCGTGGGTTCTCCGCGAACGAGATCCGAATCCGCCCGATAGGCGCTGGCGCGCGCCGGAAGTCGGACGGCGTCAATCGCATGAGATTGCGCTGATCGGAG
This sequence comes from Actinomycetota bacterium, assembly GCA_035641235.1. Classification (GTDB taxonomy): domain Bacteria; phylum Actinomycetota; class CADDZG01; order CADDZG01; family WHSQ01; genus DASQUP01. The sequence goes on from DASQUP010000106.1 coordinate 15,569, forward strand.
ACGGCGAGAACGCGCGGCGAATTTTCGGAGCCGTCGCGGGCGACATCGACGACGGCATAACGCCCGCGCCGGCGCCCTCCTTGTATCTCGATGACGTCGCCCGGACGCAACGTCGACATCGCTTCGCTGATGGAGGACCCGAGGTCGACGCCGAGCCGTTCCTCCGCCTTTCTCAGTCGGTCGACGAGATCCCGGTACTCGTCGAAGTCACCGAGATCACAATGCATTCGTTCGCGGTACGAGGCCAGGTAGGCCTCGCTCCGTTCGCGTGTTCGTTCGAGCTGAACGACGTCGCGGTCCGCCTGGAACTGGGCGAACGACGAGTTGACGAGGTGTTCCGCGTCGTGACGGTCGTAGTTGCGGACCAGATTGACCGCCATGTTGTACGAGGGGCGGAACGAGGAATTGAGCGGATAGGTCCGCGTCGTAGCGAGCCGAGTGATCGTTTCAAAAGGCGTGAAGCGCTGGTACAGGACCACCGAGTGGCCGAGTTCGTCGATCCCACGCCGTCCGGCGCGTCCAGAGAGCTGGGTGTATTCACCCGGCGTCATGAGTTCGTGGCGCTCTCCCGTGAACTTGGTGAGGCTTTCGATGGCCACCGTTCGAGCCGGCATGTTGATTCCGAGAGCGAGCGTCTCGGTTGCGAACACAACCTTGATGAGGTTGCGTTTGAAGAGTTCTTCGACCGTCTCCTTGAAGGGCGGAATCATGCCGGCGTGATGTGCGGCTATTCCCTGTGACAAGCCGGCAAGCCACTCCGAAAAGCCGAGAACCTCGAGCTCGTCGCGGGGAAGGTCTTTGAGTCTCTCCTCCGCATAATCGACGATCGCCCGCCGCTCATCGGGCGATGTCAGGCGCACGTTGTCGAACATGCATTGTTTAACCGCGTCGTCACAGCCGCGGCGAGAGAAGATGAAGTAGATGCAGGGAAGCATGCCCTCGCCGTCCAAACGGTCGATGACCTCGGTGCGACGAGGTATACGTGCCCGCCTGGCACGGGGGCGATGCCCTCCCCGTCCTGGCCTTCCGCGACCATGCTGCCGTCTCCGCTCGAATTCCCGAGCACGGGGGTTCGGAAGGACGTCTCCTTCTGGCCTGCGTACGAACATCGGCATGAGCTCGTCCGCGACGAAATACCAGTGCCGGATATCTACCGGACGCTTCTCCTCGATTATCACCTCGGTGCTTCCCCGGAGCGTCTGGAGCCAATCCGCGAACTCCTCCGCGTTGGACACGGTCGCAGACAGCGACGCAGTCCTGACGTCCACGGGAAGATGGATGAGAACCTCCTCCCACACCGCGCCGCGATAGGGATCCTGGAGGTAGTGGACCTCGTCGAGGACGACGTATCGCAGCATGTCGAGGTCGGTGGAGTCCTCGTAGAGCATGTTGCGAAGCACCTCGGTGGTCATCACCACGATGGGCGCGCCGCCGTTGATCGAGTTGTCGCCGGTCAGGAGGCCGACATTGTCGGCGCCGTGGAGTGCGACGAAGTCTGCGTACTTCTGGTTGGACAATGCCTTGATCGGTGTCGTGTAGAAGGTGCGACCTGTTCGCTGCAGCGCCAGCCATGCCGCGAATTCACCCACCACCGTTTTGCCGGCGCCCGTGGGTGCCGCCACGAGGACCGAAGCCCCTTCGGAGAGCGCGCGGCAGGCCCGCACCTGATATTGGTCGAAGGAGAAGCCGTACGAGGCGGCAAACTCCTGTACGTCTTGGGGGATGTCGTTCATTCGTTGGGACCGGCCGCGCCCATCTCCCGATCGTGTGGACCGACGCGGGCGGTGGAGTTGCTACTGGTCTTCCGCTTCCTCCTCATCGCTAGGAGACTCCTGCGGCGTTGGCTGAGGGAAGCTACCCAATTGCGCTGGGTGCCCTATCCCAGAGGCCTGAAGACCCTCACGGTCACGTTCCCGGTCGATCAGCGAGACCACGGTGAGAAATATGCTGCCGGCACGTTCGTGCTGGTTGAGGCCGTTCAGTAACAGTGAGTTCTGCATCTCACCCTTGGCGTCGGCTGCCAGCTTGAAGGTCTCTGCCGCGGACGTGTACAGGAGCAAGGACTCCGACAAGAGGCGATTGACATCGGCCAGGCTCGCCGGCGGCTCCGACCGGGCGGCCTCTGCGCGGGCTCCGACGAGCGTTTCGGCCCATTGGTCCGCCTGCTTGGATAGCTCGGCCAGCGCGTCGCCCGAGGTTTCCGGCGTGACTACAGCCATCTGCGTGGCGGGATCCGCAATCTCCTGAGCGAAGTCCCTCACCCGCTGCGTGTAGTCGTCGATAGAATTCTGGCGCGCCTCCGCCTGGTTGGAACTCGAATTCAAAGCGGCGATGAGGCCCCCGACACTCGACAGGACGAGAGCGATAATGACGGCTGCGGCGACCCGGCCGCCGGAGGTGCGGTACCAGGGGATGTGCTCCCGCCGGACCGCGGTTGGGCGAGGTGCGCCGGCCGGCCGCCTCCGCGCGGTGCCTCTCGATTGCGATTTCTTCTTGCCTTTGATCGCCATCGCCGCAGGATAACGCCCCGGGATGCTCTCTTTGCCCGCGCCGGTTACCCGGCCTTGCCCGCCTGCGATTTCCGGCGCTTCTTCATCGAGCCGAGGGCCAGGATGGTGACTTCGTACATCAGGTACAGGGGTACCGCCAGGATGAGCAGCGTGTAGGGGTCCTGGCTGGGTGTCACGATAGCCGCCAGGGAGGCGATCGCCACGATCGCCACCCTCCGCCCACGTTTTAGCTGCTCGACCGAAACGACCCCGATGAGTCCCAAGAAGAAGAGCACAATGGGCAACTCGAACATCAACCCGAAGCCAAGAAGCATCAAACCGATGAAGTTCAGGTATTCCTCGGCGCTCGGAAACAGGACGAGGTTTTCGCCGCCGATCCGGATGAGCAGGCGAAGCCCGGTGGGGAGTACGAAGTATGCAAGCGTTGCGCCTGCGAGGAACAGGATGATCGAGATGCCGATGAACGGGCCTGCGTAGCGTTTCTCCTTGAGCGTCAGAGCCGGCACCACGAATGCCCAGACCTGATACAGCCACACCGGCGAGGACAGAGCGATGCCGACCATCGCGGTGAGTTTCAGGCGGAACTGGAACCCACCTATCAGAGTCGTGTAGATCAGGTCACATCCTTGCGGTCCGAGGTTCTCCCTCGGGACCGAACACAGGGGCCTCCTGAAGATCTCCAGGATGGGTTCGTAGATGACGAAGACGGCCACGGAGATCCCCACGAATGCCAACGCCGAGATCATCAGACGCGTCCGCAGTTCGCCGAGATGCTCGACGACCGACATCGCGGCCTCGACCTGCCGTTTCTTGCGCCACCGCCGGAAAACTCGCAGCCGGCGGCGCAACCTTCCGGCCTCCGCCATCAGCCTGCTCGTTGCTCGGGCGGCCGGCCGGCTTCCGGAGGCTCCGGTGCGGCGTCCCGCTCGGGCGCCGAAGACCCGCCGGGTGGAACTGGGTCGGCTGGATCACGGGGGTTCTGGTCGTCGTCCCCTTCGGAGGTGCCGGCCGCCGGCTCGGTGTCGTTCTCCGCGCCGGGACGATCGGCGGCCGCTACGTCGTAGTTGGGATCGAATTCCTCCTCGTCGGAACCGTCGGTCTCGGAGCCCGATTCCCAGGCCGGCTTTGCGGTCGAGGCCGACTCCGCCGCCGCAACGTTGGGATGGTCTCGGCGCGGAGCCGGACCGGGTGCGTCGCCGTCATCGTCGACGTTGAAATCCAGTCCCTCCTTGAAGTCGTCGCGCACCTCGTCGGCCATCCTCCGGAGCTGAGACAGCGTGCGGCCGACGGTCCGGGCGATTTCGGGGAGCTTGTCCGGGCCGAAAACGATGAGCGCGATAGCGGCCACCGCCATAACTTCCAAGGGGCCGATTGAAGGCATGAGCGCAGTCTAGAACCCCCTTCGGATACAAGGGAGGTGGTGGGCGACCGAATTGGCGGAGGGAGTCAGTCCCGCCGGCGAGATGTGGTCGAGTTCAGCCGGAGAAGTCGTCGAGGTTGCTGGATGCGGTCAGCTGGGTGAACCAGTCCTCGCTCTGCATCAGCTCGTGGAACTCGAGCAGGTCGTCGTGGTTGATCGGTGGGCCGCTGTGGGTTTCGAGAGCCTCGGCCGGAACGTGGACCAGCATCGGCATCACGCCTCCGGACAAGAGCAGGCGGATGACCCGCTCGTCGGCCGGCTTCTCAACGAACTCGGAGCACGAAGGGCACGAAAACCCATAGGTGTTTGATCCCTCACCGGTGGCGATACGCAGGAGGATGTCGTCGGCCGTCAGGTCGACCTCTCCGCAGTCTGGGCATGTTGCCTTGATTGTGGTCATTTGTCCCTCTGAGTTCGGGTGGACTGCCTGCAAATGAGTTATCGGCCCGGCTAATGGAACATTTAGAACCATTTTCTTCCTGGCCCAGGGTGACTACGGAGCGTGGTCCGACTTAACTGCAAGCCGCATTGTGTCGATTAGGCAGCATGTCCTTGTTCGCTCGGCCACGTCCCGATCTCCCCCACAATCCCGACCGTTGGAGGTCGGGCCTGGAGGCCGCGCTCAGAGTCAGCGAGATCGCCGCCTCGGCCGCCCCCCTGGCCGACGCTATCGACGCAATGCTTCGTACTGCGGTCAAACTTCTCGGGGCCGAACAGGGCTCGCTCATGTTGTTGAAGGACGGCGGGCGCATGCTCGAGCTGGTGGCGGCCTGCGGCTTTACCGACGACATGCCGGGCGGCGCCAGCGTTCCGGTCGGGGAGGGTGTCGCCGGGCGGGTCATCGCAACCGGTCATGCACTGCGCCTCGGTGAAGTCGACGGCGACGCGTTCGTGAACTTCGTTCCGAAGTCCCGACCCATCTCATCCAGCGTCGTCGTTCCCCTTCGCGTGCACGGGCGTTCGATCGGGGTCCTGAGCCTCAACATCTTCAAGGGCTCTCCCCCGTTCACCGATGAGGACGTTCGCGTTGCCCAGATGTTCGGCAACCAGGTGGCCGGGCTGATCTACCGGGCGCAGCTCCACGAGCGGGCCGAACAGAGGTCCTCCGACCTCATGGCCCTGGTGGAGTCGAGCAAGGGCCTCGTCGGGACCCTCGAGATGGATTCCCTGCTCCAGAGGATGTTCGACGGAGCAATTCGCCTAGCCGGTTCGAAGAACGGTTTCGCCTGTCTCTTCGACTCCGATTCGGGTGCCATATCGAGCGGGGTCTTCCGTGGGATGGAGAAGGCAGTCATCAGCAAGCTCGTCCACTCCGAAGAGATAAGGCGCGCCGTCGAGCAGATGGATCTTGTCATCTTCGAGGTGGAGGCCGTCGGCCACGTCGTCGCTGTAGGGATCCGGACGGCAAAGGGGACGCGCGGAGTCCTCGTCGCCAGCGCGGATCCGAAGCTTGCCGGAGACCGCATCGATCTCCTTCGGGCGTTCGGCCAGCAGTGTTCGACCGCAGCGAGCGCGGCCGAGCTGCACGCCCAAATCGCTCACAAAGAGACTGAACTTTCTTCGATCATCCATGGTGTCCCCAACCCGATCGTCCTCGTCGATGCACGCAAACGCATCGTTGCACTCAACGTCGCAGCGGAGACGCTCTTCAGCTGCTCGTCGTCTTTCTCTGCCGGCGCACCCGTCGAGGGAACCCTCGGTCACACGGAGGTGGAGCATCTTCTTACCGGAGAGGGCCAGCTTCAAACCGAGATAGTTGCCGGGAACCCGCCTCAGACGTACAAGGCGCGTGTGGTCGACGTCCGCGTGCCCGGCGCGCCGATAGGGCGCGTGCTGCTCATGGACGATGTCACCTCCGAGCGCGAGATCCTTCAGATGCAGCGTGACTTCGTTGCGATGGTGGGACACGAACTGCGGACGCCCCTCACGATCATCAAGGGGTTCGCATGGACCCTGCGTAAGCGCGTGGAGATCGCAACACCTGAAGAGACCCTGGACGTTGTCAGCACCATCGTAAACAAGGCGGATCAACTCGAGCGCCTGATCGCAGACCTCCTGTATGTGTCGAACATCGAGGCCAGAGAGGCAACCCTCAGCGTCGAGCGTGTCGGCATGGCAGAGCTCATCACCTCCGTCGCGGAGGATGTCGTTCGCGACCACCCAACGCGCGAGGTCGCCATCGATGTGGGCAAGAAACTCAGCTGGCCGTGCGACGAGACCAAGGTCGCGCTGGTAGTGCGGCACCTCATCGACAACGCGCTCAAGTACTCGGAGGGCCCCGATCCGGTGACCATCGCCGCCTATGGGGACGACGAGGGCCAGTTGCACATCGATGTGACCGACCGCGGAATCGGCATTGTTTCGTCGGACGTGCCGCACATCTTCGACCGCTTCCGTCAGGTGGACAACTCCTCGACCCGCGAGCACGGCGGAACCGGCGTCGGCCTGTACCTCAGTGCGCAGCTCGTGAAGATGCACGGAGGCCGCATCACGGTCGATTCCACGTGGGGCAAGGGCTCGACGTTCTCGGTGATCCTTCCGTCCGGGACGATCGGCAGCCAGATCGTGCACATCCGCAACCGCGAGGTCGTCCGCACCGCCTGAGCACGGGGCCGTCGCTGCGGGCGGCGCCATTACCTCCTGCCTCCCACCGTTTCTGAGTCGCCTTCGGCAACGGCGCCGTCCTCGCTCCTCGGCGCGGCGCCATCAGCTCCGGTGGGCCGCCGCGCCGTCAGCTCCTGTGGGCTGCGGCGATCCGTTCGGCCAAGGACCTGCTCGCGTCCATCACACTCGCGGGAGCCACGGCCCGGACGTCGCGGCCCAGGCGGAGCACCAGCGTCGCCGACCATCTCTCGCCACTTGCGACCATGACGATCCGGCGCCAGCCGTCGTCGAGGGACTCGCTGCTGGCCACCGGGTAGTAGTCCTCGAACCACCGCGCCGCTGACGGTGAGATCTCGAGCGTCAGGCGCATGTCGGAGTCCCGTCCGCTGAACGCACCTCGGTAGCGTCCGGGATCGAAGTCCGCCGGCACCGGAGCCGGCGCGTCCAGAACCGCAACGGACTTGATCCGGTCGACCCGGAACATCCGCTCCTCGTTGGTGAGGTGGTCGAGGCCCACGAGATACCACCGACCGAGCGCGGCGATTAGCCCCCACGGCTCAACCGCCCGGCGAGTCAACTCACCGCGCGACGCGGAGAAATATTCGAGGTCGACCTGTACGGCTTCCCTCAGCGCCCCCTGGAGCGCCTCGAGATGTCCTCCCGGAGACCCCTCGAGCTGTACCTGGACGGCGGCACCATCCCCCTCTCCCTTCCCAAGGGCCCGCCGAACCTTGGAGAGGGCGCGGCGTAAAGCGTCTGCGTCCTCCATCCCGGGGAGCGACAGGATTGCGGAGCCGCCTGCATAGAGGACCAGAGCTTCCGCGGGGGTGAGCCTCAGCGGAGCCGCGAAGTAGTCGGCCATCTCGACGTACACACGGTCCTCTTCGAGCGTCACATCGATCAGATCGCCCGGCCCGTAGCCGGGGAGCCCGCAGACGAACACCAGGTTCAAGTCGTCGACGAGGTCGCGTGTTTTTACGTTGAACCGCTCGGCGAGTTCATCGACGGAGACGCCGGGATGATGAATCGCGAACGGCAGCATGACGAGGATGCGCTGGAGCCGCTGTCCCAACCGACCGTACGGTTTCTCAGTCATGAACTCGCATCCGTGAATGCACTCAGGTGATCGAGCAGGCGCTTGCGAACCTCGGGTGGCGCGACGATCTCGACCTCCCCACCGAAGCCGATGACCCACGACACGAGCGCGTCGACGTTCGCAACCGGCACCTCCACATCCACCGCACCGTCCGGGCCGTCTTGCGCAGGAGCATCGGGGAAGTTCTGTTCCGCCCACCACCGCAGCGACTCCGAGAACCGGATCGTCGCCGCGCCCGTCTCTTCTCCCCCAAGTTGCCAGGCCTCTCCCGCGAGGTGAGTGCCGGCATCGAACTGACTCGGGACGTCGTAGGTGCCCTCTGTTGTTTCGACCGCCGACCGGATGCGCGACACCTTGAACGACCGCACCGCGTCGCGGTCCTGGTCTCTCCCTACCAGATACCAGTGCCCCCTTCGGTGCACGAGGCTGTAGGGCTCCACCCGGCGTCTCTCGGGAAAGTCGGATCCCGCCCTCTGGTAGTCGAACGTGATCGGAGAGCGTTCCAGCACTGCTGCGTACAGGGGTCCGAGCAGTGGCTGCTCTGCGGCGATGTCGGCTCCCCATGCGATTCGTCCTCCGCCCGACGGCCCCGAGGAAGGAGACAGGCCGCTCTCCGCGGCAATTTTCATCATGCCGGCGCGGACGGCATCGGCCGATCCCAGGATGGCGTCTGCCGCGATGCGTAGAGCGGTGAGCTCTGCAGGCTCCAGGTCGAGCTCCGGCAGGTAGTAGCGAGACTTCGGTATGTGGTAGGCGTCGGTGCCGGTCGCCGGGTGGGGAGCCACCTCAAGGGGGATCCCCATGGCTCGGAGGGCTTCCTTGTCCCGTTCGAAGCTCCGTCGGAACGACTCATGGCTGGCCTGGCCGTAGCCCGCGATCTCCTGCCGGATGTCCTCGGCGGTCATCGGTCGGCGCGCCTCGAGGAGCGCCGCGATGAGGTTGATCAAACGCTCGATTCGCCTCATCAAGCGAGGGTAGCGAAATCCCGAGTCGAGCGATCTCTTCGCCGGTGTCCGAGTAGCCAGGGCCATGGGATCGGATGTACCGCAGTTTGGGACCCGGAGCTGTGTCTCAGATCACAGTCGCTCGGCGGCGACGCGACCGGCGGCGGAGGCCGCTAGGAAGAGCTCCGGGATCTCGTCGATCGATCGCCCCATCGACTTGACCGAGACTCCCTTGGTGGACAGAAGCTCGAGGCCCGGCGCGCCGTCAGCCGTCGTGATCTCGTGGCGCTCGCCGAGGCCGGCCCCTTCGAGCTCCCGACGAAGGCCGTCGTGGGCTGCGTCGGGCAGCTCGGGGAGCACCAGCACGGAGGGCTCGCGCGCCGCGACCTTCAAGGCCGTGATCGTGTGGTGGCTCACGCCGGTGTGGCGAGAGCGTGGGTCTGCGAAGGAGATCCGCAAGCATGCCACCGACCGGCCTCCGAGGGCCGTGGCGGCATCCAGGAGCTGGCCTTGCTCCAGCGCGGTGAACCCGAGAACGGTCCCCGTCCCGACGACGCCCGGGCCCATCGCCGCGACGACGACGTCGGCGGACCTTGCGTGCACAAGTCCCGCCATGCCGCTGAAGATGTTGACGGCCTCGATGTCCCCTCCGAAGGAGTGCCCGGCGGTGCACGTCGAATCGATCAGGCCCGATCGTTTGAGGGCTGCAACGAGTTTGCTCCACACGATCGGCAGGGCCGCGCCGTCGGTCATTAGGTAGCCGACCCGCGCGTTGGGGTGAGCCGCCTTGATTCCCGCCGCCACCCCGGCGATCTGCGAGTGCAGGCCACACGCGACCACCGGTACGCCGGCGATGGAGTCGGTCTCGCGCAGACGCTCGTGGTCGGGACTCTCCGGCGCTTCAGCGACGAGCACCTCCGTCTGCCACGGTGTATAGCGGAGCTTGACGATGTGTCCTTCGCCGGGACCCGGTGGGCCGGCGCCGTCGAGGTTCCAGAGGATGAAACCCTCCCCACCGGTTCCGAGGTCGAGTTCGAGAGCGGTCATATTGACGATGACGGCGTCGCCCGGAGCCAGCGGTCCCAGCATGCCGGGAAAGCCGGTGGCGACGATCTCGCCATCGTCGAGCGCAAGGCGTGCCCGGCAGATGACATCGGAAGCCTCGACGACCTCGACAACCTTGGCGCGGCGAAAGGTTGCCATCTAGAGCGAGGCGATCAGTTTTGCGACACGTTCGTCCTGCGATCGGAATGGGTCCTTGCACAGAACAGTGCGCTGAGCCTGATCGTTGAGTTTCAGGTGCACCCAGTCGACGGTGAAGTCGCGGCGCTTGCGTTTCGCCGCGCGAATGAACTCGCCGCGCAGCTTTGCGCGCGTCGTCTGCGGCGGCTCGGTCTTAGCTCTTTCTATGTCCGCCTCGTCACACACACGTTCGACCTCGCCCCTGCGTTCGAGGATGTAGTACAGACCGCGGCTCCGATTCACGTCGTGGTATGCGAGATCCATCAGCGCGATCTTTGGATGTGCAAGCGATAGACCATGCTTAGAGCGGTAGGACTCCACGAGTTTGCGCTTGGTGATCCAGTCCACCTGTCCGACCAGACCTTCCTGGTTGTCTTCGAGACACGCGATCGCGTGATCCCACCGCGTTGCAATCTCCTTAAGGGTCGGGTCGTCTCGGCGATCCACCCAGCGGAGCGCCTTCTCCAGGTACTCCTTTTGCATCTCGAGCGCCGACGCCTCGCGGCCGTTGGCGAGACGCACGCGGCGCGTGCAGGTCATGTCGTGGGAAATCTCCCGGATCGCACGGATCGGATTCTCGAGCGTCATCTCCCGGAACTGCACACCCTCCTCGACCATCCTGAGAAGAAGCGCTGTGGTCCCGACCTTGAGGTGCGACGTCCACTCGCTCATGTTGGAGTCGCCGACGATCACGTGAAGGCGGCGGAACTTCTCCGCGTCGGCATGAGGCTCGTCGCGGGTGTTGATGATCGGGCGGGACCGGGTGGTGGCCGAGGACACGCCCTCCCAGATGTGCTCGGCTCGTTGCGAGATGCAGAAGAGGGCGCCGCGCGCCGTCTGCAGGACCTTTCCAGCACCGGCGAATATCTGCCGGGTCACAAAGAAGGGGATCATGACCTCCGCGAGGCGTCCGAATTCGCCGTAGCGCGAGACGAGGTAGTTCTCATGGCTCCCGTAAGAGTTGCCGGCCGAGTCGGTGTTGTTCTTGAAGAGATAGATGTCGCCGGAGATCCCTTCCTCTCGCAGCCGGCCTTCGGCCGCTTTCAGAAGGCCCTCGAGGATCCGCTCCCCCGCCTTGTCGTGCACTATCAGGTCGTAGACCGTGTCGCATTCGGGAGTGGCGTACTCGGGATGGGATCCGACGTCGAGGTAGAGGCGCGCCCCGTTCTCCAGAAAGACGTTTGAAGAGCGCCCCCACGAGACAACCCGGCGGAACAGGTACCGGGCGACCTCGTCCGGCGACAGCCGTCGCTGACCCCGGAAGGTACAGGTCACTCCGTACTCGTTCTCCGTCCCGAAGATGCGCCGCTCCACCTCGCCAGAATACGTGCCGGTGACGGCTTTGGAGGGTGCTTGGGCCGAGCCCGCCTGGGTACGCGAGCAGAAGGCGCAGTTGAAAGGAGGGCTGCCGTGACCGTTCCAGTGCGACCCCTGCCCGACGACGATCCGAACACGTTCCCCGAGCCGGGCCGCAGGCCCGCAGAGCCCAAGGAGCCCGGCCCGGCGCCGGGCCCGGCCGATCCTTCGAAAGTTCCGGACCCGGAGCCGCATCCGGACCCCGAGCCGGAGCGCAGCTAGCGACGCCCGCGGCATGAGTGGACCTGAATGTCCGTTAGCCCAGGTGTCACGTAGTAAACGCAAATTTCGGCTGCTGTAGGCGCTTATGGTGAAGCGCCATGGATTCAGTCAGGGTCGAAACGGATGGTCCAGTCCTCGTTGTGACAATCGACCGTCCCAAGAGGCGCAACGCGGTCGATTGGGTGACCGCAGAGGCCCTTCGCGAGGCGTTTGCGAGTCTCGACTCCGACGATGACCTATGCGTCGCCGTGCTTACGGGGGCCGGAGGCACGTTCTGTGCGGGGTTCGATCTCAAGTCGCTCGCCGAGGGCGATCCCAACCGTCTGAGTCCGGGCGGAGACGGCCCAATGGGCACCACGCGCATGCAGCTGTCGAAGCCGGTCATCGCCGCAGTCGAAGGCTATGCGGTTGCCGGAGGTCTCGAACTCGCGTTGTGGTGCGACCTCCTCGTGGCCGCACGTGATGCGACGTTCGGCGTATTCAACCGCCGTTTCGGAGTCCCCCTCATCGATCTCGGGACGGTCCGGCTCCCCCGGATCGTCGGGCACGCCCGGGCTATGGATCTCATCCTTACAGGGCGCGCCGTCGGCGCCGAGGAAGCCGAACGTATGGGGCTTGTGAACCGCGTCGTCGATCCGGGAATGGCGCTCGAGTCATCCGTGGATCTGGCGAGGGATCTGGCCGCGTTCCCCCAGCGGGCCATGCGCAACGACAGGCTTTCGGTGCTCGAGCAGTGGGACCTGACGTGGGACGACGCGATGGCCAACGAGTTCCGCCGGGGGCTCGACACCATCGCTTCCGGTGAGGCGTCCGCCGGCGCGGAGCGGTTCGCCTCCGGGGAGGGACGTCACGGCGCGGGCGCGTAGCACTTGTTACAGGTAGCCGGTCACCTCTGAATCCGACAGCCTCCGGAACTTGCGCCGTCCGCGGGTCCGATCCAACACCGCGACCTCCAGGTTGTCGGCCGTGATCTCTCGGCCTTCGACCTCTTTCAGCGCGTCGTGCCCGAGCTTGACCGCGGCAGCCAGTTCGGGAGTGTCGTCCGAGTAGTTGCTCTCCAGGTAGGTGCCGAGGGCGTCTGACTGACCTCCCATCGCGACCCATCCCTTGCGGTCGCTGACCGAGCCGTCGAACAGGATGTGGAACAGCTCGTTGTGTTGCTGGTCGTCGTCGACGGCAGCCACGAGGATTTCGCACTCGTAGGGCTTCACCTCCGACGTAAAGATGTTCCCGAGAGTCTGTGAGTAAGCGTTGGCCAGGCTTTTTGCCGTTACATCCTCGCGCGAGTACGAGTAGCCCTTCACGTCCACGATCCGGATGCCCCCGATGCGCAGCTGCTCGAACTCGTTGAACTTGCCAACTCCCGCGAACGCAATGCGGTCGTAGATCTCTGAGATCTTGTGCAGCGTCGCGGAAGGGTTCTCGGCTATGAACACGATTCCGTCTTTGTACTCGAGGGCAAGGACAGACTTACCGCGCGCTATACCCTTGCGCGCGTAGTCGCCCTTGTCCTTCATGAGCTGCTCGGGCGAGACGTAGTACGGGAGCGGCATCAGCCTTCACCTCCCGGCCGGCGAACGTCCACCGGATGGGACTCGTGCGGCCTTTCCGATCGCCCGGATATGAGGCTCTCGAAGAGTTCGCGCGTGTCGTCCTCGGATATCTCGACCATCCCCTCCGTGGAGATCGCGACGACCGTCGGAAAGATCCCGCGCATCAGATCCGGGCCGCCCGTGCCGACGTCTTCGTCGGCTGCGTCGAACAGCGCCTCGATTGCGATCTTGATGGCGTCGTCGCGCCGCAGACCGTCGCTGTACCTCTTCTTGAGGGAGGAGCGAGCGTCTTTACCCCCCGAGCCGGTTGCGTGGTAATCGTCCTCTTCGTAGCGTCCGCCGGTGACGTCGTATTTGAAGATGCGGCCGAGGTTCCTCGCCGTGTCGAAGCCTGCGAATATCGGCACCACAACAAGGCCCTGCATGGCGGCCGGAAGGTTCGCCCGGATCATCTGCGAGAGCTTGTTCGCTTTCCCCTCGAGACTCAGGCGCTCGCCCTCGACTTTCTCGTAGTGCTCCAGCTCCGTTTGGAACAAGCGCACCATC
>DASQUP010000107.1:0-11157 GCA_035641235.1 Actinomycetota bacterium
CGACCAATCGATGGTTCGAGCCATCGACCGCGCCCTGCTGTAGGCCTGCTTGGGGAGAAGTCCTTTAACTCTTCGGGCAATTCGTCGGAGGCCGCCGCTCGCTGCGATCCGTCCGACCCCGGACACACTCAAGAGACCCCATTCCATTAGCGCCAGGTTGGCGTTGACGGATTTGTCTTTGCCCTGGAATCCGTGATCGGACATCGTGATCACGAAGGCATCCGGTCCTCCCCAATCGAGGAGATCGCCGATGACTTCATCCATCTCGTCGAAGAACCGCCACACCCGCGCGCGGATCGCTTCGGCTTCCGGTCGAAAGAAGTGCTCGCAGGCGGGATCTATGTACTTGTAGTGGACGTGCATGAGGCGGTCGGGCGCTTCCAGGACGGCGAAGAGGAGCCCGACATCACCTCCCTCCTCCATCAAGTAGGCGAGGGCCCTTCTTTTGGTCGCAAGGTTGCGCGAGAGCCGCTCGATGATTTCGGTTGAGCGCCAGTCCTTCTCGTAATCGACCTCAATGTCGATCTCATAGCCGTGCGATCTTTCGGCGATCTGTCGGCCGAGGTCGTCCGGATAGGTGAAGTTTGCCGGCGCGTCCCTTCGTTCCTCAGGAGTCAACATGCCCGATACGGCCCAACCATCGACCGGCGGAGGCGGATATGTCATGGGGATGTTGAACAAACCGATTCCCACGCCCTGTTTATTGGCAACATTCCAGATCGCGGGGGCGGCCACACGATCAAGCCGCACAAGCCCGCCCCTCGTCTGCGCATTGCCCTGTGTGAAGCCGAAGATCCCGTGTTTCCCGGGATTGACGCCGGTGAAGATGGACGTCCATCCCGGAGGGGTGAACGGAGGGGTGGTTGATGTCAGGACTCCAGAGGCTCCGTCATTCAGCAGCTGCTTGAGCCGCGGCATGTGGCCCGCATCGAACGCCGGATTCAGAACGGAAAACGTCATCCCGTCGAGTCCGAGCATCAGGACTTTGTTCACTGCTTCATTCCCCCGGCTCGGCGCGTAGCCCGAATTGAATCATCCGACGGAACGTCGCACCTTCTTTGCAGCTTTCACGGCGGGATCGATGAGCCCTTTGCCGCGCAATTGCTCCCATCCGGCGACGAACATCCCAGACATCAGGCCCGACTCTCGTTTGAAGAGCGCCTGCCCCACGTTCAGGACAAACAATCCCAAGAACCCCCACCACAGCGCGGCCTTGTGTCTGAAGTCCTGCGGCATGTTCTTGCGATGGAGATACAGGTGATTGGAGAGCTTCATGCGTTGAACCTGGGACTCCGTCATACGCGAGGTCTGAGTCTTCAAGTGATCGCATTTCGCTCGGGGCGTGTGCACGAGAAAGAAGCGTCGGGAGACACGATACGTAAAGTCGATATCTTCCTTATCTGCATAACCGGCAAGCGCCTCGTCGAATCGTTCATGATCGAACACCCTGCGGCGAAACGACATGAAAAAACCGAGGAAGGAGTCAACCTTCCGCACTCCGGCACACTCCGATATCCCCTCGACCCAGAACCCCGATCGCACCTTGCCGCTCGCCTCAGGCCACCACCCACCGATACCGAAGATCCTGCGCCACAGGACCGAATAGATTGGCGGCCTTGCGGGACGGGCCTGAATCGGTGCCACCCCGCCCAGCTCATCACCCCAGCGGTCGTACTCCTTGAGGATCTCTTCGTGGCAGTCGACGGCCAGGTCGACATCGTCGTCGATGAGAAAGACGGGGTCGCCGCTTGTTCGATCGATGCCGACGTTTCGCTGCAAGGTGAGCCCCCGCGGTGCGGGATGGTGATAGTCGAGCCGCAGGCCCACCTCGGCGCACAGTTCTTCGATGTCGGCGCGCGCAGTTGCCTCCTCGCTTGAGTCGACTATGCACAGTTCTCCCGGCAAAACGGTCTGCTGGAGGAGACTACTCACCGTGTTCAAGAGGTCTTTCGGTCTGTTCCTTGTGGCGATGATGAAGGTTGAACCTGCTCGCGCTCGCTCAATCATGTCGGGGCAGGGTAACAAAATGGTTGCACCAGCTTTACCGGAGGTTTCGGGACTTTCGCGCGAAACGTGACCGAAGAACGCGGGCGAGGAAAAGCGGATTCCCGACGAGATACCTCCGCCACATCCGCCGGGGCTCCAGAACGAGGCGGTGCACCCATTCCAGTCCGAGGCGGTTCATCCACTCAGGGGCTCGCTGAATCGTCTCGGTCTGGAAGTCGAAAAAGGCACCGACGCCCACACCGATCCGCACCCCAGTCTTGGCGAGATGCTCGTCCAGCCATCGCTCCTGGCGCGGATTCCCTAGCGCGACGAGGAGAACCCGAGCTCCGGAATCTCGGATGCCGGCGATCACACCGTCGAGGTCGGCGGGTGAGAGATACCCGTCGTGAACACCGGATACCTGCAACTCAGGGATGCTGCCCACCAGCACGTCCGCTGCGGCTGCCGCAACGCCGGGGCGTGCGCCCAGAAGGTAGACGGGCCAGCCCCGATCGGCGGCGCGCCGGAGGAGCAGGGGCGTGAAGAAATTGCCGTTCAGGTCGGCGGGAAACCGATCTCCGAGCAGGCGCGCCGCCATCATCACGCCCTTGCCGTCGTTGAGCACAAAATCGGCGCGCCGAAGCACCTCTCCGTACGAGGGGTCCCCGGCGGCAGAGTTCAGCGTGTATGCGTTGGCATGCGCCACGAAAACGGGCGGGCTCGACTCGGCCAGCCGCTCGATCTCGTCGAGCGCCTCATCGGCCGTCAGCCTGACCAAAGGGACGCCAAGGATCTCAATGGTGGGAATCCCGCGGCTCATGGGCCGGTGAGTGTATGCCACGGCCCACGTCGCCGAAGGCGACGCTGCTCTCCGGAGGCGAGCATCGGTACGACCGACCGATATGCCGAGCGAGGACGGCGGCGGGCCCGCAGGGCGAC
This sequence comes from Actinomycetota bacterium, assembly GCA_035641235.1. Taxonomy (GTDB): domain Bacteria; phylum Actinomycetota; class CADDZG01; order CADDZG01; family WHSQ01; genus DASQUP01. Next base: position 2,926 of record DASQUP010000107.1, read on the forward strand.
TCAGAAACGGTTTCGAGCCCGAGGAGTCCGCCGCCGCCCGCAGCGAGCCCTACCGGCAGCTAGGGTTGGGAGGCCCTCGGTGGTCAATTAACATCTCGGCGCGGCCGGGAGCCCGGCGGGAACGGTAGGACCCGCCTATCGAGGAGCCAATTCTTGGGAGATACACCTCACATAGCGATCATCGGCGCAGGCCCGTGCGGGCTGGCGTGCGGCCGCGAGCTCGACCGGCTCGGCCACGACGGATGGCGGATCTACGAGCGCGGCTCGCACGCAGGAGGGCTCGCCTCCTCGATCGTCGACCCGCAGGGCTTCACGTGGGACAACGGTGGGCACGTCGTTTTCAGCCACTTTGGAGAATTCGACCGCCTGCTTGAGGAGTTCATGGGCGACGAGGTCTACAGTCACGACCGCTCGTCCTACGTGCGCTTCGACGACCGCTGGGTCCCCTACCCGTTTCAGAACAACCTCCGCTACCTGCCATCCGAGGTCGCCTACGAGTGTCTGCTGGGTCTGGTCGAAGCGCCGGGTGGCAGTGCCGAGTTGGACTTCGCGACGTGGATGGAGGTGACGTTCGGCGGAGGCATCACGTACCACTTCATGCGCCCGTACAACTTCAAGGTGTGGGCGACACCTCCGGAACGGATGGCCTCGAATTGGATAGCGGAGCGGGTGAGCGTGGTCGACTACCGGCGCGCCCTCCGGAGCATCGTGTTCGAAGAGGACGATCTCGGGTGGGGGCCGAACAACACCTTCGTGTTCCCTGCCGAGGGCGGCACCGGCGAAATCTACCGCCGTCTGGCGCTGCGCCTGGACGGCCACATCGACTACGCCACCGAGATCGTTGAGATCGATGCTGAGGAAAAGCTGCTCCGATTCTCAGACGGGCACCAAGGGCCCTACGACATCCTCGTATCAACGATGCCGATCGATCAGCTGATAACGCGCCTGCTCCACTGCCCGGACAACGTCCGGGCGGCGGCCCAGGACCTCGAACACAACAGCGTGTACATGGTGGGCATCGGGTACGAGTCGCCCCTCAAGGACGACAAGTCCTGGATGTACTTCCCCCAATCGAACACGCCCTTCTACCGGGCGACGAACTTTGCGAAGTACTCCCCTGCAAACGTTCCAGACGGCGACACCGGGCGTTACTGCGCTTACATGACCGAGGTCGCTCACTCGCGCTACAAACACGAGGAGCGGGACGGACTCGCCGACCGCGTGGAGGCGGGGCTCAGGGCGGCCGGCGTCGTCGAGGGAACCCCGAGGGTCGCGAGTGCGACGGTTGTGGACATCGAGTACGCCTATCCGGTGCCGACGCTGAAGCGAGATACGGCGCTGCGAACGATCCAGCCGTGGCTGATGGAGCACGGAATCTACTCACGGGGTCGGTTCGGGGCGTGGCGCTACGAGATGGGGAACATGGATCACGCTGTGAAGATGGGTATAGATGTTGCCCGGCTTTTGGTCGGAGGGGGCGCCGAGGAACTCTGGTCGCTCTGATGCCGCAACAGGACCGCCGATGAGAGGGGCGGATCGTGAGCAGGGTGCGACAAACGCTCAAGCCTCTGCGCATCAAGCTGAGGAAGCGGAGGCACGCCTTCTTCCTTGCCCTCATCGATGAGCTTCCCAGACCACTGAGGATCCTGGACGTCGGTGGGAGCCAGCGCTTCTGGGAATCGATGGAGTATGTCGCTCGCAACGACGTCGAAATCACACTGCTGAACAGAAGCCGCGTGAAAGTCAGGCATCCCGGCTTCGAATATGTCCGCGGGGACGCCCGCGACATGACGCGGTTTGCCGACGATCAGTTCGACGTCGTCTTCTCCAACTCCGTGATCGAACACGTGGGGGATTTCGCGGACCAACAGCGGATGGCCCAGGAGATCAGGCGGGTCGGCAGACGATATTTCCTGCAGACTCCGAATCGCTACTTCCCCATCGAACCCCATTTCTTCTTCCCACTTTTTCAGTTCCTCCCAGTGGCGGTCAGAGTTCTGCTGCTCATGACCCTTCCGCTGACGCCCCGCGGCAGAATTCGGGAACGAGACCGGGCCCTGAAGGCGGTGACCGAGATCAGGCTCATGACCCGCGCGGAACTTCAGGACCTCTTTCCCGGCGCGACCGTCAGACATGAGAAGTTCATGGGCCTTACGAAGTCATTCGTGGTGTTCGACGGCTTCAAGGTTGTGAGTTCACTTTAGGCGTGGGCGAGCGATCCGCTGCTTGACGCGCTCCCACACATAACGTTCTTCGGAATCCAATCCAAAAACCCGGAGCGCGCCGAGATAAGTAAGGGACGCGACTGCCAGGCCGATCGAGTCCAAGACGACCGAAGGCTCGACGAGCCCTTTCCACGTCAGCAGGACGGCCGCTCCGATTACCGTCGCCGTGGCCGGTTTCAGCAAGGAGCGGCCGAACGGCTGTATCCCCACCAGGCCGTAGGCAACGACTACCCGAACGGCGTTCACCACCACGGTCACGGCCGCGTCGACCACCGCCATACCGACGAGGCCGTGGTCGGGAACGACCGCCACGCCCAGTCCCAGGTACAGGATCACGGCGGCCAAGGAGATCACGAAGTTCACTCCGGGCCGGCCGGTCATGGACAAAACAAAGACCGCCGGACCTGTAACTGAGTGAACGGCGTTCCCGATGGCCAGGATGGCCACGACCGTGGCGGCGTCTGGATAGCCGGACCCGAAGAACTTCACGAAGAGATCCGGTTTGATCATCAATGCGGCGTACACGGGAAGCGAAAACGTCGCTATCCACCGGGTGATCGTCTTGTAGAGCGAGTCGAGGCGCCGGATGTCCCCTCGGGAGTGCAGGTCCGAGACGACGGGCGCCCAGATGTCGACCATCCCTGAGAGAGCCAGTTCACCCGGCCCCTGAAGAGCGAGAGCCACGGCGAACAGGGCCACATCACGATCCGTCCCGAGAACACCCAGCATGAGCACACCGAGTCCGAGCGAGCGGATGCCCAGCAGCGATGAACCGGCCTGGGGAAGAGCGAACCTCAACATCGCGCCCGGTTCGGCGCGCGGCTTGGCGGCTCGCTCGTCCGGCGTAAGTATCCGCAGGTAATACCAGACGCCAACCGCCGCACCAGCGCTCATGCTGAAGACGAGCGAGGTGACGGCTCCTGCGACTCCGAATCCGGCCGCCAGCACGGCCACGCCCACGACAGAGCGCACGAGTGGTTGAACCACGTCGCCGACGATTACCGAGGGGACCATGGTCTTGTAGGCCTGAGTGCAGTAGCGCAACACCTGCATCAGCGCCAGGGCCGGAATGTAGGGTGCTCCGATCCTGAGCAGACGCGCGAAATCGGCCGCCCCTTCGGACGTCTGCGAGAAGTGCACGGCCAGGAAGTCCGCTGCCACAAGCATGAGCAGAGCGACGGCGACGGACGCGATCGATGCACCCGCGAGAGCAGTCCGTGCCGCACCGCGGACGCCGCCGTGATCCTCAACGGCGCGGGCCCGGCTTATGAACCGGAGCGCCGCAAAGTTGAAGCCGGCAAGTCCGAGTTGTGCCGCGACTCCGAGCACCTGACTGACCTTGCGATAGCGACCGAAGCCGTTCGCGTTCAACAGATTTGCCGCGGCGATGGTGAAAAAGAACAGGACGCTTCGGGCAGATATCTGTCCGAGAACCTGCGTCGCCGCTCCCTTGGCGACCGTGCTTACGTCGTCCGCCGCCTGCCGTGAGAGGTCCGAATCGGAGTTCACGTGACCTGGCGGCGTTCTTTTCTCCTCCAACCGTCTACCAGACGCTCACAGAAGAAAAGAACCGTTAACTCATCTCTTGCGTCGGAGTCGACGTACCTGCGCCCCGGCTTTTCGAAGTGGGGCTGTGTATCGCCACGTCCGAGAGTTGCGCATCTCTTGCAGATTCACCGTGGTCTTCCTGAGGCGCTTCTGCAGCCGCTGATTGCGGCGATGCTCCTCACGTCGAAGCGCCTTTTCTCGTTTCCTGCTTCGCTCGGCCTCACGCGCCTTCTGTTCCCTTCCCTTTAGAAGCAGCTGCAGATCGGCAACCCGTTCATGGCGAAGGCGAAGCTCCTCGAGCGCCGGAGTGACCGTATCGGCGACTGCCATCCAAGATGCGGGAGGTGTTTCACCCAGCGAATCCCCCGGCGGCGGTTCGTAACCGAAGTCGTTCATGTCGTCGGCGTACATCTCGCTGAGAAATCGAACGTCCTCTTCGGTGAAAAGCTCATTCGCATAGGGCAGGGAGCTGACATTTGCGCGCGCCGGCTCGGTGAATTCCGCGGCCTTGAAGGATCGGAGGTGTTCCCGGACTGCATCCAGGGTGGCACCCATTTCCTCGACCTGACCGATGTGCGAGTAGTTGATGCTCGGATGCTCGATGACGGCGACTTGTGGAGCCCAGTGGACATCAGCGCGCACCAGCTCCGGATCAGCTCGGAGAGCGTCCATGAACTGACGGAATGCCTTGAGTACATCCGAAGCTGAGCGGGCCGGTCCGGGCCACCACGGCTCCTCCGAATATCGCGCGATGAACTGGGGCTCGGCGAGAAGAATCTTTGACTGCCAGGCAGACCACAAACGGCGAAATGGATGCCTCACAACGGTGAAGCGCAGCCACTCCTCGGACTTCAGGATCTCCTCACGCTCTTCGGGACTCCTCTCCCCAAACCTGAAAGGGTCGGGCCAGCTGCCGAGATCGTGAATGGCTAGCGCTCGAGTTACCTCCCGGCCGGCGGACTCCGCGAAGAGTTTCTCCTGGAGCCGGGCGAGTTCGGCAAGGGACCACAGCACAGACGTACATCCGGCTTTGGGCACAGGCGTGAACATGACTCGAACACGTTCAACCACTATCGCCCGTTGCAGCACGTGCGACGATGATTGGGCCTTCCCAATCATCGCCTTCTGCTGACCTGGAGCTGTGTCTATTTGCTTCTCCTGAGTCACCTTCTCATTCCTTGAGCACGTAGCGGGCTGCGGACGGCTCGCGAAGTAACTCGATGACGTGGGTCGACCCGGGAGACTCGATCCGGTGAACTCCGGGCGGTGTCTGTCCCTGCTGTACGTCGTGGAAAACTGCCCATTCGCGTGCCTTGCGGGTCGTACGTTTGCTATTCGTGAAGTCCTCGGTCGGAGTCCAATGCTGGAACTCGTCCGCGTCTAACCACTTCAGCTCGAAGCAGGTCCACTCCGGAAGCCGAATGAAGGGCAGCCCCGCGGGCCACACAGGGATCTCCCACTCCGGCCCTTTCCCGAAGTAGTACTCCGAACCATTCGGCCACAGCCACGCTTCTTTGTTCTTCATGTCGGCGTCCAGGTACGCAACGTCCTCGGACTCCACATAGACCGGATAGCGGGGGATCTGGATGATCGCCTCGAGACCTTCGAGCTGCCACTTCAGCTCGTTGAGGCTCCTTTCACCATCGACGGTGAGCACCATGTCGCCGTCCCACTTCCAGTTGTAACGCGTACGCACGTGGGCGAAAGACCAGTTGTAGAAATACGTCAGGCTATGGACCGAATCCGGGGGCGTGCCGAGATGTTCGGCGCCACACCGGGCGATCTGGAAGGGGTACTCGTAGACCTCGAACCGATCGGCGGCGCCCTCGCTTTTTGCCACCTCCTGTGCGATCAACGGCGTACCGTCGTCCGATCCGTTGTCCACAAGGATCACCGAATCGGCGATCCTGAACAGGCCGGGAAGTACCCAAGGTAGCGACTGCGCCTCGTTTTTCACGCGCAGGACGGAAGTGAACATCCCCTGTGCCTTCGCGGGCTCGTGCCAGCGAACGTCGAACTCCGTGATGCCCTCTCGGTTGCCGAAGTCTTGACGCCTCATGTGCCGCCCTTCGACACAGAAACCGTGGCAGCCTTGTCGCCGCCTGCGCGGTCGTCGGCCCCGGATCGGCGCCTATAGACGGACCGCCTCACCTTCCTCCTGGCGCGCCGCCACAGCCTCCTCCCGGACCGCATCGGCGAGGTACCCGATCGGCCGCCGGGCGCCGAATCCGGCCGACGTCGTACGGACCCTGCGGCGATGGACGACTCGGCTATTGATTCTGCGAACTCGTAGAGGTCGACGTATCGCTCGCGCAGCTGGTCGAGTTCCGACTGAACTGAACCGTCGCCAAGGTTTCCACCGGCAGCCGCCCGGTCGAATACGCCAATCGTCTCCTCGGCCAGTTCAACCAAGCGGTCATCGACTCCGAGAGAATCCCACGTGGCGCGGGCGCGGCGAAGGGATGGGTTCACCAGGCGTGCAGCGTCGCGCGCCTGCGCGGGAGTCGAACGCTCGATCAGCGCCAGATCGAGAGTGGTACTTACCTTCTCGAGCGCAAGCATGCAGTCGTTGAGCAAATCGTCGTACCGGACGAGCGCTCTCCGGCTGCCCCGCGTCGCCCTCTCGGTGAACAGCATCGTGTTCAGCCAGCCGGCAACTCGGTTGTTGGGATGGAACTTTTCGCCGTAGTACATCTGCTTGCTCATGATGATCTCAAGGGGGTGGCGGAGAGTGGTCACGAAACACGGGGCGGCAACTGTTTCTCCGGCCCTCTGCCACATGGGGATAAACCACAACAATCTTGGATCCTTGACCACCACGTGATCGCCGTGGCGGAACTCTTTGCGAAGCCAGTTCTCCAACTCGGACTGGACATCCCAGTCCCGCCCCACGGTTGCGGTGTTGGCCCACGCCGAAGGGCGAGCGTCCGAGGAGTGTACGCCGGCCGCGCGCAGCAGCCTGGTGTGGAGATCGACCACCCACCGAGGCTCACCGAATCCCTGAGGGTTCGTATCATCAGGTATCACCTCGGGTTGGGGAACGTGGCCCCCCATCGCCTTGAGGATTCCCGCAAAAAGGCTGGTTCCGCTTCGGCCGGACCCTGCGACGAGGATCAGGCGGTTGTCCATCCATACCTCCGTTTTTTGACCTGCGATCGTCTCACCGCCCGGCGCGAAGCGTAGCGCACCGGGGCTCATTTTCAGACCTGGACGGGGACGAAACGGCAGCAGGGGTTGGCGGAACCCCCGGTTATCCTCAGGGCTTTGACAGGAAGGATTGTGTTGGACGTAGGACCAAGCTGGATCGGCATCGGAGCGCAGCGCTGCGGCACGACGTGGTTCACGGATCTGCTCGTGCAGCACCCCGAGATGGACGTCCCACAGGGGAAGAAGGAGCATCACTGGCTCTACAGGTACGGGCTCACGCAACCATGGGACGAAGATGCACGCGAGGAGTACCGAGCCGCCTTTACCAGTGATTCCATGAAACTCGGCGAGTACACGCCTTACTACTTGCGGGCCGCATGGATGTGCGAGCTCACCGCTGATGTCCTCCCGGAGGATGCGCCCATCCTGGTCCTGGTGCGAGATCCAATCGATCGCTTCGCGTCCGCCATTCGCCACCAGATGAAGCTTGCCGCGGGACGATACAGGAAACATATGAAGGCCGCCGGAAAAGAAGGGGAAGGGAAACAGAAGCGCACGGCACGCGAAATGCGCGTAGCGATCGGCAGCGGCGCCTCCCGCCTAAAGACCATGCTCGCGCGATCGAACGAAGATAGGAGCAGGTTGCTCACACAAGGGAAGCCGAAGCCGCCTCCCGACGCCTATCTCGATCAAACGTGGCTGCGGTTTGTCGGGTCGGACGCGTCGTGGGGAGGAATGTACGCCGCTCATCTCGATGCGTGGACCGCAGTCCTGCCCGAATCGCGGTTCATAGTCGTCCAGTACGAGAAGCTCCGCAAGGATCCGCAGCGATACACTGACCTGGTCTGGGAACGATTAGGTCTCGACCCCGTGCCGCTGGCGGAAATCGACCGGCGCAGCAGGTCGTCGACCGAGGGCGAGACGTGGGTACCCGATGACTACCCGCACGTCGTGCGTGCTCTCCGGCGTGTATACCGCCCGGATGCCGAGCGATTGGCTCAGCGATTCGACGTCGATCTGGGGCTGTGGACGCGTACGATGGGATCCGGAAACGCTTGAACTGAGAAGGACCAAGACGTAATGGCCACAACCACTAAGGAAGTACCACCGCTCGCAAGGCTCGGAGTTCGACCGCGCCTGCCGGATTATCTCCGCTCCCTGTGGGAACGGCGCCAGTTCGCGATGGCGATCCCGAGGGCACAGCTCCAGGCGCAGCATCGCGACACTGCACTCGGGGGCGTTTGGCACCTCGTCGATCCGCTGATCTCGGTCGGGATCTGGTGGCTGCTCTTCGGTCAGATACTGCAGGTCA
>DASQUP010000108.1:0-3934 GCA_035641235.1 Actinomycetota bacterium
TAGACCGTGGAAAGCCGAGCAGCTCGGCGCCGGGGGTTACGCGCTCTCAAAGTTCTGCGAAAAGACCGCGCTGGAGTCCGCCGATGCGATCATCGCCGTTTCCTCCGCCATGCGCACGGACGTCCTCGAGTGTTACCCGGCACTCGACCCGGGCCGGGTCACTGTGATCCACAATGGGATCGACCCCGACGATTACAAGCCGGACCCAAACACCGACGTCCTCGAGACATACGGAATAGACCCGGGTTCCCCGTACGTCATCTTTGTCGGGCGCATCACCCGCCAGAAGGGAATTGTGCACCTGCTTGATGCCGCTCTGCATATCGAGCCCGGGGTGCAGATCGTTCTGTGCGCCGGTGCGCCGGATACGAAAGAGATCGCACGGGAGGTGCAGGGCCGCGTCGACACGGTTCGGGAGCAGCGCGGCGGGCTCGTTTGGATCGAGCAGATGTTGCCAAAACCCCAGATCGTTCAGCTGCTCAGCCATGCAGCCGTGTTCTGCTGTCCGTCGATCTACGAGCCAATGGGGATAGTGAACCTCGAGGCCATGGGCTGCGGTACTGCCGTGGTGGCAACCGCTACCGGCGGCATCCCCGAGGTCGTGGACGACGGATCGACCGGCCACCTGGTTCCGTTCGAGATCGATGATCCCGTTACGAGGGATCCCCGCGATCCGAAAGGATTCGCAGGGGATCTGAGTGCGAGGATCAACGACCTTCTCGCGGATCCGGCGAAGGCCGGGTCCTTCGGACGAGCCGGGCGACAGCGCGTCCTCGACCGTTTCAGCTGGACCAAAGTCGCCGAGGAGACCGCGGCCCTCTATCGCAGGCTCGTCGCGTCCGAGTAAAGTCGAGCGATGGGGCGTCCTCACGTTTTCGGGATCGTCCTCGCGGGTGGGGAGGGCAAACGTCTGATGCCACTGACGCGCGATCGCGCCAAGCCCGCAGTGCCGTTCGGCGGTCACTATCGCCTGATCGATTTTGCTCTATCGAATCTGGTGAACGCCGGATACCTCAAGATCGCCGTGTTGACCCAGTACAAGAGTCACAGCCTCGACCGCCATGTAACGACCACATGGAGGCTGTCTCCACTCCTTGGTAACTACGTCACTCCCGTGCCCGCACAGATGAGGCGAGGCCCTCACTGGTACCAGGGCTCAGCGGACGCCATCTATCAAAGCCTCAATCTCATCGGCGACGAGAGGCCCGACTTTGTTTGCGTGTTCGGAGCAGATCACATCTACCGAATGGACCCGAGTCAGATGCTTCGACAGCACATCGAGTCGGGCGCCGAAGCAACCGTCGCGGCGGTGCGTGCCCCCAGGAGCCAAGCATCGGAATTCGGGGTGATCGAAGCGCTGGAGGGGACGACCCGGATAGGGGCCTTTCTGGAGAAACCGACGGACGCTGAAGGGCTCCCCGACGCCCCCGACGAGGTATTTGCTTCAATGGGAAACTACATCTTCACGGCATCGACCCTTGTCGACGCGGTCAAAACCGACGCTGCGGACGCTGCGTCGAAACACGACATGGGAGGGAGCATCATCCCGATGCTCGTGGACGAGGGCCGAGCTCACGTCTATGACTTCTCAACAAACACGGTTCCCGGTGTAACGGATCGCGACCACGCGTACTGGCGGGATGTCGGGACGCTCGACGCCTACTACGAATCGCACCTCGACCTGGTATCGCCGCATCCGATCTTCAACCTCTACAACATGGAGTGGCCGATCCTCACCTGGATTCATGCCCTACCGCCGGCGAAATTCGTTCACGATGCCGAGGGGAGGGTCGGACGCGCGATCGAGTCGTTGATCTCGCCGGGGGTCATTATCTCCGGTGCCGAGGTCCGCCGGTCGATCCTTTCTCCGGGCGTGCGGGTGCATTCCTTCGCTCAGGTAGAGGGGTCGGTACTCATGCATGGAGTTGAGATCGGACGCAACGCGGTCGTGCGCAATGCGATCATCGACAAGAACGTTGTGGTTCCAGAGGGAGCCGAGATCGGCGTTGATCTCGACATCGATAGATCGAGATTCACCGTATCTGCTGGGGGCGTGGTGGCGATCGGGAAGGGCGAGAAAGTCGAATAGGCCGGCGCGCCGGCTAGAGAGTCAACGCCCACGTCTGTTCGACGAGATCCTTGCCGAAGCTCTTGTGGGGCCCTTCTTCGACGAGCTGGAAGCCCGCCTTCTCGTAGATGCGGCGCGCCGCGGTGAGCACGTCGTTGGTCCACAGCATTATCTGCCGATACCCGGCGCGGCGCGCGAACCTGATGCACTCGTCCACTAGTCGCGCTCCGAGACCCATCCCTCGGGTCTCCGGTTCGACGAGAAGCAACCGCAGTTGAGCTACGTGTTCTTCCCGTTTCGTGCAGAAGACGCACCCAGCCGGTTCGCCGTGGACTTCGGCTATCCACGCCGACTCGCGCCGCTCGTCTCGGTCGCGTGCGTAGTCGGCGACGATCTGAGCGACGAGACCCTCAAAGGTCTCGTCCCACCCGTATTCCGTTGCGTAGAGGACGCCGTGTCGGTGCACCACCCACCCGAGATCTCCGGGGCCCAGGGGCCGGATGACGTAGGACGGTTCGGATCGGGTCCGCTCGAGGATGCTCCGAATGGTCCCCATCGCGCCGATCAAAGTCCCCTGATCACGGTCGCTCAGGGGTGCGAGCAGATTGCGCACTTCGTCATCAGCACGAGTTCCGAGCATCGCCATAGTGGCGCGCCCGGCGTCGGACAAACGAATGACCTGGCGGCGGCCGTCCTCGGTCGAACGTTCCCTGACCACGAGCCCGTCGCCATCGAATCGGGACAGCATCCGGCTCAGATGCCCGCGGTCGATGTCCAGGGCGCGCCGGAGTTCGGCGACCTCGGTGGCGTCGGCGTGCCCCAGTTCAAAGAGCACCCGCGCCTCGGTCAGGGAGTAGGGGGTGTCCAGCAGGCCTCCGCGCAGCGCGCCGATCACGTTGGTGTAGAAGCGGTTGAAGGCCCGCACCGAGCCAATGCGCTGGTCGATCGTCGAATTCATTGCCTTCCTCAACAGATTCGTTGACTTTGTCAACAGTATCACGAAGGGCCGGCTCGGGGGCACGTAGCTATTCTGATCTGGCCTTAGCTGCCAGAGGAGGGGCCATGGAGACGCGACGGTTGGGCCGGCTGGGACACATGAGCAGCGTCCTCATCTACGGGGGAGCGGCGCTCGCCAAAGTCAATGAGGAACGGGCCGACGAATCGATCACGTTTGCCCTCGAGGCCGGAATAAACCACTTCGATACCTCCGACGACTACGGCGACTCGGAGCTACAACTCGGCCGGTGGATGCCGCGCATCCGCGACCGGATCTTCCTCGCGACCAAGACGAGCGAACCCACGGCCGAGGGTGCCGCAGCCACGATCAGACGATCGCTCGAGCGCCTCAACGTGGATCGTGTGGATCTGCTCCAGCTTCATGCGGTGTGCGACATGGAGGAGCTGGACGAGGTAACGGGCAGGGGCGGCGCCCTCGAGGCAGTCGTTGCCGCGCGCGACGAGGGCCTCGTCGGAGGCATCGGCATCACCGGCCATGGAGTGCATGCCACCGCCACGCATCTCGAAGCACTCCGCCGCTTCCCCTTCGACACGGTGCTGACGCCGTACAGCTACCGGCTATGGAACGAACCGGAGTTCCGTTCCGACTTCGAACTGCTGGCCGATGAGGTGCGCTCTCAGGATGTCGGTCTCATGTTGATCAAACACATCGCCCGAAACCTCTGGCGCCGCGACGATGAGCGACCTTTCACAACCTGGTACGAGCCCCTCGAGGAGCAGCGTCACATCGATGCCGCGGTTGCATTTGCACTGGCGCGCCGGGATGCAGCCGGGCTGTGCATGGCAAGCGATGTGTCACTCGTCCCCCGCATGGTCGAAGCGGAACGCAAATGGAAATCGATCACCGAC
>DASQUP010000109.1:0-14756 GCA_035641235.1 Actinomycetota bacterium
CAGCAGTTCATCGACCAGGTCGAGACCCTCGCCATCGAGCGGGCCAAGTCCCTGTTCGGTGTCGATCATGCCAACGTGCAGCCCTACTCGGGATCGCCCGCGAACCTCGCCGTCTACTTCGCGTTCCTCGAGCCGGGCGACACGGTGATGGGCATGTCCCTGCCGATGGGCGGCCATCTCACCCACGGATGGGACGTATCGATCACCGGAAAATGGTTCCGTCCGGTCCGCTACGGCGTGCGGCGGGAGACCGGGCGCATCGACATGGACGAGGTTCGGCAGCTGGCACTGGAACACCGCCCGAAGCTCATCTTGTGCGGCGGAACGGCGATCCCGCGCACGATCGACTTTCCGGGCTTCGCCGAGATAGCGCGCGAAGTCGATGCGATCCTCGTCGCCGATATCGCCCACATCGCCGGCCTAATCGCCGGCGGTGCACACCCCACTCCCGTATCCCATGCGGAAGTGATAACGACGACGACCCACAAGACGCTCCGCGGCCCGCGCGGGGCGATGATCATGAGCACCGAGGAGCACGCTCGAGCCCTCGACCGGGCGGTGTTTCCCGGCTTGCAGGGCGGTCCCCACAACCACACGACCGCCGGCATAGCGGTCGCATTGAAGGAAGCGGCCCAGTCCGAGTTCCGCGTCTACGCGCATCAGATCGTCACGAACGCGAAGGCGCTGGCGGCCGCCCTGGTCGACCGCGGTTTCGAGCTCGTATCGGGTGGGACGGACAACCACCTCATTCTCATCGACCTAACCAACAAGGAGATTGGGGGGAAACCGGCTGCGCAGGCACTCGACCGAGCCGGACTGGAAACGAACTACAACACGGTCCCGTTCGACCCCCGAAAGCCGTTCGATCCCTCGGGGCTCCGTCTCGGCACGCCCCCCGTGACGAGCCGGGGGATGGGCCCCGACGAGATGACACACATCGCTCAGTGGATCGATGAGGGAGTCGAAGCGGCCAAACGCGAGGACGAGAACGCCCTCGAGAAGATCTTCGGCGAGGTCAAGGCGCTGACGTCCGAGTTCCCGGCGCCGGGCATCCCCTAGTCGCCGGCGTCAGAGCGGGATCTATTCGGTCGGCACCCAATCGTGATTGCACGATCTGCACACGATCGATCCCATGACGATCGACAATCGTGTGCTCCCGCACGATGGGCAACGGGCGAAGTCCTGGGTCCAAGTTCCCGTCTGGCATTCGGGGCACACGAGGATCTGCCTGTGGTCGATGACTCCCCGCGCCCACGGTGACGACCCCCGACTTGGATCCGTCTGCACCCGCCCACACCGGTAACACGGCATAGCAGAAGAGTAGCGAGTTCCTTCTGTCTGCTCAGTGTCTCGTTTTCCGGAACAATGAGCAGACAGAATGAATTTCCGGGAGACTCTCAGCAGACGGAACGAAGAATCAGGGGGCTGCGGTGACCCGGTTGCGGCCCGCCCGCTTCGCTTGGTACATCGCGTCGTCGGCGCGCCGGAGCATCTGGTCGCTCGACTCCACCCCGTCCCATTGGGCGACGCCGATGCTTGAGGTGGTTTCATTGGGAGTGGCCCCCCGAAGCCGCTCCCCGACCACCAAGGCATGGTCCATCGAGCAGTCGGGAAGGATCACGGCGAACTCGTCTCCTCCGTAGCGCGCCAGCAGGTCGGCGGAGCGGAGCCGCTCGTGCCACGCCGCGCCGCAGGCCTTCAGCAATCTGTCCCCCGCCGAATGTCCGAGGGTGTCGTTGACCTCTTTCAAGTTGTCAACGTCGATGAGCAGCACGGTCACCGGACGTTTGTCCCTGGCAGCGCGCTCGAGCTCACGTGCGAGCTCTTCCTCCATCGTTCTTCGATTGAACAGACCGGTGAGCGAATCGGTCCTAGCGAGCAGTCTGATCTGATGGGTCAGCCAGTTAACGATCATCCCGGCGATCATGAACGAACCCATCATCACGAACCATTCGCTCACCCAGTGGTTATTTGGCTCGTTGACGAGCAGCACGAGCCCGTAGCCGAGAGCGCCGCCGGCGAAGTGAAGGAGCATCACTCGCCGGGAGAAGAAGTAGGCCGCGTACAGCGCGCCCCACAGGTAGAGGAGGCTGTAGTTCTCCGTTGCCTCCATCGATCCGCCCGTGTACATACCAATCGCGATGAGGAGGTTTCCCACCTGGAGAAGGACGTGAAAGTGCCACACACGCATGCGGGGGCCCGCCTTCAGAACGGCCGCCGCACACAGAAGTGCAACCCCGGACGTGATCGCGTCGGAGACCGGGTCGGGGCCCTCTCCGTGGGGCAGGACAAGAGCTACGAGCGTCAGCGCCGCACCCGCCGCGAACATGATGGCGGCTGCCACCGACATCGTTCGGACCTCGTGAAGTGGGCGGTTATTCATCGCTGCTGGTCACATTCCGACGACTGGATCGGCGGCGCCGACCCCGGGGACAAGCGGTGCGAGGGGCGCTGCGACGACCCGGTTCCGGCCCCGGCGCTTGGCTTCGTAGAGCGCGCGGTCGGCGCGCCGCAAGAGATCGTCCGAAGTTTCGTTGCCGTCCCACAGCGCGATTCCGACGCTGCAGCTGTAACCGCCCGAGATCGCTGCGCACAGCCGCTCGGCGACGATCGTGGCGTCGTGCAGCGAGCAGTCCGGGAGAATGGCTGCGAATTCGTCGCCTCCGTAGCGAGCGAGCAGGTCTCCCGATCGCAATCTCTCTTGCCACGCCGATCCGGCGGACTTCAAGAGATGGTCTCCCGCCCTGTGGCCGTGTGCGTCGTTGATGCTCTTGAGGTTGTCCACGTCCACGAGCAGAACACTTATCGGTCGCTGGTCGCGTTCGGCGCGTCCGATCTCACGAACGAGCTCCTGCTCGAGCGTCCGGCGGTTCGCCAGACTGGTGAGCGGGTCGGTCCTTGCCAGCGAATGGATGCGATGGGTCATCCAGTTCACAACGAACCCTGCGACCACGAATGAACCCACCATGACAAACCATTCGGCGAGCCACTCGAGGTTCTCGGACCGCACCCAGACAACGGCGGCGTACGAGATTGCGCCACTGGACATGTGAAGCAGCATGATCAGCCGCGAGAAGAAGTAAGAGGCGTAGAGCGCACCCCACAGGTACAGGAGGGCATAGACCCTGGACACCCCGACGTCGCCCGCAGCGTAGATGCCGAGGGCAATGAGAAGGTTCCCGAATTGCAGTAGGACGTGGAACCCCGAAAGCGGCAGCCACCGGCCCACCAGCGCCAGCATGGCGCCGGCGGCAATGGCAATCGACGACGTCACGACCTGGGTGTTGGAGGCCATGCCCTCGGGGTGGGGAAGGCGCGTGGCGATAAGGGTGAGGATGCCTCCGGACGCGAACATAACGGCGCCTGCCAGCGCCATTGTCCTGCTGTCGTGGATCCCGGCGGCTCCCCGTCTCACTTTGAGCTATTCGGCCGGCCCGGCGCTCCGCTTGATACGTCGTTCAGGCGTTCTGTCTGCTCAGATCCGCGGATTTCGCGGTTTTCAGCAGACAGAAAAAAGTGGCCCGATTTGAGGAAAGGCGGTCGGAGCGGCCATAATGGGCCGGTTCGGGCCGCCCGGCGGCCCCCGCCCCCTGATTCGTCCGCCAATCGATGGGCATCCGCGGCCGGCGCCGAGGGCGTAAATGCGGAAACGAGCTGGAGGACCCGATGGCTGAACTGAAGCTACAGGCAACGAGGCGCGACGAGAGCGGCAAGGGCGCCGCCCGCCGGGCGCGCGCCGCCGGCCGTGTTCCCGCCGTGCTGTATGGGCGGGGGATGGACCCTGTTTCCCTCGAGGTCGATCGGCGGGAGTTCGTAACTGCCCTCAAGACCGACGCGGGCATGAACGTCCTGCTCGACATCGAGTTCGACGGCACCAATACCCTGGCTCTGACCCGCGAGCTCCAGCGCGACCCCGTCCGGGGCACACTGCTTCATGCCGACTTCGTCAAGGTCGATCGGACGCAGGCCATCGAGGTGGAGGTTCCGGTTCATCTCGTGGGTGAGGCTCAGGGCACGAAGGAGGGAGGAGCGCTCGAGAATCCTCTGTTCTCCGTTCACGTTCGAACCCTTCCCGGGAACGTGCCCGAGGCCGTCGAGGCGGACGTCTCGGCGATGAACATCGGCGACACACTCCGGGTGGCCGATCTGCGTGTCCCGGCAGATGTCGAGATCCTCAACGATCCCGAAGCAGTCGTTGCATCCATCGCCGCCCCGATCACCGAGGAGGAGCTGGAGGCCATGGAGGCAGAGGCGGGGATCGAGATGGAGGCTCCCGAGCCCGAGGTCGTCGAAGAGGGCGCAGAGCCCGCCGAAGAGGAGGCAGCACCTGCCGAAGAGCAGGCCGAGGAGTCGTAACCGGCAGGGAGCACTGCGATGAAGTTGTTCCGGCGCGGCCCGGACGACGGGGTCACCGACCGCTGGTTGATTGCCGGGCTCGGCAATCCCGGCGCGCGTTATGCCGGCACCCGGCACAATGCCGGCGCGATGGTGCTCGATCAGCTCGTCGAGGAATCCGGCTCATCTCTCAAGCGACACAAGAGCGGATGTGTCATCGCCGAGACGAATCTGGGCGGAGCGCGTGTCGTACTTGCCAGACCGCTTGCATTCATGAACGAATCGGGGCGCCCGATCCGGGAGCTTGCCCGTTGGTACAAGATCCCGGTCGACCGGGTAGTGGTCGTGCACGACGAACTCGATCTTCCCTTCGGGGACGTTCGAGTGAAGATGGGCGGAGGGCTCGCAGGGCACAACGGGCTTCGGTCGATCGTGAACCACCTCGGCAGCAAGGACTTCGCGCGTGTGCGTATCGGTATTTCGAAGCCGCCGGGGCGGAAGCAGGGGACCGATCACGTCCTCGACGAATTCGACTCGAGGGAGCGACGCGATCTCCCCGAAGTCATCGATCGTGCGGCCCATGCGGTGGAACGCATCCTCGAGGCCGGGTTCGAGAGGGCGATGAACGAAGTCAACACCCGGACCACTGGATAAACTAGGCCACCCCGTGGCGACACTTGCCCCCCTCTTGGATTTCCTCCCCGAGGAGCGCGTCCGCGCCCTCACTGACGAGCGCGCTCCCGTCACGGTGCCCGAGCCCGTCCGTCCCTTCCTCATCGCCGCCATGGTCCGTCAGCTGGGTCGTCCTGTACTCAGCATCGCGGCTCACATGGAGGAGGCCGATCACCTCGCCCGCGACGTCCATGCCTTCCTTGGACGCACAGGCGCGGAGGTCTTTCCCGGCTGGGAGGTGTTGCCGGGCGAGCCGCTCTCACCGTCGATCGAAACTATGGGTCGCCGTCTCAGTGTGCTCGCCCGCCTAAGGCGGGGCGATGCATTCGTCGTTGCCACCACCGCGCAGGGAGCCACCCAGCTCGTCGCCGATCCCGGAGACGGAGCCGAGTCCCTAGCCCTTGCCTCCGGCGGTTCCCTCGAACTCGATTCGGTGGCCGCTGCGCTCGTCGATATGGGCTACGAGCGCAACTACATGGTGGAGCGCCGCGGCGAGTTCGCAATCCGCGGGGGAATCCTCGACGTTTTTCCGCCGGCGGAAGAGCGCCCGGTCCGGGTAGAGCTGTGGGGCGATGAGGTCACATCGCTTCGCCATTTTGCGCTGGCAACACAGCGATCCCTGGACGAGATCGAAGCGGTCGAGATCGCCCCGTGTCGCGAGCTGCGGTCCGACGCCGGCACTCGTCGGCGCGCCGCCGAGCTAGTGGCGGAGGGATCCTCGGACGCGGCTATGTCCCAGCTGGCCGAGGGTGTAATCGAGCCCGGAGCAGAACGGTTGCTTCCGATGATCGCCGGAGGTCTCAGGCCGGTCACATCCTTTCTACCGGCGGGGTCACCGGTCGTGGTGCTCGAACCGAAGAAGGTCCGGGACCGGGCGGACGAGGTGCTGGAGCAGGTGGCGGAGTGGACGGCGTTGTCGGGAACCGACGCCGAGCACTACAAGCCGTTGGACGATGTCCTGCGGCCCGCGGGGTCTGTGGTTCTGCTGTCGAGCTTCCGAGACGCCGGGTCCGAGGTACTTCCCGCCGAGACGTGGACTTCTGCGGCTGGCAAACCCGAGGCCCTTGGGGCGCGTCTCGGTTCGTTGCTTCGTGATGGTTACCGAGCCGTCGTCGCGGCCTCGCTGCCCGAGACTGCAGCGACGCTTCATCGCAATCTCAAAACGCTCGGACTTACATTCGAGGTCGAAGATTCGGCGCCGGATCTCGAGTCGCGTCCCCACGGCTCAGTCGTCGTGGCGGAGCTCAATCGAGGGTTCGTTCTTCCATGGGCGCAGCTTGCGCTCGTCGCGGAGTCCGACATCACCGGCCGGCGTTCCGGTGCGCACCGGCGCCGCGTCGCGGCGCGGCGCCGCGATACAACCGGACCGCTCGATCTCGCCATCGGCGATCTCGTCGTTCATGACGTTCACGGAATCGGTCGCTACCAGGGGATGGTCGATCGCGACCTTCTCGGGGTGCACCGCGAGTATCTGGTTGTCGAGTATGCGAAAGGGGACCGTCTGTACGTCCCCAGCGATCAGGTCGACCTCGTATCCAAGTACGTGGGAGGCGAGGCACCCAAGATGTCGCGGCTCGGATCGTCCGAGTGGGCGAAGACGAAATCGAGGGTCCGGCGCCGCGTCCGCGAGATCGCGCAGAACCTGGTTCGTCTCTATGCAACGCGATTGCGGGCGAAGGGGCACACGTTCGGGGCCGATACACCCTGGCAACGTGAGCTCGAGGACGCGTTCCCATATGAAGAGACACCCGATCAACTGCGTGCAATCGACGAGGTGAAGGACGATCTCGAACGACCGATCCCGATGGATCGTCTCGTCTGTGGCGACGTCGGATACGGGAAGACCGAGATCGCCGTGCGCGCCGCATTCAAAGTAGTGGCCGAAGGCAAACAGGTCGCCGTTCTGGTGCCCACCACCATCCTGGCCCAGCAGCACTACTCGACACTGGTTGAGCGATTCAGAAACTTTCCCGTTCGTGTGGAGATGCTGTCGAGATTCCTGTCGGCGGCCGAGGCGCGGAAGGTGATAGCGGACCTGGCCATCGGGAAAGTCGACGTGGTCGTGGGCACGCACCGGCTGCTGTCGCGCGATGTGAAGTTTTCCGATCTCGGCCTCGTTGTGGTCGACGAGGAGCAGCGCTTTGGTGTCGACCAGAAGGAACGTCTAAAGGAGCTACGTACTAACGTCGACGTGCTGACGCTCACCGCAACACCCATCCCACGCACATTGGAGATGGCCATGTCTGGGATCCGCGACATGTCCATCGTCGACACGCCTCCAGAGAACCGGCACCCCGTATTGACCTATGTCGGCGACTACGACCAAGAGACTGTGTCCTCGGCGATTCGAAGAGAGTTGCTGCGCGACGGACAGGTCTTTTACGTCCATCCGCGCGTGAACACGATCGAGACCGCGGCGGCGAAGGTACGCGAGCTAGTTCCCGATGCTCGGATCGGGATTGCACACGGCCAGATGGACGAGCGGGTCCTCGAGGCCGCCATGCTGGACTTCGGTGACAAGAAAACGAACGTTCTCGTTTGCACAACCATCATCGAGTCCGGGCTCGACATCCCATCCGTAAACACATTGATCGTCGAACGAGCGGACTTACTCGGGCTATCGCAGATGTATCAGCTGCGCGGGCGCGTAGGGCGTGCCCACGAACGTGCCTACGCGTATCTCTTCTTCCCCCCGTACCGATCTCTCACCGAGGACGCTCACGAGCGCCTGAAGACGATCAGCGAACACACGGGGCTCGGATCGGGATTTCGCATAGCGATGCGAGACCTCGAGATAAGAGGTGCCGGTAACCTGCTGGGTGCCGAGCAGTCCGGGCACATTGCAGAAGTGGGTTTCGACCTCTACGTGAAACTCATGGCGTCGGCGTTCGACGAGGCGAAGGGCCTTCCGTGGCAGGAGGAGACCGAGGTCCGGATCGACCTGCCGCTCAACGCCTACATCCCGAAGGACTACATCGCAGACGAAAACCTTCGCCTCGAGGCCTATCGCCGGATTGCCGCTGCGGCCGACGACGACGAGCTCGCAGAGGCCCGCGCGGAGCTCACCGACCGCTACGGGTCCCCGCTCCCGCCACCTGTCGAGGAACTGTTCGAGGTCGGCGCGCTCAGGCGCCTGCTCGTCACCAACGGAATCACCGAGGCGGCAACTGTGGCGAAGAACCTCCGCGTGCGACCGGTGGAACTCGAGGATTCCAAACAGATCCGGCTGAAGCGTCTGCTTCCCGGAGCCGAATGGCGGCCCGCTACGCGGACCTTGCTGATACCGGTGAGAGCTCTGCCCCAGTCGGGTGTGGTGCCGTGGCTGACAAACTTGCTCAAGCAGTTAACCTCGGCCGCATGAAAAGACTAATCGCACTCATCCCCGCCCTCGCGTTGGTTGCTGCGGCGTGCGGCGAGGGGGGAATTTCACGATCGACCGCCGCCGTCGTCGACGGCGAAGAAATCGCCGTCCGCCAGGTTCAAAGTGGATTGGATCGGTTCGTCGCGAGCGACCAATTCGAGCAACTCACCCAGCAAGAAGAGCCGGACACCATCAAGCGGCAGTACGAACAGAGTTTGCTGGGCCGCCTGATCCGGCGGATGGTCTTGGAGAGGGAGGCCACCGAGGCCGGCGTGGAGGTCTCCGATGACGATGTCGAGGAGCGGATTGATCAGTTTCGTCAGGATTTCGAGAACGAGGAGCAGTTCTTAGAGGAGGTCAAACGTCAGGGCACCACGCTCCAGGAAGTGAGGGGGTTCGTGCGTGACTCGCTGCTCGAGGAGGGGCTGCGCGCCGAGGTGACCGAGGGCACCGGCCCATCCGACGACGAGCTTCAAGCGTTCTACGACGAACAACGGGAACAGTTCACCGAGATTCACACGGCCCACATCCTCGTCGAGAAGGAGAACCTCGCCAACAGGCTCAAGCGCCAGTTGGACGCGACGTCTGCCAAGAAACTCGACGACACGTTCGCCAAGCTTGCGACGGAACATTCGGTCGACACGGGAAGTGGCAGTCAGGGAGGCGACCTCGGCTACGTCAACCCAGCGACGCTGGTGCCCGAGTACTCGCAGGCAGTCGCCGAGATGGAGCCGGGTGAGATATCCGAGCCGGCGAGGTCGCAGTTCGGTTTCCACATCATCAAGCTGATCGACCGGAGGATTGCTCCGTTCGAGGATGTCAAGGGACAGATAGAGCAGCAGCTCACCGGAGACGTCTCGGAGGAGGAGTGGCAGAAGTTCATCCGCAAGGCGTACCGGGATGCGGAGATTGAGGTGAACTCCCGCTTCGGCGAGCTGGATATCGAGTCCCAGCTGATAGTGAACGCGTCCGGTGACTCGGTCCCAGGCGGCGAGCCGGGTGACGAACCCGAGACCCCCGCGCCGGGCGAGGCCCCCGAGGACGCGCCGGACTCGGTCGACTAGCGCGCGCGTGGCCCTGCTGGTCGTTCCGATCGATCCGGACAGGGCGGGGCTGCTGACGCTCGAGGAGTGGGACGCTCTTGCGGCGCGCCGCCGGGTCTACTTCGAACGCCCCGATCACCCCTTGGCCGAAAGGCTGAAGGCGGTGGGTGTCGTGACGGGCGCGTTCGACGACGAGCCGGATCCTGCCGATGGCGACGCTGCCCTCGTCACCGACGAAACGTCGCCGAGGGTGCTGGAGCTGGCGCGCGAGGGAGCGACAGTCAGCTCCGGGCCGGCGCATCCTCCCGACTCCCTCGCGGGGGCCTACGGCGCGCCGGTCCTGCGCCGGGCGGTCCGATCGCTGGGGACCCTCGCACTCGTCATGGCCCGTCTGAGGAGTCCCGATGGCTGCCCGTGGGACAAGGAGCAGACCCACAGCTCGCTCGAGGTTCACCTGCTCGAGGAGGCCCACGAGGTCATCGACTCAATTGAGCGGGGCGAAGTGGGGACGGAGCTGGAGGAAGAGCTCGGGGACGTCCTGCTCCAAGTCTTCTTCCACTCTCGCATCGCCGAGGGCGACGGGCGGTTCGACATCCCGGCGGTGGCCGATGCCCTCGTCGCAAAGCTCATCCACCGGCACCCCCACGTCTTCGGAGAGACGGAGGTGGCCGACGCGGCCGAGGTCCTTCGGAACTGGGAGGAGATCAAACGTGCGGAGAAGGACCGCTCAGATCCATTCGAGGATATTCCCCGGGCCCTGCCGGCTCTGCTCGCGGCGAACAAGACGCTCAAGCGGGCGGCCGGGCTGGGGTTCAAGCCCTCCGACGAGGACGCCCGCCGACAGCTCGAGGATGCCATCGAGAAGAGTTCGGTTGGTGATGCACTTCTGTGGCTGGTAGTGATCGCCAGGGCCCTGGGGGAGGATCCCGAGACCGCCCTTCTGCGCTCGCTCGCCTCTTTCAGAGCCCGTTTCTAGGCCTGTAGCGGCAAGCGGACAATAGGTGTCGTCCTGTTCACAACGGGCGCGAGCTGCTAGCCTAACCGTGTGGTTTATGTTGAAGGAGTTCACTAATGAGTGAGATCGTCTCCCTCCACGCCCGCGAGATCCTGGACTCCCGGGGCAATCCCACGGTGGAGGTCGAGGTCACCCTCGACTCGGGGGCTCAGGGCCGGGCCGCCGTGCCGTCCGGTGCGTCGACCGGAGTCAACGAGGCGGTCGAGCTGCGGGACGGCGGCGACCGCTACGGTGGGAAGGGCGTGGCCGGGGCCGTCGGGGCGGTGCGGAAGGAGATCTCCTCCCACATCCTCGGCTTGGACGCCGTCGAGCAGCGAACCATCGACCAGACCTTGAGGGATCTCGACGGGACCGACAACAAAGGCCGGCTGGGGGCCAACGCCATCCTCGGGGTGTCGCTTGCGGTCGCCCACGCGGCGGCCCGCGAGCTGGAGATCCCCCTGTGGCGTTATCTCGGCGGCCCTGATGCACACGTCCTGCCCGTGCCGATGATGAATGTGCTGAACGGCGGCGTTCATGCAGACAACTCGGTCGACTTCCAGGAGTTCATGCTCGTCCCCCTCGGCGCGGCCTCGTATCGGGAGGCGCTCGAGTGGGGGACGAACACGTATCAGCGGCTCAAGAAGCTCCTCGACTCCCGCAAGCTCTCGACCGGCGTCGGCGACGAGGGCGGCTTCGCCCCCGATCTGGCGGCCAACTCGGAGGCGGCCGACCTTCTGGTGGAGGCCATCGGAGCCGCCGGCTACGAGCCCGGCCGGGACATCGCGCTGGCTCTGGACCCCGCCGTCTCGGAGCTCTATGAGGACGGTGTCTACCGCTTGGAGTCCGAGGGCCGCAATCTCTCATCGACCGAGATGGCCGACTTCTGGGCGGACTGGGTGGACCGCTACCCCATCGTCTCCATCGAGGACGGCATGGGCGAGGAGGACTGGGACGGCTGGAGACTTTTGACGGAGCGGATCGGCGACCGCATCCAGCTCGTCGGAGACGACCTCTTCGTAACGAACACCGAGATCCTCCAGCGCGGCATCGATGAGGGTGTCGCGAACTCGATTCTGATCAAACTCAATCAGATCGGGAGTCTCACGGAGACGCTCGAGTGTGTTCGAACCGCACATCGAGCCGGCTATTCGACGGTCATCTCCCACCGCTCCGGAGAGACGGAGGACGCGACGATCGCCGATGTTGCCGTCGCGACCAACGCGGGCCAGATCAAAACCGGCGCGCCGGCGCGTGGGGAGCGCACCGCCAAGTACAACCAGCTCCTGCGGATCGAGGATGCACTAGGCGATGCCGCCCGATGGCCGGGGTCGAGCGGGTTTCGGAGAGCGGTCGCCGGATGAAACGTAAGCGAGGGGAGCGCAAGTGGCCCAAGCTGGGGTTGGGCCCGCAGGTCGTGATCGTGTGTCTGGTAATTGGCCTGATCGGCGCGATGGCGATTCAGCCCACCCGCGCTCTTCTCGAACAGCGACGCAGGATCGAAGGGATGTCCGGCGACCTGCGCCGAATGGAGACGTTGAACGCAAAACTCGAGGACCGAATAGAGCGACTCCAGGACCCCGACTTCATCGAACAGGAAGCGCGCGAGAAGGTCGGCCTCGTGCGCCAAGGTGAGACGACTTACCTCGTGGTTCCCCCAACGCGCAAACAGCAGCGCAAGAAGGCCCGCCAGGAGTCGGCTCCCAAGTCGACGGAGAAGCCGGCACCTCCGGAGCCGGGCCTGATCGAGGGCTTCCTCGACTTCGTCGGCCTCGGTTGAGCCCCTTCTTTTCTCCCTGGAGCGTCTGGCAGACGCTTGGAGAAGAAAAGAACGGGCTAACGTTGGTGGTGTGCGAGGACTCGAACATTCCGAATCCGACCGGCGCGCCGTTGAGGAGCAGCTCGGGCGGCCGGTGCGCGGGACCTGGGCGGTCGCCCGGCGGTGCCATCTCGGTGTGCCGATGGTCATCGAGAACTTCCCGCGCCTGGAGGACGGGAGCCCCTTTCCAACGCTCTTCTGGCTGACCTGCCCCATCCTCGTGAAACGAGCAAGCCGTCTCGAGTCCGACGGGCGTATGGTGCTGATGACCGAGCAGCTCTCCGACGACGAGGGATTGAAGGCGAGGTTCTCGGAGGCAATCGTGCGCTACCGCGCCCGGCGCGCCGAGCTCGATCCCATCGATGATTCCGGCGCTCCGCCGGGCGGCGGTCCCGATCGCGTGAAGTGTCTGCATGCGCACCTCGCGCATGAACTCGCCGATCCGCCGAACCCGATAGGAGCGCGAACCCTGACCGCAACTGGGTGGCCCGACTGCGTGGCGCCGTGTGTGCCGGAGTGGGAAGACCCCCGATGAGGGTCGCCGCAATCGATGTCGGAACCAACTCAACGCGCCTCTTGGTTGCCGAGGAGAGGCCTGGTGGCTTCCGGCCCATCGACAGACGAATGAAGATCACTCGGCTCGGACAGGGAGTCGACTCGACGGGCCGTCTGTCGCGCGAGGCACTTCGCCGCACGCTGATGACTGTTGCCGACTACATCGCCGCCTGCGGAGAGTACGGGGTCGGGGTGGTGCGAGTGACGGGCACGTCGGCAGTGCGCGACGCCCGCAACAGGGATGAGTTCTTCGACGGCGTGACCCAACTCACGGGCCGCGCACCGGAGCTTCTCTCCGGTGAACAGGAGGCGCGCGCCACGTTTCTGGGAACCGCTTCCGATCTAGCCGAGGGGCCGAAGTTGGTGGTGGACATCGGTGGAGGTTCTACCGAACTCATCGTCGGGGACAGGGCGCCGGAACGCCAGGTGTCGCTCGACATCGGATGCGTCCGGATGTTCGAAAAGCATCTGTTCTCCGATCCTCCATCAACCGAGGAACTCGAGAGCATGCGGGCGGAGATCCGTTCGGCACTCGAAGGTGCGAAGTTGGAGGTGGACGTCTCGGCCGGCGCGCTGCTAATCGGAGTTGCCGGGACCGTCACTCAGCTCGCGACCCTGAAGGCCGGCGTACCGGTGTACGACCCGGACGTCACACACCACGCGGTCATGTCCCACGGCGACGTGAGGTTGCTGGCGCGCCGCCTCGAGTCCCTGCCCTACGACCAACGCTCCCGGATCAAGGGCCTGGAGTCCGGGCGCGTCGACGTCATCGTCGCGGGGGCGGAGATCCTGCTGGCGGTGATGGAGGTCTTCGACTTCGCCGAGGTCTTGGTATCCGAGCGGGACATCCTCGACGGACTGGTGATTCAGCTGTTCGAATCCGGAGCCTGAGTTTTAGCGTTTGCAGCCCGGCCTGCCGCGCTGGCAGCGGGGGCGGATCGGCTTTGGGGGCTGCACAGTGTCCGTCCGGGGTCCGGCCGCGATGGCCGCGTCGACATCGTCCGCCACGGGCGCATAAATAGTCCCCTCGAATGGCCTCAGCCCGCAGGGATATAGATCCTGGATCCCCGGCGGACCCGCCGTCGCTGCCTCGTTGTTGTCGAAGCAATTGTTTCGTCCCGAGCCGTCCCACGCGAGGTCGAGCGATGAACCGGCACCGGCAACGACGTTGTCCTGAATCCGGTTGTTGACGGGCGTCTCGTTGCCCTCGAGGTCGTCCGTAGTCAGGATTCCATAGCGTTGGTGACCGGCGACGCTGTTCTCGAGAACCACAGTGTTCTTCACTCCCGCAAGCCAGATACCGGTTCCGTACGGGAAGCCGTATGTCTGTGCCATGCCCGCCGGCGGGATCTGCCGCTCGTTGTTGTCCACGATGGTGTTGCCGAAGAGAAAGAGCCCTCGTCCCGGCGCGCCGTCTACCAAACTCGAAGAATGTGCAAGTAAACCGACGCCGTTTCGGGAGAGTGTCGAGTTCCGGACGGTGACGCCGGTCGCGTTGACGAGTTCTACCCCAAGCATGTTCTGTTTCGAACGAACGCCATCTACGAGGATTCCGCACGCAAAACACCGTCCGACATGGACGCCTGCTTCCCCACTGCCCCAAACAAAAGAGTTCCTGATGGAGCCGTTGTGTGACCCCATCGATGTGACGCCGAAGATGCGGTTTCCGACGAGGTCCACGCTCCGGACTGCGAAGTTGTCGACGTCATCGAGTCTGACCCCCGCATCGCTGTAATTCGTCACGGTCATGTTCTTTACCGAGACGCCGTCCCCAGTGATGTGGATGCCCGTATCCATGGCACCCTTCCCGTCGAGAACGGTGCGGAAGCGATCGATCCCCCTGATGACGAGGCCATCGGTGTCAACGACGACCTCTTCCGAGTAGCGTCCGGGCCGGACCACTACCGCGGCCCCGGGTTTTGCCGCCACCACGGCCTCCTGGATCGTCGGGTAGTCGTCGGGGACGACGATTTTGTC
>DASQUP010000110.1:0-4263 GCA_035641235.1 Actinomycetota bacterium
TCTCGATCACCCGGCGCCGCGGCCATGGCAACCGAGATGGCCGGTTCGCTCGGCCGAGCGTTTCGGTCCGGCGGCTGGCCGGAGGCAAGCTCCGCCGCGGCGATGGGCTTCCTTGCGGTCCTTGCCGTGGGGGCGCTTTTCGTGGGGCTTCTGAAACTGGTCGAGCCCTCGTTCGGATCGGATCGCAACCCCTTCTGGGTGCTCACTCGCGTGGTCGTCGCGGGCCTGGCGTCACTCGGAATCCCGATCGATCAGGGAGGAGCCGAGGGCTCGATCCTTCCAATGGGAACACTCGTCCTCGTCGCCTGGGTGCTGGTGTGGGCGGCTCGAACTGTTGTTGTCTCGGGCGGTGCGCAGGGGAGCGCCGAACGTGCCGTGGCGGGCGCAAAAATCGGCGCGCCGTTTGCAATCCTGTGTCTCATTGCGGCGGTGATCTTCCGTCTGCGTGATGGGATCGAAACGGGAGCCGACCCAGGTTTGGCTTTCGTAATCGGAGGACTGTGGGGAGCGCTCTTCGGCGCGGCCGGTGGCCTGCTGGCCGGCGATTCGACTCGTTCGACCGCGTCGACGAGAAAGTGGGGACCCGCCGTAGTTCGGGAGGGCGTGGTGGCCGGAGCCACGATGCTGGTCTCCGCAGCCGTTGCCGCAATGGCGGCTGCCCTGATCTTTGTGATCCTGGACCTAATCGTGGTGACCGATGTCCGGCTGACACCCAGCGACGCCGTCGCACTTGTGATCCTCCTCTTAGCCTTCGCGCCGAACATCGCGGTTGCGACCGTCGCCTTCTCGATGGGCGCTCCCATGGAGTTCGTCGCCGACTCGCTGGGAGTGGGCTTCAGAACGGATCTGTCGTTGTTTGGTGGCGGTTCCGGACCAGAGTGGTACATCTACTTCGTCGTGCTCATTCCGCTGTTTGCATGCCTGTTCGGGGGATACTCGGCGCGCCGAAAGACGAACAACCCCACCAGGATCATCGAGGTCATCGCCGTTGCCGCTGGAGTTCTGTCGATTGGCCTGAGTTTTCTCGTCTACATCGGGACGCTCAGTCTCGAGCGCGGCTTGCTCGGCCCGGGAAATCTCTTGGTCCTGCAACCGGATGCATCGGCGGTTTTCTTTTTGTCGCTGCTGTGGGCGGGAGTGCTGGGCATCGTCGGGTGGAAGGTCGCAGAGTCGCAATCACAACATGACCCGTCCGGCTCGACCGACACGTCAACGGTTTAGCACATGGCATTCGAGATCTTCGAACATCGCGTCGTCGGGCCGCTCGATTGCAACTGCTACATCGCAGGAGACCCCGAGACGAACGAAGCGATCGTCATTGATCCAGGAGGGGATGCCTCGGAGATCATTGACCTTCTGGCGGAGCGCGCGCTTATCGTACGCGCCGTCATTGCGACGCACGCACACTTCGACCACATTCTCGCCGCCACCGAGGTGCGAGACCACACCGGCGCGCCGTTCTATCTGCACGATGACGACCGGGTGCTCCTCGACTGGATGCAGACGTCCGGACGCATCCTTCTCGGTGTCGACCTGCCGCCGCCTCCTGAAGTCGACACGTCGGCGGACGAGGGCGACGTGCTCACGGCGGGGGCGGTGGAGTTCTCGGTCATTCACACACCGGGGCACTCCCAGGGATCCATCTCCCTCGCGACGGAGGGTGCGGTTTTCTCCGGTGACACCCTATTCGCGGGATCGGTAGGTCGAACGGACCTACCGGGCGGGGACTCGGACGTGCTGATCGCCTCGATCACACACCGGTTGTTCGAGTTCGACGACGACACTCCCGTATATCCGGGCCACGGTCCGGCCACAACCATCGGCGAGGAACGCCGGCACAACCCGTTCGTCGGGACCGCGGGACGGTTGTGGCTGCCTCCCGACTTTCAATAGCGTTTTATTCGTCGAGGTCGTACGCGCCTCTCCCGCCCGATCCGGACGAGTCCGAGCTCGCAGCCGATCCGTCGATGCTGATTTCGCCTCTCATCTGCTCAGGGTGGTATTCGCAGTGAAACTCCACGGAACCCGAGTCCGGAGCGGTGAACGTGACATCTGCGGACTCGCCGCCGTGCGCCTCAACCTCGACGTCGAGGTCCTCCACAGTGAAGGAGTGTTCGGCATCATCGTCGTTGACGAGGGTCACGGTTATCTCTTGCCCAGGCTCAACCTCGATCGTCGTGGGGTCGAAGGCGAAGTTTGCGGCGGTCACCTCGATGGATTGAGCTTCGCTTCCACCGCCATCGCCGGATCCGGAGTCGTCGTCATCGCCCCCGCACGCCCCCACTACCAGGGCTGCGGTGACAAGCAGCAGTGCGAGGCGTAATCCTCGGGTGCTCCCGTTCGAGACCATCCGTCCTCCCTGAGGTGGGCGTCGTCACCCGGTCCTTACGGGGGACGGCGGACGGCCGTTCACCGGACGCGCACGACCCGCACATCCGTGAGCAGTGTGGGGGCCGGGCTGCTACTGAATGTAAGGGGCGACGCCGGGAAGCGGCACGCCGGGATAGCGGTCTATCTCGCGCTCCAGAGTGAGCTTGAAGCGGTCTTCCCGGCTGACCATCTTGCGGTCGATCTCGCGAAAGCCCAGCTTCTGGAGGCGTTTGACCTCCCCGGCATACGACTTCCGCAGTCCTCCACCGGGCTGCGTCAGGTACACGTCGAGCGTGATTTTCTGCGTGACTTTCTTCTGCTTGCCTTCTGCCATGGCCGAAAGGTTAGCCGGAATTCGGTGGGCCGTGAGACGCCCATCACTTTCTGCCGAGTGGCACATCTCGGGTCGCCAAATTGGACGATGTGGCGCGGCCGGGTGTGGCGGCGCCCGGTAGCCTGAAAAATGACTCACCGACGTAATCACCTGGCAGTGCAAGGAGGCGTGGCCCGATGGCCATCTCGAACGAGGTTATCGACCGGCGGGCGGAACAGGTTCTGAGCGAGGAGCTGGCTCGCTACAGCGAAAGAACTCCGAAGTCTAAGAAGATGTACGAGCGCGCCGCTGCCGCCATGCCCCTTGGTGTGGCGTCATCCTTCCAGGCGGGCGACCCCTATCCGATCTACCTGGCGAGTGGCGCCGGCAGCCACGTGACCGACGTCGACGGACACAGCTACGTCGACTATCACAACGGCTTCGGGTGCATGGTCGTCGGTCATGCTCACGCAAAGGTCCGCGCTGCCATCGAGCAGGCGGCGGCCACCGGAACGCACTTCGCCGCGACGACCCGAGCAGGTGTCGAGTTCGCGGAAGAGCTGAAGCGGCGCTTCGGCCTCGACAAAATACGGTTCACGAATTCCGGGACCGAGGCGACGATGGACGCAATCAGGTGCGCCCGGGCGGCTACCGGAAAGGACGTGCTTCTCAAGATTGAGGGCTCCTATCACGGACATCACGATGCGGTCATGTACTCGGTCGTCGCTTCGATGGACGACAGCGGCCCGGCGGACAGGCCCTGGAGCGTGCCGTTCTCTAAAGGCATCCCGCCCGGCGCGTCCGAGTACACGATGATCGTGCCGTTCAACGACATCCCCGCACTCGAGACCACGTTGTCCGAGCACGGTGACTCGATCGGGGCCATGATCCTCGAGCCAGTGATGATGAATGCGGGCATCATCCTTCCGCAACCCGGCTATCTCGAGAAGGTTCGGGAGCTGTGCACCAAACACAACGTCGTTCTCATCTTCGATGAGGTGAAGACCGGCGTCACGATCGCGCCCGGAGGCGCGACCGAATACTTCGGAGTGCAGCCCGATATGGTCACGCTGGCTAAAGCAATCGGAGGCGGCACGCCCGTCGGGGCATTCGGCGGCACCGAGGCCACCATGGACACGATCGGAAACGGGGTCACCGCCGTTGGAACGTTCAACGGGAATCCGTTGTCGATGGCGGCAGGGGTGGCGACGTTGACCGAGGTGCTCACCGACGACGCGTACGAATATCTCCGCCACCTGGGCGCCCGGCTCGCGCAAGGGTGCGAGAAGGTCCTCGCCGACGCCGGCATCCCCGCCGTGGTTACCGACTTGGGGTGCAAGGGATCGATCACGTTCAGGGACAAGCCGCTCGTGAGCTATCGGGACTACGGGGAGATCGACGACTCAATCTTCGACGCGTACTGGTACTGGGTGATCAACCGGGGCATCTACCAGACGCCGGGCAAAGAGGAGCAGTGGACGATCTCGGTCCAGCACACCGAGGACGACGTCGACCACACGATCCAGGTGCTGGCCGACTACTGCGCCGCGGTCACCTCCTAACGTGTTGTGTCACAGCCC
>DASQUP010000111.1:0-30754 GCA_035641235.1 Actinomycetota bacterium
CCAGACGGGACAATTCAGGGGGAATGCCAGTTGGTGGGAACGTCCGGATGTGACGTCGATGGAAGGTGACGGGTGAGCGATCTCGATCAAACCGCGGGCCGAGCCCGATGGCCGGTCGAACTCTCGGAGGTCGCCGCCGAACTCGACGCGCTCTTTCGTGGGAATCCCTACCTGAAACACATGGATGTTGAGGTGGAGACCTGGGGCCTGGGATGGGCACGGACGCGGATGACGCCCTCGACGGATGTGGCCAACATCACCGGTACCGCGCACGGGGGCGTGGTCGTGGGGCTCGCCGACGCCGCATTTGAGATCGCCTGCAACTCGTACGGTCGCCGTTGCGTCGCGGTTGAGCTGACCACCCACTTCCTCGCCCCGGGGCGGGCGGGAATCCCTCTGGTCGCAGAAGCCCTCGAGATAAGCCGCTCGGCGCGCATCGCCTCCTACTCCGTCGATGTGTCAGAGGGAGAAGGTTCTTCCAGACCGGTCGCCACCTTGCTCGCACTCGCCTACCGCTCCGAGAAATGGCACCTGGGGGCGGATCGGTATCCGGAGGAATGGAAGGCCCGCCACTAGCGACAGCACTCGTTGAGCGTGGCGATTGCTCGTTCCAGATTAAGAACGACAACGTCGTCGCGGCGGGTTACGCAGCGGGCATCGTGTTCAACGTCGACGAATCGGCGGGAGCCGCGAACCCTTGCAACGCACTCATCAACATGATTTTGCCGAATGGGTCGCCGATCCCATTTGTCTTTGTGACACGCGACGTTGGATTCAAGCTGCTCGGTTTGGATCCGACCGATTCGTGCGAGACCCTTGCACCTGCGGCCGGGGCTCCGAGTCACAGCTTTGCCATTGAGGAGATCTTCGACGGCTGGGGTTACGTGCGACTGATCCACACGAACACCATGCAGGAGATCGACGCCTTTGCGATCCCAGAGGCGCTCGACCCCGCGTTCGAAGAGGGCTTCGGTGATCTGTCGGTACACGAAGTTGCCGTCGACCCGTACGAGGATGATCTCCCCTACCTCTCGTACTACGCGGGAGGCCTCAGAGTCCTTCGCTTCGACAGTAACGGAATGGACGAGGTTGGCCACTACATCGACGAGGACGGTAACAACTTCTGGGGCGTCGAGGTACATCGCCTGCCCGGAAGCGACGACACATTGATCCTCGGCAGCGACCGGGACAGCGGACTGTGGATCTTCCGCTACACCGGAGACTGACGCGTACAAACTGATCGTTGTTTATGGAGGGCCGGCGCAGGTTGCCGGCCCTCCAGTCCTTAGTGCCGCTGCGGCCCCCGCCCCCTCATACCCCATCCCCACCCGGACGCCCCTCTATATACTTCTTCGAGATCCCCGCGAGGCTTGTTGGAGGGCAAGCCGCCCGGGGGGCAGGGGGAGATTTCGATCGCAACGGCGCTGGCCGTCAGGAACCTCGAGGTTGTCTACGAGGATGTCGTCCTCGTGCTGCGCGGCGTAAGCCTCGAAGTGCCGGAGGGAAAGATCGTCGCCCTCCTGGGTGCCAACGGGGCGGGCAAGACGACGCTTCTGCGGGCGCTCTCCGGTCTGTTGGACATCCACCGAGGGGATGTCACCAAGGGTCAGATCACCCTCAACGGCACACGACTCCACCGCCTTCCCGCGCACACGATCGTGGACTTGGGCGTCGCCCAAGTGATGGAAGGACGGCGCGTTCTGGCAGAACTCACGGTCGAAGAGAATCTGCGAGTGGGTGCCCACACCTCACGACAAAGAGCCAGTAGCAACTTCGATCGCGTCTACGAGCTGTTCCCTCTCCTCCACAAACGACGGAAATCCGTTGCCGGCTATCTGTCCGGCGGCGAACAGCAGATGCTGGCCATCGGCCGTGCCCTCATGTCGAATCCGCGCTTTCTTCTTCTGGATGAACCGAGCCTCGGCCTCGCACCCAGACTTGTACAGCAGATGCGCGAACTGATAGTCGCCATAAACGAACAGGGCACCTCAATTCTGCTCGTCGAGCAGAATGCGGACATGGCGCTTGAAATCGCCGAACACGGCTACATCATGGAGGTCGGCAAGATAGTCATGGACAAGCCCGCAGCGGTCCTGCGTCAGGACGAAGATGTAAAGGAGTTCTACCTCGGTCTCCGAAAGGAAGGTGAAGCGAAGTCTTTTCGAGAGGTTAAGCACTATAAGAGGCGCAAGAGGTGGCTCTCGTGACGCGGCCCGGAGCGAGCCTTGCCCGAGTGCTGACCGCAGGCGCCGGCTGGACCAAAGGTGCTGTTCTGGAGTTCGAGGATGTAGAGCTCCGGTTTGAGGGCATCACTGCGATCGACGGCATCACGTTCCACGTACAAGCCAACGAGTTGTTTTCGATTATCGGACCCAACGGCGCGGGGAAGACCTCGATATTCAACTGTCTCTCGGGTCTCTACCGACCACAGCACGGCGCAATTCGTTTTCTTGGGCAGGACATCATGGGCATGTCCCCTCACGGGATCGCGCGGATGGGAATGGCGCGCACGTTCCAAAATATCGAGCTTTTCCACAACCTGACGGTAGTCGAGAACCTGATGCTCGGCCGGCACCACCACGTCGATTACGGTCCGCTGGCGGCAATGGTTCGTCTCGGCCTGGCCGCGCGACGGGAGATCGAACATCGAGAAGTGATCGAAGAGATCATCGATTTCTTGGAGATCGAGCCGCACCGCAGGCATCCGGTGGGACTCCTTCCCTACGGCATCAAGAAACGGGTTGAGCTCGGGCGAGCGCTCGCGATGGATCCGAAGCTGCTACTCCTCGATGAACCGGTTTCCGGAATGAACGTCGAGGAAACCGAGGACATGGCTCGCTTCATCCTGGATATACGAGAGGAGCTGGGCATTCCAATAATTCTCGTGGAGCACGATATGGGGGTCGTCATGGACCTTGCGGACAGGGTTCTGGCCGTCGATTTCGGTCGCGCCATTGCCTGCGACGTCCCTGGGAACATTCAGCACAATCCCGATGTAGTCCGGGCCTACCTCGGCAAAGAGCACGCAGTCGCCGCCGCGGCGGAACATGGATGAGCGCATGAGCGTGGTGACGGAGCGCGCCCGCCCATTGGAATTCACGACGACAACGGTGACGCGACTTCGCGACCGGGCTCAGCGGACGCCAAATGCAGTAGCCCTCAGGGAAAAGGACCTGGGCATCTGGAATGACATCACGTGGGCCGAATACTGGGAGACGGTTCAACTTGTTGCCCACGGTCTAATCGCTCTCGGCGTGCAGCCCGGCGATCGCGTCGCGATCCACTCTGAGAACCGACCAGAGTGGGTCTATGCCGATCAAGGCATTGTCGCGGCCCAGGCGATGACAATGGGCCTTTATCCCACCAATCCGCCTGCAGAGGTCCGTTACCTACTCTCGAATTCGGAATCCAGGTTTCTGATAGCCGAGGACCAGGAGCAGGTCGATAAAGCTCTGGAAGTGAAAAACGAGCTGCCCAACCTCGAACGCATCATCTTCATCGAAGACCGGGGCCTCCGCACATACGACGATCCACTGCTTATGCCCTGGACCGAATTGATCGATCTGGGCAGACGCAACAGAGAAGAGCACCCACACGCGGTGGAGCGCCGGATGGCACAGACGGAACCGGACCACGTGATGACCCTGATATACACCTCGGGGACGACCGGACCTCCCAAGGGCGCAATGCTCACAGTCTCCAACGTTGAGTTTGCAATCAAATGCCTCGTGGAGGGCGGCGGTTTCTCTTCGCCCCCACCAAATCCGAACGACACGATCCTCTCCTACCTTCCCTTGTGTCACGTCGCGGAGCGGATCTACACGGTTTGGTTCAATCTGGCCGCTGGGTGTCTCGTTCACTTCGCCGAGTCAATTGAAACCATTCAACAGAACCTGCGGGAGGTACAGCCGACCGAGTTCCTAGGTGTCCCCCGCATTTGGGAAAAGATCCATGCAGGAATCCACATCCGCGCAGCAAATGCAACACTTCTGAAACGGCTCAATTTCAAACTGTGGTCCAAGGTGGCCGATCACATCGGGGATTCGCTGGCTAAGACAGATGGCACTCATACGCTGTCGACGCGCTTGCTCAACTTGCTCGGATGGCTGTTCCTCTACCGCTCCATCAAGCACCACATCGGAATGCGCAGGTGTCGGTTTGCGGCATCGGGCGCGGCGCCCATCGGCCCTGAGATCCTCAAGTTCTTCATGGGTATCGGAGTGCCCATGCACGAGGTCTATGGGATGACCGAAAACGCGGCCGTGGCCACCGGCAATCGCCCAGGACGGGTGAAGGTCGGGACGGTCGGGGAGCCCCACCCAGAGATCGAGCTCAAGATCGACGAGACCACGGGCGAGATCCTCACGCGGCATCCCGGGGTCTTCGCGGGTTACTGGAAAGACGACGCGGCCACAAAAAGAGTCCTTTCGGAGGATGGCTGGCTCCACACAGGGGACGTGGGGGAATGGGTCGACGGGACACACGTAATGATTACCGACCGCCTCAAGGACATCATCATTACATCAGGTGGCAAGAACGTTGCGCCGTCGGAGATAGAGAACGCCCTCAAGTCCTCCCCCTTCATTAAAGAGGCCATTGTGATCGGCGACAAGCGGCCGTTCTTGTCGGTGCTCATCGGGATCGAATTCGACACGGTCGGAGAATGGGCTCAGGTGCGTCGTATTCCGTACACCACATACCGGGATCTTTCCCACAAGAGCCAGGTCATCGAACTCATCCAAGAGGTCGTCACCGAGGTCAACAAAAAATTCGCGCGCGCCGAACAGATCAAAACGTTCAGGATGTTGCCAAAAGAACTCGACCACGAAGATGGCGAACTCACCGCGACCCAAAAGGTAAAACGATCGGCGATCCTGCAGAGGTTCGCTCCTTTGGTCGAGGATATCTACACGCCGTCCAAACGGGCGGGGTGAGCAGAGATGGTGAGGCTCCTGCAGAGCACGGTCCAGGGACTCGGCCTTGGCACCGTCTACGTTCTGCTGGGACTCGGCTTTGTAATCATCTTCAAGTCGATGGGGGTAATCAGTTTCGCTCAGCCGGGGATGATGGTGCTCGGCGCCTGGTGGGTCATCTACTTCGGACGCATCCTGGGGCTTGGATTTCCTCTCGCCGTCCTCATAGCAGTGCTGCTGACTGCCCTGATAGGGATGGCTCTTGAGAGAGCGGCGATCCGTCCCATGATCGGGGAACCTGTTTTCGCCATCGCGATCCTTACGATCGGGCTCGACATCGTCCTGCGCGTAATCGTCAACGATCTCTTGGGGCCACAGGTCAGAAGCATGGGTGATCCGTGGGGGCTGAAGACCTTTCCCATTGCCGGTGTGGTCATTCAGCAGCGATATGTGGCCCGCCTGGTGATCGGGACGGTCGTGGTCGGACTCTTGCTGGCGTTCTTCAAGTACACACGGATAGGCCTCGCGATGCGTGCCACCGCCTTCGACCAGGAGGTTGCCATGGCTCAGGGGGTGTCGGTGGGAGCAGTGTTTGCATTGTCGTGGGCGATCGCAGGAGGGCTCGCCGCTCTCGCCGGCACGTTCGTCGGACTCGGATCCGGCATCGATCAGCAATCCGCCTTCGTTGCTCTTAAGGCGCTGCCAGCAATCATCCTCGGAGGGCTCGACTCCATTCACGGCGCCGTAATCGGCGGCCTACTGGTCGGCCTCATAGAGGGTTACAGCCTCACGTACCAGAGTCAGTACGCAGGATTCCTGGGCGACAACTTCTCTCAGGTCGTGCCTTACCTCGTGATGCTGGCTGTCCTCCTGGTGCGTCCTTTCGGCCTGTTCGGAACGCGTGAGGTCGAAAGGGTATGAAGACGTCCACGAAGCTGCAGCCCGTCCGGCTCCCACCTTGGCGCGGCAGAGGACCTGGCAAACGGGGCCGCCCCGAACTGATCGGTAGCTACGAAGAGGACATGGCCCTGCTCAACACGCCTACCAAACGAAGATCCACCACGGTCGCCGTTCTGATCGCGTTTCTTCTCCCGTTCATCTTGACCGACGAGATCCTGTTTCGATTCGCAGCAATGTTCATTGCAGCGATCGGAGCGATCGGACTCAACATCGTTACCGGCTATGCGGGACAGGTTTCACTTGGGCATGCGTTCTTCCTCGGACTTGGTGCGTACACGGCCGCGATCGTCAACGGAGAGCCCGGCTCCAACGTGGTCGGTCTGGGACTCGGCATGGAGGTATGGCTTCCGGCGGCCGGCATAGTTGCTGCCCTTGCCGGGTTGATCGTCTCACCAATTGCGTTTCGCCTGAGGGGGCTGTACCTCGCGGTCGTGACCCTGGGCCTCGTCTTCATCGGCGAGCACATCTTTAGGGAGGCTGAGTCTCTAACCGGTGGCGTGGGGGTCGGCCGTCCGTCGGCATTTCCGGTGTTCTTCGGGTTCAACTTCGAGACCCCCGGTACGCTCTTCGGAACCGTGTTGACGCGGTCGCAGGGTCTCTATCTCATGGGGCTGATTTTCCTCGTAATCTTTGCCGTGCTGGCGAGGAACCTGGCACGTTCTGCAGTCGGTCGCGCCTTTGCTGCCGTTCGCGATCGCGACATCGCAGCGGAGGTAATGGGAGTGTCCCTCCGGAAGTACAAGGTTCTCGCCTTCACCATCTCGTCGTTCTACGCCGGGATCGCTGGAGCACTTCTCTACACGCTTACGGGATTCCTGGAACCGGGATCGTTCGACCTGCTCCTCAGCGTTCAGTACATCGCGATGGTGTTGATCGGGGGCGTCGCCACCATCTCGGGTTCGATTATGGGGGCGGCATTCATAACGCTCCTCCCAAGAATGGTTCAGGAGTTTCCTCGTTTCATTCCGTTCGTAAGCGGGGGGCAGGCCGGCGGGCTCGTTACGACCCAGCAGCTGGAGCAGATCCTGTACGGCCTTTTGATCGTGGCCTTCTTGATCTTCGAGCCCCGCGGGCTGTACGGCGTATGGGTTCGAATCCGCAACTACTGGAGGGCGTGGCCATTTTCGTACTAGTGCACGACTAGGAAGGCAGTCGGTAGGTCGGTCGCTGGGTGCGATCGCCAAGGGGAGGGGGATCCATGTCACATCAGTTCCGGCGACGACATATGTTCGTCGTCGTTATCGTGCTTGCCCTGGTAGCGGCCGGATGACGCGAGTCGGGCGGCGATGCCGATGAGTCAGAACCGGCAGGAGAAGTCAGGACCGACACCGGTATAACCGAGGAGCCCTGTCCAAACGCCGTAAACGAGGACCATGGGTGCATTTACTTGGGCACCCTCTCGGACCTCACCGAAGGCCCATTCGCGGCGCTCGCCGTACCGATCACCGACGCGCAGAAGGCGTTCTGGACGCGCGTCAACGAAGAAGGAGGCATCGGCGACCAATACGACGTCGACGTCGGCGAGAACACTCGCGACAACAAATACAACCCAGAGGTCCACGTGCAGGAGTATCAGGAGATCAAATCGGACATCCTTGCCCTGGCCCAGACCCTAGGGACGCCGATGACAATCGCCGGCCTTCCCTTCTACAAGCAGGAGAACGTCGTCGGCGCGCCCGCGTCGTGGTGGTCGGGATGGGAGTTCGAGGACAACATCTTGGAGTCCGGAAGCAACTACTGCCTCGAGTCGATGAACGCGGTCGACTATGCAGTGGATGAATTAGGTATCGAGAGCGTCATGGCCGTCCACTATCCCGGCGACTACGGCGGCGATGCGGCCGCGGGGGCGGAGATCGCCGCCGAGGAACGCGGAGTGGAGTTCATCCGAGCGGTCGAGACTGGGCCGAACGCCGTCGTCGGCAGTCAGGAGGCGGCAATCGATGCCATCGTCCAGGCGCAGCCCGACCTCGTGATCGTGACCACCGGTCCTGCTGAGGCGGCGGAGATAGTCGGTGGATCGGCGGCGAGAAACTTCACCGGCAAGTTCTTCGGCACGGAACCGACGTGGAACCAAGGTCTGCTCGAGACCCCCGCTGCGGAGGCGCTTCAGGCTCTCTACCTGGCTACATTCCCGTGGGAGCCGTTCGACGCGGACACGCCGGGTCATCAGGCCATGAGGGAAGCACTTGGGGAGGTGCAACCCAACGAGGGATACACATCTGGTTGGGTGTGGTCGTATCCGCTCAAAGCCGCGCTCGATGCCGCACACGCAAGCGGTGATCTGACGCGGGAAGGTCTCGTTAAGGCGGCTTCGGAACTTGAGACCGTCGACTACGAAGGAATGCTTCCCGAGGAGGCCGGCCGGTTCACGGGCGAGCCCAACGAGACCGTGTTCCGCCAGCATCTCATCGTGCAACCGGACGCCGATGCACCTTCCGGAGTGAGCGTGGTGGAGGACTTCTTCGTGGGCCCGACGGCCGAGGCCTTCGAGTTCACAGAACCCTGCGCGCAGCCGGGCTGAGCTTGACCGGCGCGCCGTGAGATCGCGCGGGGGTGGGTGCGAGGGCGCCCACCCCACGGCGCGCTGGGAGGTTGGCGCGATGTGCTGCTGTGCGCGGCTGAAACGCACGAACCTCGGGCTTTCGTGAGCCGTACGTGCGGCGCGCTCACTTAGAGGTCGCGCAGCGCCTCGGCGATCGGAGTCTCGCCCGCCCTCGCCTCGAAGACCTTTCCTATCGAGGTCTCCTCGACCAGCGCCGAGGCCACCAACTCGGCAACGTCGGCGCGGCTGATTGTGCCGCGGCCCACCGACTCGCCGAGCCGCACGCGGCCCGTTCCCGGCTCGTCGGTAAGCCGCACCGGTCTCACGATCGTGTAGTCCAACCCACTCGCCATCACCTCGTCGTCGGCGCGGCCCTTGGCGCGGAGGTAGGCGCTGAATGTGTCGTCTCCCCTCGTGGAGGCGTTCGCTCGCGCCGAGCTGATCATCACGTAGCGGCGGATCCCCCGAGCTCCGGCGGCCTCGATCAGCTTGACCGCCCCTTCGTAGTCCATCGTCTCCTTGCGCGCGGAACCGCTCCCCGGCCCTGCACCTGCCGCAAATACGACGGCGTCCGCCGTCCCTACCGCCGAGGCCACTTCGGCATTCGACGCAGCCTCCAAATCGCAAACGACCGGCGCTCCCCCCGCCTCCCGGACATCCTCCTCGTGGGCGGGGTTGCGGATGAGCGATCGGATTTCGCCGCCCCCGCCGGCCAGAATCCGCGTCAGCAGCAGCGCGATCTGCCCGTGCCCGCCGGCAATGGCTATCTCCATCGTGACCTTTCCCTAGAGCGGTAACGCCCCCACGATCGCACAGGTCGCTGGCACCCCAAGTTCTGGAAGCGCTCTCAAGATGCGGCTGCTTCGCGCCCGATCCTGGTTGCTCCCCCGGTCGGCCAGCGCCTAGGATGTGATGAGAGCGCTTCCAACGCTCTGAGAACCCGATGTCGGCCGGCTTGGGGAGGGCTGAGCGATGAATAAGAGAACGATCAGCGCGGTTTTCGCCGCGCTCCTAGCCATTGGACTGGTTGGAACGTCCCCCGTTGCCGGTTCGGCGGCAGAAGAGAAGAAGGACCTCGACCCATCGATCAGCTTCTTCGTACCCCCTCCGCAACCCGGAGCGCTTCAGCAGATAGCCGACCTGCGCGCCGCCAAAGACCCGACCAACGCGGAACTGATCCGGAACATGATCAGGACCCCACAGGCAGTCTGGGTCGAGGCCGGGACCCCGTCCGAGGTCGAAAAGGAAGTGAAGAGGACGATGCGCCGGTCGAATAGGCAGGGAGGCACGTTGCCGGTGCTTGTCCTTTACAACATTCCGTTCCGTGACTGTGCTCAGTTCTCTGCCGGCGGGGCAACAACCTCCGAGGAGTACCTCGCGTGGGTGGACGGTGTCGCGAAGGGCATCGGCGACCACGATGCCCTGATCATCCTCGAACCCGATGGCCTGGGGATCATCCCTTGGTACACGGACATCAACGGCAACCTCGAGTGGTGCCAGCCGGAGGAGGCCGACTCGGACACAGCGGCGGCCGAACGTTTCTTCATGCTCAACGAGGCGGTGGATCGGCTCAATGAGCAGCCCGGTGTCAAGGTCTACCTCGATGCTACGCACAGCGCATGGCTTGGCGTTGGTGACGCATCGGACCGCTTGGTGAAGGCAGGCGTTGAACGAGCCGCAGGGTTCTTCCTCAACGTCTCCAACTACCGACTCACCGAGCACCTGCAGAAGTACGGCACATGGATCTCAAGCTGCCTGGCGTTTGCCAGCAACCCGGAGGAGGGTGGCTGGAGGCTGGGTCACTACGACTTCTGTGCGAGCCAGTACTTCCCTGCCGACCCGAACGACTTCAGCACCTGGCACCTAACCGACGAGTGGTACGCCGCAAATCTCGGCTCGGCTGTGGCGACGACCAACTTCGTCATCGACACGAGCCGTAACGGACAAGGACCATGGACTCCACCTGCGGGCGTTTACCCGGACCCGCAAGATTGGTGCAACCCGCCGGGCCGCGGACTCGGGCTCCGGCCGACCGCGGATACCGGCGATCCGCTGATAGACGCGTATCTCTGGGTGAAGACCCCCGGAGAGTCGGACGGTGAGTGCACGCGTGGTCTCGGCCCCACCGGCACCGTGGACCCGGAATGGGGCCGGGTCGACCCAGGCGCGGGCGAGTGGTTCCCTGAGCAAGCACTTCAACTAGTCCAGCTCGCGGTCCCTCCGCTAAACAACTTGCATCGACACCGGGCTGCGCTGCGCGCCTCGCAGCCCGGCTTCCATTTCGCCCAGCAGACCCGTTAGCACTGCGGGTCAGCTGCTGAGTTTGCGGAAGCGGCGCACTGCCAACGGGGCGAAGATCAAGCAGATCACAATCGGCCACACGATCGCCATCATCAACGAGTTCTCCGTCACCCATGCCTCGCCCCCGAGTCCCGGGTTCCCGAATAACTCTCTTGTGGCGGTGACGGTGGCCGACATGGGATTCCACTCTGCGATGGTTCCCAGCCATCCCGGCATCTGACTGGGAGACACAAATGTGTTGGCGATCATTGTGATCGGAAACATGAGTCCCCACGCGTTTCCCGCAGCCTCGGGCGTGCGAAGGATAAGTCCCACGTAAATGCCCAGCCAGATGATGGAGAATCGCAGCAACAATAGGAGGCCAAACGCGGTCAATGCTGCCGTCAGAGTTCCGTGCCACCTCCACGACACCACCAGCCCGCATGCAACGAGGATGACGAGATCGAGAGTCGAGTTGAACATGTCCGCGATGCTGCGGCCCACCAGAACTCCGGAGCGAGCCATCGGCATGGAACGGAACCGGTCCATTACACCCCTTGCACCGTCGGTGGTAACGGCAACCATGGTCGCTCCACCCCCGAACATCATGGTCATGGCGAACATGCCCGGCATAAGGAACTCGCGGTAGTCGCCTCCGCCGGCAACGGTCATTGCGCTGCCGAAGACATAGCCGAACAGCAGCACCATCATGATCGGGTACATCAACGTGAACACGACCCTCGCCGGCTCGCGAACCCAATACGTGAGGTCCCGGACGGCGATGATCCAGCCATCGAGGGCGGCGCGCCGAAGGCGCTCGAGCGGAGTCCGGGGGATCTCCGGGACGAGTGCAGTCATGCTCATGCGGCCACCCCCTCCTTAGCGTGATGACCCGTTAGCTGGAGAAACACTTCATCGAGAGTGGGCCGCCGAAGTGCGACGTCTTCCACCACGATGTCTGCCTCGCCAAGAGCGCGCACGACCTCCGTCAGAACAGCCACACGATCACGCACAGAGGCGCTCACCCGGCGCAGTTCCCGAGTGATCTCGGCGTTCGTGCCGGTTACCCCCGCGACAACGACCGCCGCAGCGTCCAGCTCGTTTTCATCTCGGACGATCGCATCGATTCGCTCGCCTCCGGTCGTGGACTTCAACTCGGACGGACTACCACTTGCGATCACCCGGCCCATGTCGATGACTGCGATCTGATCTGCAAGCCGATCGGCCTCGTCCATGTACTGGGTCGTAAGCACCACAGTGGTACCGGTATCGACCATCGTGGATATTGCCGACCACACCTCATTGCGGCCCCTGGGATCGAGCCCCGTAGTCGGTTCGTCCAGGAACAACACCTGCGGAGAGAGGATCATGCTCGCAGCAAGATCCAGACGTCGCTGCATCCCGCCTGAGTAGTCACGGACCGGCTTGTTGCGGGCATCCGCAAGACCAAACTGTTCGAGCAGTTCGTCGGCGCGCCGCCGAGCTTCGCTTTTCGGAAGGTGAAAGAGCCGGCCGAACATCGCTAGGTTCTGCCGCCCGCTGAGGATCTCGTCCAGCGCCGGACTCTGGCCCAGTAGCCCGATTCGGTAGCGGACCTCGTCGGAGTGCCGCGCGACGTCGAACCCAGCCACCTCCGCCCGCCCGGCATCGTGCCGGAGCAGGGTCGCCAAGATCCGAACGGCCGTGGTCTTCCCGGCGCCGTTGGGTCCGAGGACGCCACAGACAGTACCCGCGGGCACGGCGAGATCGAGCCCGTCGAGAGCGCGGGTCCCCCCGAACCGCTTGGAGAGGCCTTCGGCCAGAACTGCCCACTGCGATCCAGCCATTTGGCCCCCTAACTCGATATAGTGTACGGAGTTATGGGAAACTATACCGTACGCCCTACGGAGTAGCAACGTGCCCGCCGACGGTTCCCGCCGGAACTTGGCCGAGCAGAGCCTGGCGCTGCTGTGGGGGTGGCAGAAGAAACCACGGCGAGGGCCCAAACCAGGGCTCGACGTCGAACGCATCGCTCGCGCCGCGATCGACATCGCCGATACCCACGGGCTCGAAGCGCTGTCGATGAGGAGCGTGTCCGAGCGCCTCGGCGTCGGCGCGATGTCTCTCTACACGTATGTGCCCGGCAAGGCTGAACTCCTCGACGTGATGGTGGACAGGGTGGTGGCCGAGAAGTCCCTCCCGGCGACCGACGGAGGGTGGCGGGCGCGCCTCGAGGCGATCGCCCGCGAGGACTGGGCACTGTACCGGCGCCACCGGTGGCTGCTCGAGGTCTCGTTCGCCAGAAGTGTGATGGGGCCGAACGTGCTCCAAGGCTTCGAGGGCGCCCTGGCAGCCATCTCGGGAACCGGCTTCACAGCGAGCGAGATGCCGAGGGTAGTGACTCTCCTGGGCGTGTACGTACGGGGCGCGGCCAAGAATGCTGCCGACGCAATTGACGCCGCGCAACAGACGGGGGTCAGCGACGACGAATGGTGGTTGGAGCGCGAGCCGATTCTCGACAAATACATCGACTTTTCTCGCTACCCGACTCTAGGCGAAGTTGCCGAAGCCGGTGGATTCACCGAGATGGGTGGCGACGCGGACTACTTCTATCAGCGGGCACTCGACGACTTCGAGTTCGGGCTAGAACGCGTCCTCGACGGATTGGAGGCATACATAGAGCGCCGCACATCGAGGGCAGGTCCGGGTGACGGCGCGCCGGATGGCTAGGGCATTTGTGCGAGCGCCGCGACGGCCGCGTCAACTTGCTCGGGCGTCGTGACGATACTGGTGCCGAAGCGAACGTACTGAGCGCGGTAGGGCGTGACACTCGCCAGAATCGCGTGCTGGCTCCGCAGCGTTTCGATCACCAGTGGGGGCTCCAGACCGTCGACCGTGCAACAGACAATACCCGAGGAGATTTCTTCATCGAGTGGGGTCAGAAGGCGGATGTTGGGCAG
The DNA here is from genome assembly GCA_035641235.1 of Actinomycetota bacterium. Taxonomy (GTDB): domain Bacteria; phylum Actinomycetota; class CADDZG01; order CADDZG01; family WHSQ01; genus DASQUP01. The sequence continues at coordinate 13,635 of DASQUP010000111.1, forward strand.
TGCTGAAAGACCCTCCTTCAAACGAGCCGCGAGTTCGTGGGTGCGATCAGCGACACGCTTCTTTCCGATTTTGTTGTGAAAGTCGAAGGCATCCAGGAGTGCCCATCGGTGCTCGAATGAGTGGAAGCCCCCGGGCGTTCCATCGAGCCCGAATATGAACGGCACTTCCTCGTCGAACAGCCACGCGCCGATACTCGGACCCGAGAAGGTAGGGATGATCGGAGCGAACCTGTCCCAAACATCCCGCCGGGCCCAAACGATTCCCGTGCCACGTGGTCCGAACAGCCACTTGTGGGTTCCGGTGATGAAGACGTCGCACCCAAGTCCGGGCGGCATGGTGTCTTCCGCCGCAAACCCATGCACTGCATCGAGGCACAGCAGGGCTCGATCGCCCGGATCACGGTCGGCGTTGATTTCCTCCAACGAATCCGCGATCTCTTTGACGGGGATCTTCACACCCGTACTGGAATGGACCCATGTCAGAGCCACAACTCTCGTGGCGGGTCTGATGGACTGACGCAGGATCGAAACCATTTCGCCGGCGGTTGCTTTGGCGGGATCATTGTAGAGAGCGACCTGTTCGACTTCTGCTCCCGAGCGAGCGCCAGCGAGCCGCAGCGATTCATGCGTGGAATAGAAATCGTGCGTGGTCGTCAGTATGTGGTCGCCGGGCTTCAATCGGAGGCCGTTGTAGGTCAAACCGAGCCCCATCGTCGTGCTGTCTGTGAGAGCGATCTCCTCGGGTGGGACACCGAGGTAGCGGGCCGCTGCCATTCTGACGGCCTCATCGTTCTTGGTCTCGTCCGCGACTGCTCGGCCGGGATCCGCGTCCAGCGCCGCCCTCCATTGCTCGATTGCCGCCCTTACCGACGCCGGATGGGACGCGAGTACAAATGCAGAGAAATGGGCCATGTCGGGGGCGAGCATGAATTGGGCTCGTACGTTCTCCCAATCCCGCAGATCCGTGGCTAGGGCCGGCGTGGGAGTTTCGTCCTGCCGCGCCGTGGCAGCCCCGGAGTCTCCCGAGCTGCAGCCTGCTAAGGCGAGAGCCCCGGCACCGGCCGCGACCCGCGCACCTCCCACCAGGAACGCCCGCCGACCAAGCGACGGCGTCTTCATTGTCAGATCATATGACCGGCAACGAGCAATCTCTCGGGCTCACGACTACCGGCAGAGCCGGACGGCCACTTGATTCGTGGCGACGATCGACCCGCACGCAAAGTGGAGGAGCAGCGCAGCCCCCACCACGATCAGGATGTCTCCAACGCTGAACACATTGTGGAAGGGCCACGACGCAGGGATGGCGAATATGTCGCCCAGAAATGGCAGGTTCGGGCTCGCCAGAGCTGCCGAGTTCTCGAAGGACCCCCCGGAGTCGACCACACCAGCGGCGGCCAGGGCAGTTGGCGAGGCCGGCATGGTCCCTCCATTGACTGCGATCGCGGTCGCATTGAGCAACCCCCCGATGCCGATTGTGGGAACTCCCCGAACACTCCGGTTGAGCAAGACCACGAATCCCGCGACCGCGTATGAGGCCACGTGCATGATCGCCAGAAGCGGCCGTCCCGCGTTTGGAAACACCGATATGGCCAGAATCTGGAGGGCGAGCGCGATAAAGAGGAGCCAGCTCCCCCTCAGTTTTAATGTAAGGACCCCGCGAAGGCGCCCACCTGTGAGCATCACTGAAACCAGCAGCAAGCCTGCCGCTGCGAGCAAAAACATGTTCCTCCCACGGATCGTCCCTACAAACTTCGGCGCGCGGGGGGCCGTCTTTACTGGATAGTCCAGGGACTTCGACACTGCTGCTCCCCCGATTGGGTATGCGCGCACCCCCAAAAGGGGTAGATGAGGGCGGCACCCTAAAGGTCACCCGGTATCGCTCCGAGCACGCAGTAGTAGGGGCTGGTTCGGGAGCGCACACAAAGGAGAAAGACGTGAAAGTACGTGCCTTTCGAGTCGCCATGGTGTTGTCGTCGATAGCGATGCTTCTCGAGGTTCTTGGTGCTGGTAAGAAGTGGGGCTAAAGCCACACAGTGATTGAAACAAACTGCTAGCCCTTCTCGCTTCCCAGCTCACATGGCTCGCCATAGAGTTGTGGACGCGAGGAGGAGCGGGCATTTGGGTCATAGGGAATCGAACAACCTCTACGTCGCCGTCGTTTCGTTAATCGGCGTCGCCGCGCTCCTGGTTCAAATCGCAGGGCTTTCAGACGAGCCCACCCGCGCATCCTTCTGGCTTCTGGGCATCCTTGTCGTTCTCTCTGAAGCCTTTCCCATCCAGATACAACGCACGAGCGGCTCGGTTGAGGAGATAACTACTGCAACAACGTTCAGCTTCGCGCTCCTTATCCTTCTGAGTATCCCGGCGGCAGTCATTAGTCAGGCAGTAGCGTCACTCACGGACGACGTCATCCGACGAAAGCCCGGTCGCAAGACCTTCTTCAACATCGCTCAATACACGCTTGCGATGATTGCAGCGGGACTAGCGTTTGAGGCCCTGACGGACCGCGCAGCTACGATCCGAGACATCGACACCGCGTATCTTCTCTCGATTCTCATCTCCGCAGCGTTTTTCTTCCTGGTAAACAATGCCCTGACCGACACTGCGATCGCCCTTGAGGAACGCCGACCGCTATCCTCAGCCTTCTCGACGAACCTCGGATTTCAAGCGTTCACCGACGCCGTACTCCTCGGACTGGCGCCAATCGCCGCCCTCACCGCAAAGATCAATGTCGCGCTCGTTCCCCTTCTCGTTCTGCCGATCGTGGCCGTTGCCCGCGGAGCGAACTCGTCGTTGAAAAACGCAAAGCTCGCGCGCGAGATGCACCATCTGGCGACACACGATCCGCTGACACAGCTCCCCAACCGCTCGGCCTTCCTGGCGCGGCTGGAGGAGGCCGTTGACCGCCTCGCCGCCGGTTCGATGGTTGCCGTCCTCTTGATGGATCTCGACCGGTTTAAAGAGATCAACGACACGTTGGGCCATCACAACGGCGACAACCTGCTGCAACAGGTGGGGACCCGACTCCGAAACGAAATCCGCCCGGAGTTCACGGTCGCTCACATGGGTGGCGACGAGTTCGCGATCTTGGTCGAGCCGGACAGCCTTAGTCATGCCATATCCGTTGCCGAACTCGTCCTGACGTGCTTCGGGCCTGCATTCGTAGTCGGCGATCTCCCGGTGGAGGCCACCGTGAGCATCGGCATGGCGCTCTGTCCCGAGCACGGCACGAACCCGAATGCCCTTATACAGCGCGCAGACGTAGCCATGTACCAGGCGAAAGGAGCCCGAACGGGGTTCGCGGTCTACGAACCCGAACAGGATCCGTATAGCGTCGCGGCTCTCTCGCTCGTGCCGGAGTTGAGGCAGGCGACGGAGTCCGGGAATTTGTTTCTCCACTATCAGCCGAAGGTGGCGCTCGCCAGCGGTCACGTGCTCGGGGTCGAAGCTCTGCTTCGATGGAACCACGCGCGGTTGGGTCTGGTCGGACCCGACCGGTTCATACCCGTCGCAGAGCGCACAGGGTTGATCAAACAGATCACCACGTTCGTGTTGGGCGAATCCATGCGTCAGATCCAAGAGTGGAGCCGAAGCGGGCTCGATCTCAACCTTGCGGTCAACCTCTCTGCGTACAGCCTGCACGACCCCACGCTCACGAACGATATCGAGCAGCAGTTGTCCAGGTGGGACGTGCCCGCAGAGTCCGTGGAGCTCGAGATAACAGAGAGTGCAATAATGGCGGATCCCGTACGAGCGGCCGCGACGCTTCGCGAGCTAACGGATATGGGACTTCAGGTTGCCATCGATGACTTCGGAACCGGTTACTCGTCCCTCTCGCGCCTGCGTGAACTTCCTGTCAGCACAATCAAGATCGACAAGTCCTTTACGCTCGGCCTGCCTCGCAGCGACGACGACATGGCCATTGTCCGCTCCACGATCGACCTCGCCCACAACCTCGGACTCGCCGCGGTGGCGGAGGGAGTGGAAAGCGAAAATGTATGGCACCGTTTGGTCGAGCTCGGCTGCGACTTCGCGCAGGGCGACTACGTAAGCCGGCCGATCACGGCCGACGCACTGGGCACCTGGGTTCGTGGACGTACGGTCGAGGCGGGCCGGCACCGCGGCCGCGCCCAGGGTTTTTGACGACTCGTATTAGTCGGACACATCGTGACCCGCTGTGGAGTTCGGTATCCACGTCGTGACCTCGCTCGCCTCTTTCTTGGTGATATCCGGTACCACCGCGTGCGGGGCTGCCCTACCCACCGGGATGACCACGTAGGGACGCTCGTAGCTGGGACGGTCCAGGATCTTGTTGAGAAACCTCATCGGACTCGGCGTGTGCGTGAGCGTTGCAAGCCCCGAATGGTGGAGAGCAGTCAGTAAGAAGCCCGCTGCGATGCCGACCGACTCCTTCACGTAGTAAGGCTGCGGCGTTACATCCGAACGGTGGACCTCGAAGACCACTATGACGACCGGCGCCTTTTCAAGATGGGGTTTCCGGTAGTCGGTTCCCAGAGGTTCGAGCGCAGCAAGCCATGCCATCGAGGCTTTCGACGCGTAGAACTCCTTCTCTTCCCTCTCCGCTTCTTCTCGTATTCGCCGCTTGACCTCGCGATCCGTGACTACTACGAAGTGCCAGGGTTGGACGTTTGCCCCCGAGGGCGCGGAGTTCGCGACGACAAGGGCGTTGCGAATCAACTCGAGGTCGAACGGCTCCTCGCTGAAATCACGGATCGAACGACGCGTTGCCATCGTGGCCCGAAACAGTCTGGACGCCTCGAGGGCTTGTTCGGCCGACAGATCGTGCCGGGGAGCGGGTACAGGACGATAGGCGGTCATGGCGTGAAGCTACACGTAGTAGAGACGTGACGCCCGTCCCGGTTGCTGAAATGGCAACTGGCCACCTACAGGTGGGGGTGAATTGCCATTTGGCGCGCAGCGCCCGGTTAGATTCGGACTCCCTCCAGAGACAGGAGCTTCGCCTTGCGGTCGAGCCCTCCTCCGTAGCCGGTAAGGGTCCCGTTTGCTCCGATCACTCGGTGGCATGGGACGATCACTGCTATCGGATTTGACCCGTTGGCCCGGCCCACGGCGCGCACCGCTCTCGGATTTCCGATCCAGCGCGCGAGTTCCCCGTAGCTCATCGTCTCCCCATAGGGAATCTCCTTGAGCCCGGCCCATACGCTCAACTGGAACGGTGTCCCCTGCGCCTTCAGGGGCACGTTGAAAGACTTGCGCGCGCCTCTGAAGTATTCCTCGAGTTGTCGGATGACGTCCTCGAATGGGCCCTCATCGTGTCGCCCCCCGGCCGGCGGCGAGAACGGCGACATTTGAAGTCCCGTCAACGAGCGGCCATCCGAGGTGAGCAGCAATTCGCCGATCGGACTCGAGACCGTCGTGTAATAAGTAGTGCTCACGGTGTCCTCCATTCCGTCATCCGAGGCTCGCCCACAGGTGTTGTTGTGCATAAGCGGCCCATGGCTTCCAGCGTTGTGCAAGAAGAGCGGGTTCCTCTCGCACACCGAGTCGTTCGAGTGCATGTCTCACTCCAAGATCGGTGTCCATGAAGGCGCCCGGGTCGCCTAGGGCACGAACCGCTATGTAGGAAGCGGTCCATGGCCCCACGCCGGGAAGCTCGAGGAGCCGAGCTCTGGTTTCATCGCGATCGGCGCCCGGATCGATCACCAAATCTCCGGCCGCAAGCTCGGCTGCGAGATGGTTGATCGATTCCTGTTTCTTCCGAGGAATCCCAATCGTGCTCAGATCGGCTTCGGCGAGATCGTCGGCTTCCGGAAACAGATGCGTCAGCCCCCCTTCCTGCACGGTAAGCGGCTTGCCAAATCGCTTCACGACGCGGCCCGCGATCGTGAGCGCGCCCTTAACCGATATCTGCTGGCCGACCACCGCTCTGAACGCCAGTTCGTTGCCGTCGACGGCTCCCGGAACTCTGAGTCCCGGCCGCTGCTCGACAAGGGGCCGGAGAAGGGGATCCACTGCCAGAACCGAATCGATCGCTACGGGATCGGCGTCGAGGTCCAGCAGCCGACGGCATCTGTGAACAGCCGCCGTTAGATCCCGGAGATCTCCTAGCTGGAAGCGGCACGCGACGTGCTCCGTTTGAGGACGGAGTTCAACAATGCCCGGGCTGTGGGGCAGCCGCAGGGTCCTTCGATAGGAGCTCCCGTTGCTCTCTTCGATCCCCGGGATGGCTCTCGCCGCGAGGAAGGTAAAAAGGGTCACGGTGTCCATCGGGGCCCGATAGGGCAGGCGAAGTTCGATCACCCCCGGCCCACTAGGAGAATTCCTATTCTTCTTGGCCCGCATCTCCGTGGGTGTTGATGCAAAAACTTCCCTGATGGTGTCGTTGAACTGGCGAATACTCGCGAAGCCGGACGCAAACGCAATCTCGGAGAACTTGAGATGAGTCGTCTCGATTAGCAATCGCCCGGTCTGGGCACGGTGGGCCCGGGCGAGTGCTTGCGGACCGGCGCCAACCTCAGCGATCAAGAGCCGGTGGAGGTGCCGCTCGCTCAGATGCAGCCGGCGCGCCAGTCCACCCACGCCATCGCGATCGACGACCCCGTCTGCAATCAGGCGCATCGCGCGGGCGACCGTGTCCGCGCGGATATTCCACTCCGGCGAGCCGGGGCTCGCATCCGGACGGCAGCGTTTGCATGCCCGGAAGCCGGCACCCTGGGCCGCAGCTGCGGTTGGGAAAAAGCGCACATTCGCGCGCTTCGGGGTGATTGCAGGGCAGCTCGGCCGGCAGTAGACGCCGGTGGAAGTGACGGCCGTTATGAACATGCCGTCGAAGCGGCCTTCCTTCGCCTCGAGGGCCCGGTAGCAACTTTCGAAATCGTTGAACACCACTGCATCGTGTCATCCCAGCCGGCCCATTGCTAGCGGTGATCGGACATGCTCATGGAGCGTTGTATTGCTTGACAGTTATATAGCTTCTTCGGCATACTTGGGGGTGACATGAACGTTGGTTTCGAGGTGCTTGCCGAGGCGAACAGGCGCCGAATCCTGGATCTCGTCCGGATGGCGGAGCGGCCGGTTGGTGACTTGGTGGCCGCGTTGGGCTTGAGCCAGCCCGCGGTTTCGAAGCACTTGCGGATCCTCCGTGAGGCCGGCTTCGTGGAGGTCCGCGCCGATGCCCAGCGCCGCCTGTACCGCGTTCGCGTGGAGCCCCTTCAGGCACTGGACGAGTGGCTCGCGCCGTACCGAGAGCTCTGGGAGGCGCGTCTCGACGACCTCGAACGCCACCTCGATGACATGCCGGATGAGGGCAAATAGAAGGAGGCCGGAATGTACGGAGAACTGCACGCAGCAAAAGGTCGTTCACAGCTTCGTTTTGAACGAACGCTGCCTCACTCCCGAGAGAAAGTCTGGAGGGCTCTTACGGAGCCGGAACATCTGGCAGCGTGGTTCCCCACCACCATTGAAGGCGAGCGTGTAGCCGGCGCGCCGCTTCGATTCTCGTTCCCGAACAATGAGGCTCCCCCGATGGAGGGCGAGATGATCACCTACGATCCACCCTCAGTCCTGGAGTTCCGCTGGGGTGAGGACGTTGTCCGTTTCGAGCTTGCACCCAACGATGGCGGGAGCCTGCTCACTCTCGTCGACACCCTCGACGAGCATGGCAAAGCGGCGCGCGACGCTGCCGGGTGGCATGTCTGCCTTGACGTCCTCGACTCGCATCTTGCGGGAGTGGAACCACCGGAGGCCTCCAGTGATCAGTGGAAGCCGCTGAACGACGAGTACGCCGAACGTTTTGGACCGGAAGCCGCCACCATTGGTCCGCCAGAAGGGTTTGAGTAGCTCAGGTTTACAGCGCCAGAGTCTCCCCGTCTTCGGGAACAATCACATGTGGCAGCGCGGAGCGAACCTCATCCCTGGTGTCGATACAGTGGTTGATCGCCTCGAGATGAACGACCACGACTGTTGGAACCCGGTCCGCAACTCGGCGGATGTCCTCGATGGTCATCACGATGGGATCGCCCTCGAGGAACCGCGCGCCGCTTCCATTGACGACCGCTACACGCGGTTGATGCGCGGCGATCGCCTCGTCGACCTCTGGGCACCAAACTGTGTCGCCGGCGATGTACAGGTCGTCGATCACGAAACCGCTCACGGGAGCGAGCAACTCTGCAATGGCTCCGCTCCCGTGGCGGCCGCCGGTGCGCGTGATCGTTGGCCCTTTCCAATCTGCTTTCTCAGCGATGGGAAGCACTTGGAGGCCCAGCGCGCCTAGTGCCTTCATATCCTCGGGCTGGCAGAAGACGACGACGTCCCGGGGAAGCAGTTTTGCCGCGGTCTCATCGAAGTGATCTTTGTGCAGATGCGTGACTAGGACCGCATCCAGGTCCTCCACTAGCTCGGCCGCAGGGATCGGCAGCGGCACAAGTGGATTGCGCCGTGCGTTCGGTGTGTTCTCAACCGGCGGCCGGGCACCGACATCGTCGAGCATCGGATCAACGAGGATGCGTTGCCCCTGCATGTCCAATAGCAGGGTGGCGCTCCGCACCAAAGTCAGTTGCATATGCGTCCGGCTCCCCTCGGGCGCAATTTGCTAATTCTTCGAAGGATTCTCTAGGGCGACTGCATCCCCGTCTCATCCCTCCTACCAGACCGTACCTAAACGAGCAAATCCGGCGCAACAAAGGGCACAAAAGTCAATCGGTAGCCTCCGAGTCGGGAGGCGAGCATCTAAGGCCGCCAACCAAAATGTCGGCGATGACTACAATCGGCGAATGGTTAACGTTCCCGACTCCGCCCGCGATTTCCTGGCCACCGGGCCACTGGCCCACGTCGTAACACTGGATTCGAACGGAACACCCCACGTGACGCTCGCATGGGCGGGTTTCGACGGCAACGACGTCGTGTGGTCGACCTTCTATCCAGACCAGGCCAAGATAAGGCATCTTCAACACGATCCCCGCGTGGCGCTGTCCTTCCAGGCCCATGAGCACTCCGGGGAGGGATTGCATCCCTACCTCGCTATCAACGGCCGGGCAACCATTACAGAGGGCGGCGCGTTGGAAGTCATGGACCGGCTCGCAGAGTTCTACATCGGGCCCGGTCAAAAGTTCCCGCTGCGCGACGGCCCTCCCGGCGCGGTTATCCGGGTGACGGTGGACAGGATCTACGGCAACGGACCGTGGGGGAAACAGCTTTAGTCCGGCCCCGAAATGGCAGTTAGCACCACTATAGTGTGGCTAACTTCCATTAGAGCCGTCCGTCACCGACGCGCACTTGAACGCCGCTGCTGGTCAGCCTCAAGCAGCCGACGCGTCCGATTTAGGACTCGATCGAAGTTGTCATCGGGCCACATCGAGCGAGCCTGATAGATGTGCCGTTGTCCCAGGCCGGGGTCTCGACCCTCCACCGCAAGGCCGTAGTAAAGATGCGGCTCCGCCCTCCCATACTTTGCGATGGCCTGTAGAAGTAGCTCTTCCGCGCGATCGCGCTCCCCAGGGATCGAGAGAAAGCTCCAGGCAACCTTGACCAGACCGAGATCCCCGTCGTCGTCCTTACCTTCGACGGCGTTAAGGGCAAGAAGCGCATGATCGCGCGCCAAAGTGAAATCGCCCTCAAGCTGGGCGAGTTCCGAGCGCCACACGGCACTCCAATAGCTCTCGCCGTAAAGGTCGACAATTTGATCGACCACCCGATGAGCTTCAACGCGCCATTTCGGATCAGGCTGCCGGCGATCCTCCTCCAACAGTTGGTGAATAAGGGCTTCGGCCAGCGGAGCGAACCACGGACCACGCCGCCACCCCTCGCGAAGCAGTGCAAGCGGGGCTTGGGACGGTGGCCACCCGGTTCTGATTCCCATTTCGTGTTCCAGCCAATAACCGCGGGGATCGCTTCGGAAGAACTTCCGATAGCGACGAACCTTGCGAAGAGCGGCTTCGTGGTCCCCGGCCTTAAATGCCTTGGTGGCACCAGAACACGTCAGAGCGACGAACAAGTTGGAGGTCGAGATCATCCCCCACATATCGTCGCTGAGGGGGCTCGACTAAAGCGGATCGTGCAGCCCCCACAGCGGCGGATTCACGAAATGGCATGCGAGCCCAATATTTCACGGTTGGGTGCCATTCCCGAATTCCGACGACGCTCCAAGTTATTGGCTTTGAACAAGCTCTCGGAGCTTGGTGACGGTGTTCCAGTTGCGAGCGGTGCCGCGGACTCCGAGGACCTTCTCGAAGTGTGAGATCGACATCTTCGATCTACCCATCCCGTTGGGAAGTAAGAGGTAGATCTCGCTCCCGCTGACCTCGAACTTGTCGGGCAGCCACCTATCCGGGTCGAGCACCTTTACCCCCCTCGCGGGCGCCCGTTCGGCGAGGAACACCACGTGCATGGACGACGGCGATCCGCCCTCCAATGCGAATGGATTCCTCGTCGCGATACGTTCCAGATCCGATCCGTTACGAATGATCACTGAGATGTCGTGACCAAACGTCGCCGTCACCCCCTCTTCGAGCTGCCGGACAAGTTTCTTCAGACCCGTCCGGGGTGCCTCGAACACGACGTTGCCACTTTGGACATAAGTGCGGACGTTCTCGTGACCGATATCCTCGAACATCGTCCTGAGCGCAGGCATTGGGATCTTATTCACCGCACCCAGGTTGATGGCTCTGAGAAGGGCGACGTAAGTGGCCATTGCCGTTACCCGTCCGCTTTCGCCACAATGTAGAGCAGTCGACGGCGTGTGCTGCCCCGGAGCCGCTTCGCCCATGTCGTGTCTACTTCGGGCCACTTGTCGGGCTCGACGAGTCCACTTTCTTCGATGCTGAAGCCCGCGGCAGCGTAGCGTGGCCTCAATACCGTCTCCACATATTCCTGGGTCAGCGGTGGAAGGTCCAGCCTCGCCGCCTCACCCGCATCGCGCTCATCATCGATTCCGATAACTATCTCGAGCCACGCTCCAGGAGCGGCGATCCTCTTCAGTCCACTAATGATTTCCTTGTCGCCAGCGGCGACGGCACGAAGGAGACTGCCCCACGGGAAGTGGATGTGAATCTCATCGGCGACGTTGCCTAGTTCCTGCGGAAGGTCCTCCACAGCTGCCTGGAGGAACAGGACATTTGGAAGACCGCCCTTAGCCGGCTTCCGATGAACCCGTTCGGATATCTTCTCGAGTGCCTTCCTCTGAACATCGATCCCTATGTAGAACCTGTCCGGATTCGCGCGGGCGCTCCGGTAGACATAACGACCGTCGCCCGTCCCTATGTCCACGATTACACCCCCTCCGGTAGGGAGCGATGAGGTCTTCAAACTGGCGTCAGTTGAGTCAGTAAACGCCTCTGCCACGGATGACCTTGAGCATCACGATCTCCTGTTCTCGAGCACAGCCCATTATTGCAGTGCAAACGCTCCCGGCCGAGGGGAATTCCCCGGCAATCGTCATTCCCCGCTCTGGAACAGAGTGAGCTGCAGGCCGTCACCGGTCCTGAATCGCTGGTTGTGATCGCCCCATGGGGTAACGACCTTGTCGGCCTCCGGCTTGGCGCCGGCACTCACCACAGCCGCGGAAGCCTCATCGAGATCATCAATCTTCACGGCGATCCTGACGCGGGAGTCGACGGGGTGACCGACTTCGACATCGTCGACATGCCGCCCGTACCCGAGGTCGAACAGTTCCAGCGTGGCCGAGGGAACACGGAGGATCACGCCCCTGCTCCCCTCATGCTCGAACTCCTCCATGGTCTGCAGCCCGAATACGTCCCGGAAGAGACGGAGTGCCCCCTCATGGTTATCGAAGACAAACGCAAACCGCAGTTCCTGGGCCCGGGTCATTGATCCTCCTTTGTCGATTCAAGCGTTTCCGAAGGGAACGAGGCGCAAGAAAGGCGATTCCCAACCAGCAGCCGCTGCTCGGGAAGGAGCCGGCTGCACGATGGGTTGTCATATCTCGACGCGCCAACGATTAACCTCTGCATCTGCACGGGCAGCGGACCCGCATTAGAAGCTTAGAGAGAGGAATCCTTAGTGGCCAGCGTTTACCGGGGGGCTCGCTCGGCCAGTGGGCTGAGTTTCATGTTCATTGCGATCGCTGCAGCGACGTGGGGAAGTGAAGGATTCTTCCGCCGGCGCCTGGCGCTGGAGCTTCCTTCCGGGACGATCGTCATGGTAGAGCACCTCATACTTGTTCTCCTCACACTCCCGTGGCTTATCCGAGCGCTTCCTATTACCAAGTCATTCTCCCGACGCGACTGGATATCTCTCGTATTAATAGGGGCAGGGGCATCCGCCCTTGCCACGGTTCTATTCACCCAGGCGTTCGCGTATGGCGACCCCACCACGCCCCTGCTGCTTCAGAAACTGCAGCCCCTATTCGCGATCATTGGAGCGGCTCTTTTGTTGGGCGAAAGGGTTCTCCCACGGTTCGGTCTCTATTTCATCGCAGCTGTCGGTGGCGCCTGGCTGATTACCTTCCCGGAGCCCACCAATGTGTCGGTTTCCGCGTTTACCCCGGCAGCCTTCGCACTGGGAGCGGCCGGCCTCTGGGGGCTCGGGACCGTGCTGGGGCGCCATCTCACAACAAAGATGGAATTTGCACCTCTTACCGCGCTGCGATTTGCAGTTGGCCTGCCCGCCACCATTTTGATCGTTGTCGTTCAGGACCAAGGCGAGGCAATCTCGACGATCGGTGGCAAAGACGCCTTTGCGCTACTACTTCTTGCCCTCGTGCCGGGGTTGCTCGCCCTCATGCTCTATTACAGGGGCCTGCGTGAAACGCCGGCCTCAGCCGCCACCCTGGCCGAGCTGGCCTTCCCTCTGAGTGCGATCACGATCAACTACATCGCGTTCGAGGAGCAGCTGGTCCGGTCGCAGTGGGTCGGAGTCGTGGTCTTGTCTCTGGCCATCGTCGCCATGGGTCTGGCAGCGACGCGAGGGTCGCGAGCATTGGGCGTCAATCTGCCGCCCACCGTCCGTGACGAACCGGCACATGCCTGAGTCTGCGTCGCACAAACATTGCACCTAGGCCCTTTTCTCCAGAGCCGGCCGATGCAATAAATGGACGCATGAGCCAGGCGGTCGTCTGTCCTGTCGTAGTGGGGCGTGACGAGGAGCTCTCGCGCCTCGAGGACGCACTCCTCGACGCGGCGCGGAGGGATAGTCGTTTCGTAGTCGTTGTGGGCGAGGCCGGAATAGGCAAGTCCCGGATTGCCGCGGAGACCGAAACCAGGGCGGAACGCCTCGGCTTCACGGTGATGAGGGGAGCATGCAGTGAAGCCGAGCTGGCACTCCCCTACCTCCCCCTGATCGAGGCGCTCGGCAATTACATCGCGTCGCAGGACACACAAACGCTGGCCCGACGACTCGGCGGTGCCCGCATCGAGCTCGCGCGCCTTTTTCCGCAACTGGCTATAGGAGAGGCACCTCCTCCCGGCGGAGACCCCGGTCAAGCGAAACTCCGATTGTTCGAATCCGTCGTGGCGATGGTGTCTCTTGCAGCGGCAGACGCTGGGCTTCTTCTCGTGGTGGAGGATATCCACTGGGCCGACGCTTCCACGCGCGAGCTACTCGACTACCTCAGCAGGCGCCTGCGTGGCCTCAGAGCGATGGTTCTCATGACCTATCGCAGCGACGAGTTGCATCGCAAACATCCTCTCGTGCCGACGATTCAGAGTTGGCGCAGATCGGGGCTGGCGGAGGTAATTGAACTCAAGGAGATGTCCGAACTCGATGTTGCGGAGATGATGTCTTGCATCCTTGACACGGCCGAGATCACTGTGGACTTCCGCGACAATATGCACCAGCGCAGTGAAGGAAACCCGTTCGTGCTTGAGGAGTTGCTCAAACACGCCATCGACCGCGGTGAGATCGTTCGTACGGCTTCGCAATGGCGGCACGAAGCGCTAGATCAAGTTCCCCTGCCGGACTCCGTGAAGGACACGATCCTTTTTCGGATCGAAAGATTCGGCGACACAGAGGCGAGAGTTCTTCAAGCTGCCGCGGTACTGGGTTATGTATTCAGTTACTCCACGCTAACCGCCGTGGCCAACACACCCGAGTCCGAGGTACAAGCAGCCATTGCCTCGGCTATGCAGAACCAACTCGTGATTGAAGCTGGGCGACCGGGCCGCTATCGCTTCCGCCATGCCTTGACCCAGGAAGCTATCTACGAGGACACCGTCCTGCCGCGCCGACAGGAAATCCACTCGCGGGCCGCCGACATACTCGCCGAGGATCCGACAACCAACCCAATCGAGTTGGCGCTGCACTTTCTGGGAGCGGCGCGATTCAAAGAGGCTGTACCGGCATGCTTGGATGCTGCAGCCAATGCAGAGCACACCCATGCCCACAGCGAAGCCGTGAAGCTGTACGAACGGGCGCTGCCCCACGTTTCGAACGACCGAGATCGCGCCGAGGTCCTGTGTCGTATGGGCAGCTCCCTGAACATCGATGGCCGGCCGTCCACTGCGGCACAGTGCCTGGAGGAAGGCATCGCCCTACTCGAGGAAATCGGTGATCTCCAAGCTGCTGCCCGCTACCATCTCGTTCTGGGAAGGGCCCGATGGGAACTTTCGCGCCCTGATCAGGCGGCCGAGCAGTACGACCAAGCACTCCAAGAGCTAGAGCGGCAAGGCCCGAGTTCGGACCTTGCGCTCGCATACATGCGTATAGCCGGTCTGCATCTTTTCCAGTTGGAGATTGAGCCTTCGCTGGACGCTGCTCGGAAAGCCGTCACAACGGCGGAGGCAGTCGGCGACGACGTCAATCGCATCTGGGCGCTTGGCTTCCTGGCGCTTGCCCTACTCGACAGCGGCGACGTCGAAGCCGGGCTCGCGACCATCGAGCGGAGTCACCGCGAGGCGATGGAGCACGGGGTCCCACACATTGCAATCAACGCGGCCTACAACGATCTGTGGAACCGAGTGCATTGCATGATCCCCGGCGCAAAGGCTGCATTCGAGCGCCTCGAACAGTCGTCTGATTGGAGCGAATGGGGGCGCGCGGCCGTCCTTTTGACCAACATGTACCTCATGCGTATCCATGGACGGATAGAAACCTGGGTCGACGTCGGAACGCGTTCTGTCGAGCGGTTTGAGCGCCTTTCGAACGACAAGTACATCTGGCGGTCGAGTCTTTTACTAGCAGAGGGACTGCTCGAGGGGGGTGACGTCGAAGGTGCACTTCGCTACCTGCCGGATATTTCAACCCGTGTTGAACTGCAAGATGTGCTTTACGACTCGTCCGCTCGTATCCGGACGTACATCGCGGCCGGGGAGACGGAACGCCTTCGGGTCGCGGCCCTTTCCATCCTTGATGCCGCTCCGAAGTTTTGGACGTACAGACCGACCCTTGCCCTCGGCGTCGAGGCCTTCGTACATGTGGGTGACATCGACAACGCAAGGAAACTCGTTGAAGTTGCTCGGTCCAAACCCTATCCAGCGGGAGACGCTGCCCTCGAGCAGGCCGAGGGGCGTGTCTTCCTGGCTATCGGTGATTCGGAGTCGGCCGTGGATAGCCTGGCTCGCGCTGTGGAGGGCTACCGGGAAGCCGGCTATGTCCTCGACGAACTCCGAACTCTCATCCTGCTCGCGGCCGCACAGTCGGAAAATGGGGACCGGGATTTAGCCGGACAAACCCTACGGGAGGCTACAGAGCACGCCAGAGAACTCGGCGCACTGCAGATCGTCCACGAGGCTCTGGACACCGCCCGCGGCCACGACATCCGGGTCGATCTTGCAACTCGGACGTCCTTGGACGATGCAGAGATCGCCACCGGCGAACGACTTGTGACGGTCCTGTTCGCCGATGTGCGTGGCTATACGGAGTTGACCTCACAGCGCACACCCGACGAGATGGTTGAAATGGTTGCCTCGCTGCAGCGGTGGGCAACGCGTGAGGTGGAACGTCATTCGGGATTGATCGACAAGTTCGCCGGCGACGCCGTCATGGCAACGTTCAATGTCTCAGGTGAAACGGTCGATCATTGCCGTCAAGCTTTGGAGGCGGCTATTGCATTGCGCGACAAGGCTGCCCTTACCGGGATTCCGCTTGGGATAGGGCTTGCGGTCGGCCCGGCCATTGTCGGACGGCTCGTCCCCAACTCGAACCTCAGCGTGATCGGTGAGACGACGAATCTGGCCGCGCGGCTGCAGCACGCGGCCGCAGCCGGCGAGATCGTGCTCAGCGAGGAGGCCTACCGGCGAGTACGCGACTGGCTGGCGTCCCGGAGCATCGTCGTGCAGGAACTCGAGCTGTCGCTCAAGGGCTTTCCCGAGCCCGTGCGAGTGTTCCGGATTCGGACGCTACAGCCCGCCGGCTGATGGGGCAGAAAGATGAACTGCCCGCGCTCTTAGGTGGAGTCGAGCGCGGGCAGTTCGGGTGCGGGCCTATTGAAGCGATTACTTCTTCAGCTGACCTCGCAGAGCCCCCGCAGGGAATTCCTCGTTGTGAACGTTCACGTAGTACTGCCTGGGGTTCTTTTGGATGTCGTCGAGGAGCTCCGAATCGAGGTCCGCCACGCATCCTTTTACGCCACTAATGGATTCGGGGAGCGCTCCCTCGAACAGCGGCACAACGATGTCTCCGGCGACGTCCTTCGCGCCGGCATGGATGTGTGCGGCCGTAGGCGGTTCGATG
Organism: Actinomycetota bacterium; assembly: GCA_035641235.1. Classification (GTDB taxonomy): domain Bacteria; phylum Actinomycetota; class CADDZG01; order CADDZG01; family WHSQ01; genus DASQUP01. The sequence goes on from DASQUP010000111.1 coordinate 30,240, forward strand.
TCCGTCCAAGACAACCTGAAACAAACCGTCCCCTTGGTGTCGTTGATCCTTACCTTGGCCCGGCCGGATCCATCGGGATCACCCTCGTCCGGGACCTCATTCGCCCCCGAAAGGCGCGTCTGCCGGACCCTCACGTCTGCCGTCGCCAAGCTCTGCATGGCAATCATCCCGACCACGGCGAGCAGGCCGACCACCACTCCCCACCGCGCCATCCGTCTACGCATGGACCACCTTCTGTCGACAACTTGTCACAAGAGGTAAGCGCCGGACCCCCCCGTTTCGTTACCGCCCGGGCCGGTTGAAATCTTGCTTCGCTTGCGGTCAGCTTCGAGGGAATGCTCGCGGGAATGACGGCAGTTGAGCTGGCCCGGGCGGTGCGCTCTCGGGAAGCCTCGCCCGTAGAGGTCGTCGGCGGACACCTCGAACTAATCGCGGCCCTCGATGGCCGAATCGGTGCCTTCGAAGCCGTTCGAGAGAAGCGGGCGCTCGCCGAGGCCGAGGAACTTGCCGGCCGC
>DASQUP010000112.1:0-11467 GCA_035641235.1 Actinomycetota bacterium
GGTCGTCATCGTCATCCCCACGCGGGACCGCCTCGACCTCCTGGAGCGGTGTGTGGACAGCATCCGGGCCCGCTCGACATACGACCCGTACGAGCTGCTCGTGGTCGACAACGGGAGCCGGGAGCCCCGGACCCTCGAGTACCTGGCGTCATTCCCCGGCCGGGTGATGGCGTACCCGCACGAGTTCAACTTCTCGAAGATGATGAACGCCGCCCTCGACGAGGTCGGCGACGCTGACCTCGTCCTGCTCCTCAACAACGACACCGAGGTGGTCGCGCCGGCGTGGCTCGAGGCCATGATCGAGCACGGGCAGCGCGAAGAGGTGGGCGTCGTGGGGGCCCGGCTCATGCTCCGCACCGGCGCGCCGCAGCACGAAGGGATCGTCGTGGGCTTGGGTGGGTCACCGGCCCGCAACGTTGACTACGGGTATTTCGGGCTCGGCCGGACCATCCGGAACTGCTCGGCCGTGTCCGCGGCGTGCATGCTGATACGTCCGGAGGTGTACAGGGGCCTCGGGGGCTTCGAGGACCGGCTCGCGGTGGCGTGGGGGGACGTCGACTTCTGCCTGCGGGCCCGAGAGAAGGGATACGTAGTCGTCTACACGCCGTACGCCGTGCTCTACCATGATGAGGGAAGCACCCGTGGCGTCGGCGGCATGCACGGGCCGGAGGACGACGAGGTCTTCCTGGCCCGGTGGAGGGGGTACCGCGATCCGTACTACAGCCCCTGCTTCGATCCGGCGAGACCGTTCGAGTTGCCTCTAGGCTGATGACGTGAGCCAGCCTGCCCTCGGCGCGCCGTTCGATGCCTACGAGCGGCATCGGCTGACAGCCCGCATCGTCGACCATCTCTTCGGGCCGGAGCGGCGGCCGGTCCATGTCCTCGACGTGGGGGGCCACTCCTCGCTGTTGAAACAGCTCATGCCGGAGGATCGCATCGTGGTTGCCGACGTGGAGCCGCCACCACCGTTCGCGTACCGGCCGGGGATCGAGTTCCGGCCGGATGCATACGTCCGGGCGTCCGGCGGCGCGCTCCCGTTCGCCGATGGGTCCTTCGACCTGGTTGCCGCCCACGACACGCTGGAGCACGTCCCAGAGGAGGCCCGGCGGGACTTCCTCCAGGAGCTGACGCGAGCCAGCCGGGGCTACGTCGTGCTCAACGGGCCGATCCACCGTCCCGAGACCGCTCGGGCCGAGCGCCGGCTCGAGGCCTTCTGGCGCCTGGGTCTCGGGGTGGAGAATCCGGCGCTGATCGAGCACCTCGACAATCAGCTCCCCCGTCGCGAGCTGATCGAGAGCGTCCTCGACGGAGTGGGGCTTCCGTTCGTGTCGATCCCGAACGGCAACCTCCTCGTCTGGCTGTCCATGATGGCCCTGAAGTTCTACTTCGAGATCCTCCCGGAAGGGTCGGCGGTGCACGAGGCCCTTGACCGCTCGTTCAACTCGATGTGGGCGGACGCGGATCTGGCGGGCGTCTGCTATCGGGAAGCCTTCGTCGTGGCCGTGAAACCGTCAGGGGAGGCCCGCTTCGCGGGCCTTCGCGATTCCGTCACGTCGACCGAGTCCGGTCTCGGGGCGGATCGCACCTCCCCCCTGTTCCCCCTGATGGACGCGCTCCAAAGTCACTCGAGCCGACTACGGACCGAGCGCGAGTCGGTGGAGGAGCGGCTCGCGGCCGCCCTGCGGGAACGTGAACGGGCCGTCGCTGGGTCGGTGGACCGGGACGCCATGGTGCTCGGCCTTCGCCAGCGCGAGCGCGAGCTCGAGGAGCAGGTGCGGGCGCTGGACAAGGAGCTCGTCAGGGTTACCGGAGGCGGGATGAGTCGGCTGATCCACCGATCAGTGCGGTTCCTCAACCGGGTGGCACCGTGGGGAACCCGGCGGCGGAGCCTGCTGCTGGCGCCGGCCCGCGCGGTGCGGATGGCAATGGAGCGAGGGGTCGGCGCGACGGCGTTCCATCTCCTCAAGGTCTGGGTCTGGATCCCTAGGCTCTGGAAGCGCGCCTGGCCGCAGGACTCGGCTCTGGGCGGCGACGAGAGGTACGAGCTGTGGCTCCGATGGAACGTCCTCAGCCGTCGATCGCTGAACGAGATGCGGCGGGAGCTCCGCGACCTTCGATACCGGCCGCTGATCAGCGTGATCATGCCGACCTACAACACCGATCCGGCGTGGCTCCGCGCCGCCATCCGGTCCCTCCGGGACCAGGTTTACGATCGGTGGGAGCTGTGCATCGCCGACGACGCCTCGGCGAAGGAGTCAACACTGCGAGCCCTCCGCCGTCTCGCTGGGCGGGACGCCCGTATCAAGGTGCGATTCCTCGAGCGGAACGTGGGAATCTCGGGCGCCTCCAACGCGGCCCTCGAGCTGGCCGACGGGGAGTTCGTGGCGCTCCTCGATCACGACGACGAGCTGAAGCCGAACGCCCTATCCGAGGTGGTCCGGAGGCTGAACCAGGATCGAGATTTGGACTTCATCTACAGCGACGAGGACAAGCGCGCTCCGGACGGACGCCTTATTGACCCGTTCTTCAAGCCCGACTGGTCTCCCGACTTCCTGATGTCGGCGAACTACGTCACGCACCTGAGCGTGTTCCGGCGCTCGGTCCTCGACGAGGTCGGCGGCTTCCGCCTCGGCTACGAGGGGAGCCAGGACTACGATCTGGTGCTCCGTGTCACCGAGGTGACCGACCGCATCGGGCACATCAGCGCGCCCCTTTACACCTGGCGGCAGGTCCCTGGATCGGCGGCGGCGTCGACCTCGGCGAAGCCCTTCGCCTACTCGGCCGCCAAACGGGCCCTCCAGGAAGCGCTCGATCGACGGGGTCTCCAGGGGACGGTCGAGGACGGCCACGACTGGGGCTACTATCGAGTCCGGTACTCGCCTACGGGGGTGCCGAGGGTGGGTATCGTGATCCCGGCTCGAGACCGAGTCGACGTTCTGCGGCGATGCGTGGAGAGCATCTGGGACCGCTCTACATACCCTAACCACGAGCTGATCGTGGTCGACAACCGGAGCACGTCCCCCGAGATGACACGATTCCTCGAGGATCTCCCCGCTCGAGTCGTCAGGGACTCCGGTGAGTTCAACCTCGCCCGGATGCTGAACGCAGGGGCTCGCGAGGCGGGCACCGAGATCCTCCTGTTCGTGCACGACGACGTCGAGGTGATCGATCCCGGCTGGATCGAGGCGCTGCTCGAGCACGTCACGCGCCCGGAAATCGCTGCGGCCGGCGGGCGGCTCCTGCACCTGGACGGGCGGCCACAGCACGAGGGGATGGTGATCGGGCCGCGCGGAGGCCTCGCCGAGAACGTGGCCGGGGTCGGCTACTTTGGCATCGATCGGTGCGTTCGGAACGTTGCGGCGGTGAACGCGGCGTGCCTCATGACCCGCACCGACGTGCTCGGAGACCTGGGGGGGTTCGAGGAGCGGTTCCGGGTGACGCTCGCCGACGCGGACTACTGCCTGCGCGCCCTGGAGAAGGGGTACCGCGTCGTGTACACCCCGTACGCCTCTGCCTATCACGAGCAGGCCGGACGGCACTGGCGCATCCCCGACGTCCCACGGGAGGAGGATCGTCAGCTCTTCCGCCGCAGATGGTCGGGTTTCCGGGACCCCTGTTACAACCCGAACCTGGATCCCGATGAGGCGTATGCGCTGCGGCTCGATCTGGTAGACGGAGCCACCGTAGGCCTTCGTGAGCCCCGCTAGCGACCGCAGGCCGTTACCTCGGGAGGGGCTTCTCTGAGTTGACGGGCACAAACGAGCCGATTGAGCGACATTCCACACCGGCGCAGAGCGGGCCGAAGCACCGGGACCGAGCTCTTCGCGGTGAGGGACCTAGGCTCGCATTAGCGGTGGTGTTTCTCATTGGCTTTGCGCTGGCCCTGGTCAGCCTCCACATAAACGACTACCGGGTCCTCTCTCCGTTCGACGAAGCGGCGCACCTTGACTACCTCAGTCGCGTGCTCGATGGTGAAATCGTCCGACGAGGGGAGACCATGAGTCAGAGTGCGCTTCGAGTTGCCGCCTGCCGTGGCTCAGAGTTGGAAGACTTGAGGCTGCCCCCTTGTCACCGCGGCAACTACGATCCCGAGGATTTTCCGGACCGCGGCTTCAACTACCTGCACGAGCACCCCCCGACCTTCTACTTCGTGACCGCGCTTCCGGTGCGGCTGTTGACTGCTCTCGGCATGGAGGACGTGGTTGAAGCAGGGAGATGGACTGCGGGGTTGTGGTTGGCGCTAGGATTGGTGGCATTCTGGATCGCCGGTCGCCGTCTCAACATACCGCCAGGACCCGTTCTTATCGCAGTGGTGCTGCTCGGCACTACCCCCAACATCGTCCATGCATCGTCATCCGTGAACGACGATGCCACCGCATTGCTCGCAGGGAGCGGAATTGTCCTGGCGATACTGTGGTGGGAGCGGCGAGGCCGTGGTCTCCTGCTGTTGGCGCTCCTCAGTGGTGCCGTGGTCTCTCTCAAGCCAACCCACGCCTTGGCGGTGGCTGCTGGCGTTCTCTTCCTGCTCGGTCGGGGGATTACGGCTCGCCGAAAGGCCGCGGTCCCCGAGGGCAGTCCCCCAGATTCGGACCCAATCCTCGCTCCCAATGACTACTTAAAGGCGGTCTTGGCCCTGGCCGGCGGCGCCGTGGTTCTCATGGCGATCTGGTTGCCGATTCACGAGGCTATTGCGGTCTCAGATGTGGATCCTCAGGCGGAGCGGTTCCGAACCTACAGCATCGGTCTCGCCGACGTTGTGGCTCAGGTGGGTGCTCTACTCACGCCGGTCCTGGGGCCACCGCTGGGCCCGTTCGCGAATGCGGTTGGGATCGGCCAGGCTATGGGCCTCCTACACCTCTTGGTTGTGGCGGCGACCTTTGGGGCCGCGTTCCAGGCGACAGCGATCGACCGTCCTCGCTCGGTCGGGCTAGCGGGAGCGGTGACGTTGCTGGTAGGAGGGGTGGGGCTCACCCTCATCAACTTCTATCTCCGGGGCCACCTCTTCGTGCCAGTGCTTCCCAGTCGGTACGCGTTCAGCGTGCTGCCGTTCCTGTTCCTGGGGGTTGCCGCGGCCTTGTCACGACGCTCGGTTCGTTGGTTCGCTTTGGCGTTCGCGTGTGTATCCCTGATTGTGACGCTAAACGCGCTGCTCTCCGCGGGTTGACCCGCTCAGATCACGGCTCGGTCGATGGTGGCGGAACCGCGTTCTTCGCCGGCCGGGCGGCCACGAACACGATGTCTCCGAGCCACCCCATCGGCAGGCGTGCGTCGAAGATCCTTGAGACCCCAGCCGCCATCTGGCCGAGGAACTCGTGAGACGTTCCGGCCCGGCGGGCGATGTAGGAAAGGTGGAACGATCGTGGAACCTGAGACCACTCTACCATCTGGAACCCCGCCGCCCACAACATGGCGTGCAGCGTCTCCGGCAAGAAGTAGTGCAGATGCGAGCGGAGGAACCACGGCCACTGGCCGTCTCGCAGTCGGGCGTGGAGGCTGGCGAGGTTGACGGTCGCCAGAACCAGGAGTCCTTCGTTCCGGATGACCGTCCGTAACCTGCGGAGGGCGTCGAGTGGGGCTATGAGATGCTCTAAGACGTCGAGCATCACGATAATGTCGGCGCTGGCGGTGTCTTCGCTCAGGGTCTCCACGGTGCCCTCGTGGAGATTCACCCCATAGTGTTCTCGCCCCGTTCGGACAGCCCACCTCGAAGGCTCTATTCCCCTTGCCTCCCAGCCGGCTCGAGAAGCCTCAGCCAGAAAGAGCCCCACATTGGAGCCTACTTCCAGTAGGCGACGTCCCTGCACGTGGTAGTCACCGAGGGAGCGAAGGATCGATCGGAATAGCTCTCGGCGGGGTCCCTCTTCGGCCAAGTACGTCTCGTCCGTGACGTCCGCGTAGCCTTGAAGGATCGCATCTGCATCGATCGTGGGACGGGATGAGACGTGCCCACAGCGGGCGCACTGGACGATGTCATCGTGCTTTCCGAGCGCGACTGTAGTACACGCGAACTCCTCCGTTGGAACAGTCCCCCTCGCGTTCGCCGAGTAGATCAGCATATGTTCCTGTCCGCCACAGAGCGCGCAGGGATGCTCCACCCGATCGATTTCTCGGAGAGGTTGTCCTCGGTGCAGCCGCCGGAACGCCACAGGGTAGCGAGATCCTCTCCGGCCTCGCGTCAGGGTACGGAGAGCACAATACTGTAGGCTCTGGGCCACATACTTGAACGATCCCCCGATCGAGATGGACGATGATTCCTGCGTATATCGAGTCGGGATCGGCACCTCGACAACTCGCTGCCCCCCCGTGACGGCATCGACGAGGAGTTGGGAATCGAACACGAAGTCGTCCGAGTAGCGCCGGAACGGGAGCGAAAGTAGACACCGCCTAGTGTAGGCGCGGAGGCCACTGTGCAGATCGGTGAACCTAGCCTTGAGCATAAGGTTCTCCAGCGTCGTGGTCGCTCGATTGCCCACGTATCGATACGCTGGCATGCCCCCTGCGATTGGGTCGCCCAACCCGGCGAACCGAGATCCGAAGGTCATGTCAGCGTCACCGGAGAGGATGGGCGCTATCAAGAGGGGCACGGCTTTCGGATCGTACTGATAGTCGGGGTGTAGGAGTACGACGATTTCAGCACCGTCAGCAAGCGCTTGCTCGTAGCAGGCCTTCTGGTTTCCCCCATACCCACGGTTGCTTTCGTTGACGAACACCCGCAGACCCAGTTCTTTCGCCAGCTCGACAGTGTTGTCGGGGCTCGCGTCGTCCACAAGGATCAGCTCGGCGTTCACATCCCTGGGGATGTCGGCTACCGTCTTCGCAAGCGTGCTCTCCGCTCGGTATGCTGGCATCGTAATGACCACTTTGCGCATTTAGATTCCTAACCCCTCTCGCGCTGGATTCCCGGGCGCATGATACGAAGGAACTGCCCTTGCGCGAAAGGCGAATCCGGTCGGAATACAGAGTGTCTCACCCCTGTCCCCGGCGGGCCAGCGTGGGGGGAGCAGGGTGTGACATGGGATCCCAAGACATCTTGGCCGATCACGAGAACCAGTCCTCGACCTCCGGCCGTGGACCGCGTTGGTCGCCCCAAGGAGGGATTATATTTCTCTCTCATACATCGGCTCGACTCGGTGTTGGCGGAGGACGTGTGACGGTCGGGGCCGTGGCGGTGCTCGCGGCCCCTCGATCGAGTGGCCGTCACACCCATGATCTAACTGCTGCCTGGTCCGTGCAGTCGAGGGCCGACGGATGCCTCCGGGCGTCGGCTAGCCGATGCCACGAGTATCGTCAGGGCAACGATGGCGAAGATCAACCAGAGAAGCATCAGAAGCACGAAGATGCTGCCTTTGAAGAATCTGGGCTTGTACTGCGACAGACGGTTCAGCAGCTCAGTAAGCCAGTTCTCAGCGGCGGTTGCATAGCCGACCTGCAAAGCCATGTCCAGGTCGTATCGCTGCACCCCATTGAGAATGAGGTGCCCCGACGGATAGCAGTTACATCTGCCGACCCAGGCGGTCAGTGCGTTTCCGGGGCGGGCATCCGGAGATCGAAGGGTCGCCACATACTGGATCCCCTCTGACTCAGGTATCGGATCGAACTCAAACGTGTGAAATGTGTTGTCTTCGACGGCACCGGGCGGAGCCTGAGCGACACGAACCAGTCGCCCAGAGGATGCCGACCGAAGTTCCAGTCTGAGTGAGACGTCATCAACCCGAGCGTATGTTGCCAGGCGGACTTCGACTCGGGAGAGGTTCGGAAGGGCTGCCCTGAACGTCTGGGTGACCGTCGCTTGACCGTGGATCTCTCCCGCAACCTCGTCGGACCGAAGGTTCAAGGCTCGGGTTGCGACATCCAGATTGGCCTGGAACGACGGGTCCGCCATCACGGCTGCTACCTGTGCGGTCAGCAACGCAGCAACAAGGATTGAGACGGTGACCACGCCGGGGGGTCTTGCCGAGCGGCGGATCCAGCTCACAGGTAGAACCTCGGCAAGATGTAGCCGAGCAGCGCCTGCATGTGGAACAGGAGCATGCCTATCGTGAGGAGCTGAAGTACCTTTCGCCGGTGAGCTGGACGAAGGAACCAGGTCAGCCCTTGGAGCACCAGCGCGTACGTAAGTGCTATGGCCGGGAAGAAATACCGACCCTGAAGGAACCAGCTCTCTCCGCTCGTGATCCGTGCGTAGTTCACCACGGTGAACAGCAGGAGGAACACGAGAGATATCGAGAGGTAGACGACAGCAAGCATGTCGACCCGCTTCTCGACTACGGTTCTAGCGACGTACGCCAGCAGTCCCGCGAACCCGATTGCCGTGATGAGACGAAAGGTATTGGCCAGAGCGCCGGAGACCGGCGTGTCGAGCCACCCGAAGTTACCCCAATAGGTGTCGAAGGCCCATACGTAGTCTCGCCACCGTTCCGCGAAGTGTGCGAAGTAGCCCCCGACACCCGGAGGTCTCGGTACCTGACCGACCTGGCTGAAGTACTCAGGGGGCACTTCAAGCGAGGTATGGATGAATCCGCCAAGATAGAGCCAGCCGTCGACGATCATCAGCACCACTACCAGGGTGGCGAGGTGGAACGCGGCGTCCTTCATCCTCAACTGCCGCTTCAAGGCCATGGCGATGAGGAGGATCAGGTAGAAGGCGATAGCGGCAAGGAAGGTCTGCTTAACGAGCAGGCCGAAGCTGATGACAAGGCTCAATCCAAGGGTGTGTCGGCGGGTCAACCCCTCTCGCAAGGCACGGGTCAGCACGTAGAAGAAGACGCTGAATAGGAACCAGACGAGCACGTCGACATTCACCGCCATGCCCATGAAGATGTACATGGGTGACAAGGCGATGAGGAGAGTGGCGCTTCGTGCGTAGGTCTCGTCGTTGAAATACCAACGCAGCGTGAGGTAGTGAAAGACGACTGTTCCCATCGTGAGCATCACTGAGAGAAGCCGAAGAGCGAATGAGATGGCCAAGGTGTCGTTAGAACGCAGGAGCCGATACGCGATCGATGACACCGCGTAGAAACCTGGGGGATAGGAGTCGGCGGGATTGCCGCGGTCTGGTTGTGTTCTGAGCAATGGCGAGAGAGCGGCGATGCGGTACTCGGCTGGCGCTGTGCGCCTATTGGGCGTGAACGGCTGGGTGGCGTCGATGCTCGATCGAAGACTCCCATACTCAGCAAGTTGGATCACCCTGATGACATCACGTGAGAGATAGGCCCCGTCCAAGGGCGACTCGCCCTCCCCGATGTTCTGCACATACCCGAAGTGAGCCGGTTCATCGGGCGTGTACCAGATGGGGATGATGGCGGCCCAGAGTACTCCGGAGGTCAATGTGAGAGCGAGGGTGGTGAGTAGGAAGGTTGGCGAGATCGGAGAACGGACCCGCGTGCCGGGCTCGTCGTTCATGGGCGAACTATTGTCGGGGATCGCATCATCAACGGAGGATTACCTCAGCATCCAGGATCCTCGGTAGGTGGGCAACGGGTCGCGCCAGTGTCTGCTCGACCGGAAGGGCAATCGCCAAGTATAGGCAACACTCCCTGCAGGGTTCTCTGGGGTAGGGTCGAGCCCGGTCCATCACTCGTACAATTCGAAGAAGCCAGTCTCGCCCACTCTCCGCCACCGGCTCTCCACGTGCTCGACAATCCAGTAGATTCCATCTGTGAGGGGATACAGGCCGCCTGGCAGAAGAGGGGCCTCATACTTCTGCACCAGCACTACTATGTCACCTCGTTGAGATTCCAGCTCCTGAGTCACGCGTGCCTTCAATTCTGGGAGTGGAAGCTCCGAATCAAGCGGCCAGTTCACGGGGAGGGGGTTCGGTTGCGGATCGGTGGCCCAATTCACAGCCACATCCGGCAGGATGGCATACTCCCTTCCAAGATTGCGAACGAGATGCTTCGCTTCCTGAAGGTCTCGAAGGAAGTCGTAGGTCCTTGGGTTGGTTCTGATGCCCGCTCCACCTGGCAACACCTCGCCTAAGGCCGCGGTGAGTCCCCTGGCGGGCAGGTCCCGGTAGACGAACGTCCGACGGGCATAAACGAACGTAACCGCCGCGACCGCTGTCGATAGGGCCAGGGCCAAGCTGACCAGGGATCGAGGTCCACCGCGTGCCCAGGCCGGAGTCGGGTGCCCCGAGGCTTCCCCTAGTGATGCGGACCTAGCGATATCGAGGAGGTACATAACGACAAGGCCAAGACCCAGGGCGGGAGTGTTGTATCCAAGCGACATTGAGACCGCCCAGGCAATGAGGAGGGCGGTGAAACCATGCCGAATCTGGGGACTCAGGGATCGAGTGCGTAAGAGTTGACCTCCGACGCCCCCCAAGCCCATCCCGAACAGGAGGAAGGACGGTCCGTAGATGTACGACCAGCCTCGCATTCCCATGACGACTCCCCAAACAGCCGGCACCGCGATCAATATCCCGGCCCCGAGCCATCGTCGCCGGACCATCCGGTGAGCCTTGTGGTCTGCCCAGAGAGCAGCGAGGGTCGCGATCAGCACGCCAACCCACATGGCAACGGACGACAGGTAGTTCGAGAATCCAAACCGAAGAGTCTCTCGAAGCGTGAATGCCGTTAGTTGGTCCCACAGGTCCTGTGCGCCGCCGCTCAAGGCTACGGCGAGTACGTAGAGCGCGGATGGGATCGCTGCCAGGAGCCAGTTCCGGAGCTTTCGCCAGTCCCCCAACAATAGTATGACGCCAGGTACCACCAGTGAGAAGTTCTGACGGAAGAGAGGCGCCATTCCGAGCACCAAGTAACCGCTTAGACTCCGGTGATTTCTTCCATCGATGAGCCAGGCGCCGATCACGGTAGCGAGGATCGCGTCCGTCGAGGTCCAGGCCATGATCGGAAACAGGTGGACCGTAAAAATGACCCCAACCACAGACAGGAGCAGCCGATGTACGGGTCTCAGCTGGGCAGACGGCTCGCGCCCCATGATGCCCGACCACATCCAAGCGATTGCTCCCAACTGAAGCCACACAAAGGCCCGGGACGACCAAAGGACGTGATCTCCCAGCAGTGTGAAGGGGGCATGCAGGTAATGGGAGCCCAGGATGTGCGGAGAAAGGATGTCACGGTGGGGGATCCTGCCGTCGAGGACTTGACGTGCCCCCGCGAGAACCCATCCGTCATCTGTCGGGTTGAAACCGAGTGGTGAAAGGAAAATGTGTGCCACGACCGGCAACAAGAAGAAGGCAATGGAGGCTGCCAGGATCATGAACCGGGGTCCTGACCCCTTGGGAGACCACGTCCTGGTGTGTAGGTCCTCCTCGCCGGAAATCTCAGCTTCGGGGTTCATCTCGGCGGCTCTCCTGGATATCCAAGACCAGGAAGAAGATCAGGAACTGCACACCGATGATGAACGGGACGACTGAGAGGATGACCGTGCCCGTTGAGGCCTGCGGCGTTCCGAGAGTCTGGAGGATGACCCAGACTCCGAACCCAATGCCCCACGCCGTGAGGAG
>DASQUP010000113.1:0-9358 GCA_035641235.1 Actinomycetota bacterium
ACCGCTCGATCGCGAGCGGCTCATATATACGCGACCGGCCCATATACTGGCAAGTCAGCACCTGGGGGAGCTCGGGGCACCGGGCTGAGAGGCCGGCCGACACCGCCGGCGACCCCGGCTGCATCGAATAGCAGCCGATACCCGATCGCGGTAATGCGCGCGTGGGGAGGAAGTGATGTCAAGCCGCCCGTCTTCAAGTCCCGATGTGATCGTCGTGGGCGGGGGAGTAATCGGGCTCTCGATCGCATGGAAGGCGTCTGAGCGCGGACTCTCCGTGACCGTCGTCGGGGAGTCCCCCGGCCGGGGAGCATCGTGGGCCGCCGCAGGCATGCTCGCGCCGGTCACAGAAGTCCATCCCGGCGAGGAGCATGTGCTGGGCCTCGGGGTGGCCTCGCTCGCCCTGTACCCGGATTTCGTGGCCCGCCTGGAGGAGCTCACCGGCCTGAGCACGGGATACCGCGAGGGGGGAACACTGATGGCGGCGGCGACCGGAGACGACTACGCGGCGCTCCAGGACGTGGCGCTCGTCCAGGAACGCCTCGGCCTCGAGGTCGAACGCCTCAAGCGGAAAGATGCCCGCGCCCTCGAGCCGGCTCTGACACCCGGACTCCGGGCGGCCTGGTTCGCTGCCGGCGATCACCACATCGACAACCGGGCCCTCGTCGAGGCGGTGACCGAGGCGTGCAAACGCAGCAGCGTCGAACTCGTTGCCGACACGGTCGCCGAAGTTATCGTGTCCCGAACCAGGGCAATGGGGGTGCGCCTGGCCTCCGGCGCCGTGCTCGACGCAGGCGCCCTGGTCGTGGCCGCCGGAGCGTGGTCGGGCGCCCTCCCCGGCATCCCCGACGAGTACCGCCCGCCGGTGCGGCCGGTCAAGGGGCAGCTCCTGTACTTGAGGGGAGCGGCCGACGAACAGCTACTGACGCACAACGTGCGCGGCCTCGACGTCTACCTTGTGCCGCGGCGGGACGGGCGGATCGTGGTCGGGGCGACCGTCGAGGAGCGAGGGTTCGACATGACGGTGACGGCCGGCGCCGTGTACGAGTTGCTGCGCGATGCGTTCGAACTCGTGCCGGGCCTGTCGGAGCTCGAGCTCGTGGAATGCGTCGCCGGACTCCGCCCGGGGTCACCGGACAACGCCCCCATGATCGGCGCGACGGGTCTCGACGGGCTGTTCGTCGCGACCGGCCACTATCGGAACGGAATCCTTCTGACGCCCCTCACCGCAGAGGCGATGGCGGAACTGCTGGTGTCGGGAACGCCGCCGGAAACCATCGAGCCCGCGTCGCCGCTGAGGTTCCGGGAGGCGCGCGCATGACTGTTTTCGTAAACGGAGAGCAGCGCTCGCTCCGCGACGGCGCCACGGTTGCGGACGTGGTCGCCGACATGGGTCGGGATGGAGGCCGGGGCCTCGCCGTTGCTGTAAATGGTGAGGTCGTCGCGCGTTCGCAGTGGCCCGCCGCGCAATTAACTGAAAACGATCGCATCGAGGTGCTCGAGGCGATCGGAGGAGGATGATCCGGCCATGGACGATCCGTTCGTAATCGCCGGCCAGGAATTCGGTTCCAGACTGATCATCGGAACCGGCGGCGCGGCGAGCCTCGACGCGCTGGAGCGAGCGGTTCGGGCATCCGGGGCCGAGCTTGCCACCGTGGCGTTGCGCCGCGTCGACCCCGAGGCGCGCGGTTCTATCGTTGAAGTCCTCGAAAACTGCGGCGTGAAGCTCCTTCCGAACACTGCGGGCTGCTTCACCGCGCACGATGCCGTAATGACGGCGCGCCTCGCGCGCGAAGCATTCGAAACCGATTGGATAAAACTTGAGGTCATCGGCGACGAGGAGACGTTGCTCCCCGACGGACCGGAGCTTCTCGATGCTGCAGAGACGCTCGTCGACGAGGGTTTCGTTGTGCTCGCGTATTCCAACGACGATCCGATGCTGTGTCGCCGTCTCGAAGAGGCGGGTTGCGCGGCCGTGATGCCGCTCGGAAGTCCAATTGGCAGCGGCCAGGGGATCCTGAATCCGTACAACATCAAATTGATCGTTTCGCGCGCCGGCGTTCCGATCGTTCTCGATGCGGGAATCGGAACCGCCTCCGATGCCGCCATTGCTATGGAGATCGGATGCGAGGGTGTCCTTCTTGCGAGCTCCGTGACGCGCGCCCACGACCCGGGGATGATGGCCGAGGCGATGCGCAACGCGATTGTGGCCGGTCGCCTGGCGTACCGGGCGGGGCGCATCCCCCGGCGCGTCTACGCGGAGGCGTCGACCCCGATGGAGGGCGCGCCGGATTTCTCCGCCGGTGGCTGACGCTCAGCGCCTTCCGCTGGCCGCGAAAACCAGCCCGTTTTCGGCGGACTACGCGGAAAGAAGGAACTAGCATGTCCGCGCAGCGATGAACGGTATGCAAGCGCTTGAGCGCGGCGATTGGGAGGCCGCCCGTGCCGCGTTCGAAGGTGCCCTCGAGGATCGTGACGACCCTGGACCCGAGATTTGGGACGGATTGGGCCGTGCTATGTGGTGGCTCGCCGATGTCGAGCACGCCGTCGAGTACCGCGCTCGCGCGTTCAGCGAGTACCGCCGCCGAGGTGAGGCCGCGGCGGCCGCGCGGCTCGGGTACTGGCTCTTCCGCGAATACGGCACGGTGCTCGGCAACACGGCCGCGGCGAACGGCTGGTTCACCCGCACCCAGCACGTCGTCGAGGAGCATCCCGAAGGCGCGGGGCACGGTTGGCTCGACCTCGCGAGAGCCGAACGCACAGTCGAGCCTTCGGTAACAGAACGATATGCGGAGGCTGCCTATCGCTTTGCCCGCGAGGCCTCGGACTCGGACCTCGAGATCTACGCGCTCGCGGCGAGGGGCCTTGCCCGCATCACGGCCGGGAGCGTCGACAACGGCATCGCCGATCTCGATGCTGCCCTTGCCACTGCCCTCGAGGCATCGAGTGTGGACACGGTCGGCGATGCGCTCTGCACCCTCATGCTGGCCGCGGAGCTCGTGGCCGATGAGGGTCGGTTCTCGCAGTGGAACGAGACCCTTGAGCAGTACATGTCCACGTACGGTCACCTCAATCTCACGGGCTTTTGCTTCACCTGCTGCGGGGAACTACAGGTCGCCAAGGGACGGTGGGAAGAAGCGGATGAGTGGTTCCGGGGCGCCGTGGCCGCGCTCGAGAAGTCCGGCCACAGGTCTCGATGCGCGCATCCGGCGGCGCGCCTCGCCCGGTTGCGGATCCGTCAGGGCCGGCTGGAAGAAGCCGAGGCGTTGTTGAGCGAGTTTCGCCACCTCCCTGAAGCGGTCGAGCCGCTTGCGGCGCTGGCGCTGGCGCAGAAGCGGCCGGAGGCGGCGATCGGCAAGGTCGAGCGCCGGCTGGCGCAGACCGGCGATCTGACACTGCCTGCGGTGCCACTCCTAGGCCTGCTGGTAGAAGCGCATCTTTGCGTGGGAGATCTCGATGAGGCCCGGCGGGCACAGAGCCGGCTGGCGGAATTGGCGGAGCGATCCCGACTGGACCGCATCCACGGCCTTGCAACGTTCGCGCGAGCGCGCATCGCAACCGCAGAGGGTCATCGGGACGATGCGGAAGATGGACTCGTCGACGCGCTCGGCGCGTTCGAGCGGGCCGACATGCCGGCCGAGAAGGCGGCGGTTCACCGCGAGTTTGCGCGCCTCGCTGCCGGCGCCGGCCGGATGGACCTTGCGGCCGAAGAGGGTAAGGCCGCCCTGCATGCTTTCGAGCAGATCGGCGCGTTGCGCGACGCGGACGAGACGGCAGCTTTCCTGCGCTCCATCGGCGTGCGCGGGCAAACGGGTCCGAAGGCAATGGGTTCGCTCACGAAGCGCGAGCGAGAGGTCTTGGACTTGATAGCTTCCGGCTTGACGAATGCCGAGATTGCGGAACGCCTTTTCATCAGCACGAAGACGGCCGGCAATCACGTGAGCAACGTCTTGATGAAGCTGGGCGTGCGCAGCCGCACAGAGGCAGCCGCGCTCGCCCTTCATGGCACGCCTGGGAAATAGCGCGGCGTCAGCCACCGTTGGATCCCGGCAGCGCCCCAAGCTGTTGGAGCATGCCGTACCGATCGAAAACGGTGAAGCACTCCACTACCCGACCGTCGGCAATCCGCGCCAGATCATGCTGCGAGATTTCGACCTTCTTTCCGGTGGCCGGGAGTTCCCCGAGCGGAGACGAGTGCGTTCCCCGTGCCACAACTCGCGCGGACACCCACGCGCCGTCGGCGACGATCTGCTCGACGGTCAGGCTCAAGTCCTCGAATGCGTCGAGGAGGGCGCCGCAGTACGCCTTGATCTCAGCCGGACTCGAGGACTGGCCGTTGAGCGTCACCTCGGGGTGATAGAGGTGATCGACTGCGTCCAAATCGCGGGCATTCATGATCTCGTAGATCTCACGTAGTACCGTCGTTGGCTCGGTCCGCATGGACGTCTCCTATTCATCATTGGCTCTCGATGTGCGATCGCATGGCCACGATGGCACGCAGCATCCGCCCGAGCATGGGGAGGATTCCCTGTATCTCAGGCCACGTCCCTGTTCTTTTCCGACCCAACGATCCTTTCTCGAGAGCTTCTAGCCGCGGAGCGCCGTTCGGATCTCGGCAGCCGCCCCGGCCGAATCGGTGAGCATCCGGACATGGGTGATCCGGAGTACACGTTTTCCCTGGGCGGCGAGGCGGTTGTGACGCCGGAGATCCCGCTCCCATCCGGCGGGGGCTAGCGCGCGTACGGCTTCAGCGCAGGTTCCACCTCAACCGGAACCGCGCCGCTGCCCCCGGTGTCCTCCGGCCAGTCCAGGGTCGCTCCCGGCAGCGCAAGCTTGAGGCACGTCAATCCCCGGAGGCGCTCCGGGTCGGCGCCACCGTCTTTTGTCAGCGCGTCGATCGCCAGCTCCCACGTGACCGCGTCGCCCGCCATTAAGAAATGGTCGATCGGGCGGCCGCGGCACACGTCCTGGATCACCACGTTGCTCGCACCGCGCAGCTCGCTGTTCGTGTGGGGGATAACGAGTTCGTCGTTCGTTGTGAAGATGCTCGTGTACGAGACATCGCCGGGAGTCTCGTCGCCGTTATTCAGGGCTGTGATGAAGTTCGACTCCGGCCGCATCTGCCAGCACGCGGCGGGACAATCGCGTCCTTGATCGAGCCTGCGCTCGGCTGCCGAGCTTCCGTGGTTCGGGCTCGCAAGACCGACGTAGTCGTCGACCATCGTTCCGGACGGGAAATACTTGATGGCCCACCTCGGAGACAGCCCACCCTGGCTGTGGCCGATTACGTCGACCTTTTCGTCCGAGCTCTCCGACATGACATCGATCGCCCTCGCGACGTACTCCGCCGACAACTGGATGTCACCCGTGGCCTGATCCGGAAGCTGCAGCCAGCAGACCTCGAATCCTGCGGACTGAAGCGCAGGCCAGTAGCCCCACCCCCAGTTCTGCTCCCGGGTGACTGCCGTGCCGTGGACCAGCAGGACGGGTTCCGCCCGGCCGCTTCCGTCGGGGGAGCCTGCGCCGCCCGAACATTCCAGCGCCGCGTCGAGCGTCTCAGCCGGCAAGGAGTAAGACGCGTCTCCCGGCCACTCCGGTGACTTCGGAGTCGAAGTACGCGCACACTGTCCGAAGAACAGGAGCAGGACCAGAGCGAGACCGATCAGCACACCTCGATCATAGGGACCCTGGGTAGGAACGGACCATGACCGTCTACGTCGGGACGTCGGGATGGCAGTACGACCACTGGCGCGCCCGCTTTTATCCGAAGGATGTTCCCAAAACTCGGTGGCTCGAGTACTACGCCGAGCGGTTCTCGGTCGTCGAATCCAACAACGCTTTCTATCGCCTCCCCAAACCGCAGACGTTCGAGGACTGGGCGCACCGCACTCCCGACGACTTCTTGTTCACCGTCAAGGTCAGTCGTTTCCTCACTCACATCAAACGCCTAAAGGAGCCGGAGGAACCGGTAGGGCGTTTTCTCGATCACTCACGCCATCTCGGATCCAAGCTTGCGCCCGTGCTCCTGCAGCTGCCGCCCACGCTGCGCGCGGATCTCGATGCTCTCGACGACACGTTGCGGAAATTCGGGGGCCGGGCGAAGGTCGCCGTCGAGTTCCGTCACCCAACCTGGTTCACAGACGAGTGCCGGGCGCTGCTCGAGAAGCGCGGGGCCGCGCTGTGCCTAGCGGACGGTGAACTCGGGGTAGGAGGAGAAAAGGCTGCGTCGCGACCGGTCTCTCCGATGTGGCGGACGACGGAGTGGGGCTACGTGCGGTTCCATCACGGAGCGGCGTCCCCGGAACCGTGCTACGGCCGCACCGCCTTGGGGAGCTGGGCGCGCCGGGTCTCGGATCTGTGGACTCATTCGGACGATGTGTTCGTGTTCTTCAACAACGACGGCCGGGCGTGTGCATTGCGTGATGCGATGACCTTTGCGGGCTACGTTAAGAAGGAGGGCTTGCCCGTCGCGCGAGTGGCGTCATCGCGGGACATCCGGGTGAGTTGAACGACTAGCCGCCGGAGGCGGAGTGGAACCGGTCGAGTTCGTCATGGAGCACCCGCCGTTCGATCATCTCGACGACGGGGCGGCGCACCTCGTCGCGACGTCTTTGGAAACGCTCTTCTTTCCGCAGGGCGCCCGCGTCCTGGAACGTGGTGGTGATCCGAGTGGACATCTCTACATGATCCGGAAGGGGACCGCCGAGCTGACGATTGCGGGCGACGTCGTCCAGGCTCTCGAGGAGGGAGACACGTTCGGCTTCCCGTCCCTGATCGGCGGCGCGCCGCCCGCGTTCGATGTCGTTGCCACGGACGACATCCTCGTCCACCGGATTCCCGAGGGCGTCTTCGACAAGCTGATGGAAGAGCCGTCGTTCGCCGCTTTCTGGCTGAAGGGACTCGGCGAGCGGCTGCGCCTGGCGCTGCCGGCCGAGCCCATGGCCCGGGGAGGCGACCTCGCGACCCCGGTTGGGCGATTGTTGGGCCGGTCTCCGGTAACGATCGATCCCGCAGCGACGGTTGCCGAGGCCGCGCAGGTCATGAGATCCGAACGCGTCAGCTCGGTGATCGTTTCGGCCGACCCTCCCGGAATCATCACGGACCGCGACCTTCGGGCGCGTGTCGTCGCCGATAGCCGCGCCTCCGACACACCGGCGGCCGAGGTGATGTCGCGGCCGCTCAAGACGGTGGCCGAAAGTACTCCCGTCTACGGCGCACTTCTTCTCATGTTGGAGGAAGGGGTGCACCACCTGCCCGTGACCCGAGGGGAGCGCATCGAAGGGCTCGTCACCGACACCGATCTCCTCCGCCATCAGGCCCGGAGTCCCCTGTATCTCCGCAAGTCGCTCGAGAAAGCACAGAGTCCCGACGCGCTTGCCGGTTACTCGAATGAGATCGCCGAGATGGCCGGAAGCCTGTTCTATGCGGGCCTCGACACGACTAGCATCGGCCGGGTCATCGCGAGCCTCAACGATGCATTGACCGTGAGGCTCCTGCGGCTTGCAGAGGAAGGTCTCGGCGCGCCGCCGACTCCGTACGCGTGGATCGTGTACGGGTCACAGGGCAGGAGCGAGCAGCTCGTCATTACCGACCAGGACAACGCACTCGTGTACCTAGAGGGATCCTCGGGGGCGGCCGCATACTTCGACACGCTAATGGCGCGAGTAACCGTCGGCCTGCAGGCTGCGGGCTTTCCCGAATACCAGGGGAAGGCGATCACCGAGACGCGCAATGTGTCGCTGGACGAACTTCGCAAGACCATTCGGAGTTGGGTTCATGTACCGGACCCCGAAGCGATTCTCAGCGCGAGCATGTTCCTCGACCATCGCAAGGTCTTCGGCGGCCTTGATCTCGCGCCGGTGGAGTCTCTGATGCGCGCCGCAGAGGACGAAGGGCTTTTCATGCGAAACCTCGCCCAGGACGCGCTGCGTTTCACTCCTCCGATCAGCCTGTGGCGCACTATTCGCAATCAAGAGGCGGTAGATCTCAAGCGCGGCGGGATCGCTCCGATCGTGCACCTCGCGCGTCTCTATGCGCTGCGGGCGCGCCGGTGGGAGCTTTCGACCATCGACCGCCTCGCAGCCGCGGCGGAGGAGGGGACACTCAGCTCCGACGCAAGCGGGGAGCTCACGGAATCATTTCGCTTCCTGCTCGGGCTTCGTCTCGCTCATCAGCTTCGTGCGCTGTCGAGCGGCCAAATGCCGGCGGATGCCGTGGATAGCCGCTTGCTGTCACCGCGGGAGCGACGCCACCTCAAGGACGCGTTCCTCGTGGTGCGCCGGTTGCAGAAGGCGACGGCCGACGCGTGGGGCGTCGCCCTCGGCGGCCCGTGAGGAGTCGGTCGAAGGCCTGGGACGAGGTCGTCTACTGGGCCCTGGACCTCGAGACGGGCGGCCTCGACTCTGCTCGGGATCCCATTCTGTCCGTCGGGATGGTGCCGGTGAGGCAGGGCATCGTGAAGGTGGGGGAGTCGTTCTACAGCCTCGTCGGGGGCGCCGGCGCCGTCGGGTACGACAGCCTTCTCGTCCATCACATCCTTCCCGGCGAGCTGGCCGGCGCACCGGCCCGGGAGGAGGTGCTCGAGGAGATCGATGGGCGGCTGCGTGAGGGGGTGCTGCTCGTCCACTTCGCAGCGATGGACGTGCCCTTCCTGCGGCGTCTCTACAGGTCGTGTAGACGCCGGTGGCCGCGGCCCCGGGTTGTCGACACCGCCGCGCTTGTCGATCGCCTGTCCCGAGCGTCGCCGGGGGACCTCGCCGCGATCCGAGACCAGTTGGGGTTGCCGCGCTACAGGGATCACCACGCGCTGTCGGATGCGATTGCAACGGCGGAGCTGCTCCTCGTGCTGCGCCACCAACTCGGCGCCGAGACGCTCCGCGACCTGACTTAGAGGTTTGCGACACGAAGGCCTCTGGCGGGCCTCCTTGTCGCTACAAACCGTGTTGATGGTAGTTATGAGGGCATGGGAGACATTCTGATCGGCACCGCATCGTGGACGGACAAATCTCTTATCCAGTCGGGCTGGTACCCGAAGGGGGTTTCGAGCGCCGCCCAGAGGCTGGGCTTCTACGCGGAGCACTTCCGGCTGGTGGAGGTCGACTCGACGTACTACTTCCCGCCCAGCGAGGACAACTCGCGCCGCTGGGTCGAGCGGACGCCCGACGACTTCACCTTCAACATCAAGGCCTTCTCTCTGCTGACCGGACATCCGACTAAAAGTGAGGCGCTGTACAAGGACCTTCCAAAGCCCGACAAGAAGAACATCTATCCCGACGACCTCGACAAGAAGATCATTGACGAGGTGTGGGAGCGATTTCTGTCCGCTCTCGAGCCGCTGTCCAGCGCAGGAAAGCTCGGAGTG
>DASQUP010000114.1:0-11843 GCA_035641235.1 Actinomycetota bacterium
GCGGTCGTCCATCACGATCCGCAAGGGGCTTGTATGGCCGAACGGAGGAGTGGCCCCTATCGAGTATCCGGTCGTGGCCTTGGCGACTTCGGGAGCTGCCCGCTCCAGGCCCTCGGCGCCCAGCGCCTCTGCCGCCTTTGCCAGGTCGACTCGATCGGCGCCGGACAGGAGGAGCAGGACGGTTTCCTGGGTCCCCGCGACGCCGAAGACGAGCGACTTCGTGATCTCGGCGACCGTGCACCCGATCTCGCGAGCCGCGTCCGCCGAGGTTCGGGTCTCGCGCTCGAAGGACACCGGAGCGATCTCCACGCCCGCGGCCGCGGCCGCAGCGACGACGCGATGGACTTTTTCGTCTTTGAGGTCGGCAAGCTGCACGGATGAAGTGTATTTGAGGGCCCGCGCGACCTTCCGCCCCCCTGGCGCATCAGAGATACGTGATGTCGGATCAGACGATGACCGCAGACCAGGTCGGGCCACGACGGCTTCAGGCTCTCTACGAACTGCACGCGGCCGGCGCCGCCCGCTTGGCGTACTTGCTGACCGGAGACCGGCACCTCGCCGAGGATGTTGTTCAGGAGGCCTTTGTCCGGGCGGGTCTTCGTCTCCGCCATCTCCGCGATAGCAATTCGTTCAGAGCGTATCTGCGCGTGACGGTCGTCAACCTCTGCCGGATGCATTGGCGCAGGGAGTCGGTCCGGAATGCGTTCTTGCGTCGCACTCGACCTCCCGCTCCCGTTTACCAGCCGGACATCGAGCAGCGCTCTCAGATTGCTTCGGCCCTTGCCAGATTGTCGCCGCGGCAGAGAACGGCGATTGTTCTCCGCTATTTCGAAGACTTGAGTGAGGAGCAAGCGGCCGACGTTCTCGGCTGCTCGGCATCAGCCCTCAAGTCACTGATTCACAGAGCCAAGGAGGTACTCCGCGAGGAGCTTGGAGGATCACATGAGCCAATCTGACTCACTGCGCGAGATGTTGCGGCGGGAGGCCGCCGGCATGGAGATCTCGCCGAGCTTTCCGGCCGCTATTCCCCGGTCAATCCGACGGCGCCGAATCCGCCTCGCGGCGATCGTCTCCGTCGTGCCAATAGCGATGGCCGGGGCCTTCTATCTGCTGTCCGGTAGCGGGTTCCTCGACTCCAACACGGACGTTGCGGGGGAGGGTTCCGGCTCCCGGAAGCTGCGCGCCGGGGTTACCGGTGGGGCCATACAGACAAGGGATCCGCAGCTTGTGGGGGAGGGACGCGACTTCGAGCTCTCCTGGCAGCTCGTTCTCAGTCGTGCATCGAGCGGCCCCTGCCTGGAACTCCAGGTCGATGGTCGGGCGGAAATCTGCGATGAGCTGAATGACGAGCTTGCAGAGTCCGTGAACGTAATCCCCGGCTATTCAGATACGCCGGGTGTCGCCTATGTCTTCGGGACAGTTCCCGAGGGGAGAAGCGTTTGGATCAGTCTGCGCGGAGGCGGTCAGTGGGCCGGCCTGATCTTCGAGGGGCCGGAGGGCGACGGTCGCGACTACTTCGTGCGCGTGTTCCCGACTGTTGAAGTGTCCGGAGTACTTGCAATCGATGGCACCGACAAGCGCTTCGCTTTCGACGTCGAACCGCGGCCGAACGGCTCAGTTGATCGAGTGCGTCCCACGAAGAGGGAAGGTCTGTTCGAACTCGAAGGCCTTCCCGGAGATAAAAGTGTCATTTGGACGGAGCCCGTGGGGGACATGTCGACTAATGAGGCGTACGACGTCGTGCTCCGAACCGATGTCGAAGAGGTCTGTTTCCACATAGAAGGCTCGTCGGCCTGTGACGACCGGCCCCTTTCCGATGAGCTGCGTCTCGTAACCGCTCAAAGAGTGGGGGATGGAGTTGTGATCGCGGGCCTGGTCGGCCCTGCAGTTGAGGAAGTGGTCGTGGAGTCGTTCGAGGGGGACCGATACCCACAACAGCTCCAAGAGATAAGTCAAGCCGGGATCGATAGCCACTTTTTCGTGTTCGAAGTCGAAGGGACTTTCGAGGGGCAGCTTGTGATAACCAATCGGGAGGGCTCCAGTCGCACAGCGCCCTTACCCCGCGACTGATAGGCGTCTCCTCCCTATTGCCTAGTTACATCATTTCCTCGCTCCCCCGATCGGGGCGTTGCAATTCACCTTTCGGGGAAAAGCGCCTAGGCCACGTCGGCCATCTTGCTGCGACTTGCAGCATCGGATGCCGATACGCAATTAGACCGATGAGGATGTCAGGATGACGGAGGAGCAATTGCGACACAGGGGCCGAAGGCGTGATCAACCAGAAGACGTGCATGAATCACTAGCCGTCTTGAGCACGACTCTGGACATGATCGTCAACCACTTCGATCGTATGGAAGCAGTCGAGATACGGGAACTGGCATGGGTGGCCAAGTACGAATCCGACAAGCTAGTGGGAGCATTGCGACAGAAGGCAATCGGGCGCCGCGTCGTGCTTTCGGAAGGCCGATAGCCCACCAATACCCATCCTTGTGACCGTGGGTACACTCCTCGACCGTGACCGAAACGAATGTGCAGGGCCCCACTCCCGAGCCTCCACTTGCCGGAGACGAGGTCGCAACTCTCCTGGGATCTCTCGAACGCCAGCGAGCAATCCTCGCCTGGAAGTGCGGCGGTTTGGACGCGGCCGGTCTGAGGGCGACGCATCCTCCCTCGGCGATCACCTTGGGCGGTTTGCTCAAGCATCTGGCCCTCGTCGAGGACTCTCACTTCTCCCGGTTGCTGTTCGACCGGGAGCCGGGAGCGCCCTGGCGCGCGGTGGACTGGGATGCCGACCCCGATTGGGAATGGCACTCGGCAGCGGGGGATTCTCCGGAGGAGCTTTTTGCGCTCTGGCGGGATGCCGTGGCCCGCTCACGCGAGGTTGTGGATGAGGCGCTCGCCAACGGCGGCCTCGAGCAGCTCGGCCGGCACAAGACCTCAACCGGTGAGTCTCCCAGCCTGCGGCGCATCCTGATCGACTTGATCGAGGAGTATGCCCGCCATGCCGGCCACGCCGACCTCATCCGAGAATCAATCGATGGACTCGTCGGTGAAGATCCGCCGGGCCCTCGGGTCCCACACGGAGCTCCACAAGACGCGCCGTGACACTGCGACCGTTGGCCGCCCGACGGGACGAGACTGCCTACTCAGCAGAAGGGCTGATCTCGACATTTTGGCCGCAACGTCCACAGTTGGAGCA
Organism: Actinomycetota bacterium; assembly: GCA_035641235.1. Lineage (GTDB taxonomy): Bacteria > Actinomycetota > CADDZG01 > CADDZG01 > WHSQ01 > DASQUP01. Next base: position 3,200 of record DASQUP010000114.1, read on the forward strand.
GGCGGAACCGTCTTGTTCTGAGTAGCCTGCCTTCCTACGCTCCTTCCGTGGATGATGCCCTCCTACCCCTCAGGGGCCGCGCCGAGGAACTCTCCCGAATTGCGACCGTTCTCCGGGAAGAGAGCGCACACGGACCTGCCTTCGTCATCCAGGGCGAACCCGGGATAGGTAAGTCGCGCCTTGTAGATGAGGTCGTCTCTCAATGCGCGGGAGCGGGCTGGCTTGTGCTGAAAGGGTTTTCCTTGGAGCTCGAACACGACCGGCCCTTCGGTCCGCTCATCGAAGCTTTCCGCCTAGAGCATCAACCCGAGCCGGGCTTCAAGCCGGTCGCCGACCTGCTGACGGGGAACTCAGCAGAGGGAGTCTCTGCAACGACCCCGATGCACTACCGCATCCTGCAGGGACTCCTGGATGGACTCGAACAAGCGGCGCGGCGTCGTCGACTCTTGTTGGTTCTGGAGGACGCGCACTGGGCGGACCACGGCACGATCTTGTTCCTAACCCACTTGGTTCGGCGCTCCGCGGACCTCAACGTGCCGATCATCGTAACGCGCAGAACCTGGCCCCGCTCCCCGGATCTCGATCGGATCGAGGAGCACCCGGGAGTGGATGTCATCAGACTTAGCTCCCTGCTCCCTGAGGATGCAGTACTCATGGCAGAGGACGTTGCCGGAACTCCGCTGCACGGAGGGGTGCGCGCCAAGATCGATGCAGCAGGCGGAAATCCACTCCTGATCCTTGAGTTAATGGCATCTCTGCGTCATCAGTCGTCGACTGCTCTGACTCCTGATGCCGACCGCCCTGCGGATCTTTCCTTGTCGCTGCGCGCGTCCCTATCCCGGCGCCTCTCCTTCCTGTCGGACGGGTGCCTACAGATGTTGCGCTTCGGATCCGTCCTGGGTTTGCGGTTCTCGTTCCACGATCTACAGATTTCCACGGGACTCTCCGCAACTGAACTCTTGTCTCTAATCGACGAGGGCACGAGCGCCGGCATCTTGCATGACGAAGATGACCGCCTTGTATTTCGGCACGACCTCGTGAGAGCCGCCCTCTACGAAGACATCCCTCCCGCGGTGCGAAAGGGGCTCCACAGAGAAGTGGCGCTGAAACTTGCAGCCGAGGGAGCTCCGGCGGGAACCGTCGCCGTGCATTTCTCCCTTGGAGCCAAGGAACAAGATCCCGCTGCCGTGGCGTGGCTACGGAAGGCGGCCGCGGATGCTGCGCCAAGATCTCCCGCGATCGCCGCCGACCTGCTCCAGCGCGCTCTTCAGGTTGCCGACCCGACTCACCCGGAGCGCGACGAGATGACCTCTCAACTCATCTCTGCATTGTTGTGGTCGGGTCAGTTCCATCGCGCAGAAGCCCGGGCCGAAGAGATGCTGCTCCGGGGAACGGCTGCCGACACCGGCGCCGCCGTTCGCTACGCCTTGGGACGCGTGCTGGTCTACAGCGGGGACGTCACGGGCTCCCTATCACAGGTAGAAGAAGCGCTGGCCGACGATCGCATCTCCCCAGGATGGAGGGCGAGGCTCCTCGCGGAAGCTTCTCTCAGGCAACTCGTGTGCGGCAGGGTGAAGGATGCGTACGAATCGGCCATGGAAGCCTTGAACCTTGCGCGCGAGCACAATGATTCGCCGGCCGCAACCGTTGCTCTTTGTTCGTTGTCGCGGACGGCTGCGTATCGGTCCAATACGTTGGAGTCCATCGATCTCGCTCGGCGCGCCGTTGCGGAAGGATCCCGACAGACCATCGATGCGATTCAAAGCGTCCAGCCCCTGCTCTATCTGGGGATGGCGCAGATCGATGCCGGTCGACTCATCGACGCGCAGCGGAGTCTCGAGGACGGCGGGAACGTTGCCGAGGAGATCGGTGCCAGATGGATCCTTCCGCTGTTCCATCTCGGTCTCGCTCTCGTTCACGAGAAAGCCGGCCGATGGGATGACTGTCTTGTGGAGGCAGAAACCGCCTTGTCGATCGCCGACGAAGTGGGCACGAAGGTATGGGTTCCCTGGACGCTCGCCGTGATCGCTCATCTTCACATCCACCGCGGCCGCCTCGAAGAGGCAACGAATAGCGTCCAAGCCATAAAGCGCGACCTCGTGCCGGGCCCGCAGTTCGGCTGGGAATGGATCGCCCTCGCAAAGGCCGAACTTAACGAGGCTCTTGGCGATGCGGACTCGGCGCTGCAGATACTCAAAGGGGAGTGGGACCACAGGGCTGCGGTCGAACCCCTCGGCGACCACAAACTCTTCGGTCCGATGCTCGTGAGGCTATTGGTGCCTCGAGATCTGAACTCGGCCCGCGGTATCTCGGACGTGCTGGTATCGGGGGGCGAAAGGTCGGGGACGGATTCGGCCTTGGCTACGGCCGCCTTAGCCAGGGGCTCGGTGGAGGCAGACCTCACGAGCTTCGAGGCATCCATCGCCGGCTACGAGAAAGCGGGGCACCGACACGATCTCGCCGCGGCATGCGAGCGGGCCGTTGACGGTCTGGAGGACATACTGCCTCGCGACGATCGAGTCGTTCTGCTGCGGCGCGCTCTAGAGATTTACGAGGATCTGGGGGCAGAACTGGACGCGGCCCGAGCGGCGCGAGGCCTCCGCTCCCTCGGAGTCCGTCGTGGAGTGCGAGGCCGCCGCGCGAGACCGTCCTCCGGCTGGGACAGCCTCACCGATACGGAGAGGACGGTTGTCGCGCTGGTGGCGGACGGTCTCAGTAACAAGGAGATCGGACGGAGGCTCTATATATCCCATCGGACCGTTGGGCATCACGTCTCGCACGTACTCACCAAGCTCGGGAAGTCCTCCCGGGTCGAACTGGCGGCCGCGATCGGGCGGGCGGAAACGCGTCGCGAATAGGCAAGGTGACCGATGTTCCCGTCCGGGATCCCCTCGATGCTGGGCACCAAACGGAACGGAAAGGAGGATCGGTGCCCCTGTTCATGGATGTGCATCGCGACGTCGAGGGACTGACGGCCGACGACGTAGCACGGGCCCACGCCGCCGACCTCGACAAAGGCGAGCAGTACGGCGTGAGGTATCTCCGCTATTGGTTCAATACCGACCGCGGCACGGTCTTCTGCCTCGTGGAAGCGCCGGATGCCGAGTCGGCTGTGACCGTGCACCGAGAAGCTCACGGTCTTGTCGCCGATGAGATCGTGGAGGTGAAAGAGGGATGACGAGGGAGGCCACGGAACTGATGACTGCAACCATGGACGAGTTGATCCGCTCCGGCGAAGAGCAGTGGCTGGAGCTGTGGATCAGAGGACCCAAAGAGCTTTCGCTCGAGCCCACCTTCCACGTCCGAGATAAGGCTCCCGATCTCACTTTCCCAGATCACACCGGCGCGCCACGTTCCCTCAGTTCTTTCTGGCAAGATCGTCCCGCCCTCATCCTTTTCTGGAGGCAATACGGATGCGGGTGCGGAGCCGAGCGAGCCGGGCGGCTCAAGGAGGAACTGAGTCAATACCGCGAGGCTGGGGCCGAGGTGGTCGTGGTGGGCCAGGGAGAGCCCGAGCGAGCTGCAGCTTACCGGGAGAGCCACGGACTCGACTGCACCTTCTTGTGCGACACAGAAGAGCAGGGATACCGCGCCTACGGACTGACAGAGTTCACGGTCCCGGAAATACTCTTCGATGCACCTGAGGAGTTCTGGTCTCACGGCCGAGACGTCGGAGAGAGCTTCATCACAGCTCGCAGAGAATCCGGTCGCTCTCTGGTCGACAATCCGTGGCGCCGCGCAGGCGAGTTTGTCGTCGACAGTACGGGCATGTTACGTCTCACTTATCGCTGGCAGTACTGCGAGGACTTTCCCGATCCACGTGTGCATGTTCTCGCGATAAAGCAGTCCCTATAGCCATCTCTTCATGCAAGAGAACGAGGCCTGCGTGGAACGGCGCGCCGGCTCGGCACCGCATTTTCTTTGGCAAAGAACGTGCGTCTCGCGCAGGTTTTCTGCCAAAGAACGACTGGCGCCACGGTCTTTGGCATATGAGTTGCTTCTGACGCTACTTTTATGCCAAAGACCTGGGGAAGGTCTTTGTTGTGGGGCGTACTGGGATTGAATCCGGAGCAGGTGCGAACTCCACTCGAGGCTTCCTCATCGGTTTGCCGCCGCGCATCGAGTGACCCTGGGAGGTGCGGGGACTGATCCCTTCCTTATCGTACCGTTCGCTAGCTGCGAGTTGCCGCTCGATCCGCGCGGTTAACCAAGCTTGGCGATGATGTCGTTCGTTGACTCCGTGATGAGCTCGCGGATGTTCTGGAGATTGTTCCTTTCCTTGTTGACATTCCCGGCACCGTCGCCGCCGTCGGTGAGCATCTTGCGCTGCTTGGTGAGCTCGTCGCGTACGACTTCGGCCACGACCTCTCGCACCGCCTCCTTAATCTCCGCCTTGGTAGCCACCTCGTCAAATCCTCCTTCAACTATTTCTCGAGCCTTCTCCAGAATTGCTGTCAGCTGATCGATTCTGCGATCCCCAGGGCAGACCTTGCCAAAGGACCCACTCCACTGTTCGCCGGCCTCTACGCGGCCTGGATGCCTAAACGGACCGAAGTTGCCGTCGATCCCCTGCCGATGATAGGCCAGGCCCCTGCTTGTCGGCTTGCTGTCTGGGCAAAGCTGGAGTGGGATGCCATGTTCTTTATGCGCCCAGGCCAGGATCTTTGCGATGGCATCCAGCTGTTGTGGGGTAAAGGCCGGTACGGCGTGGCCGTCTGAGGTGTCCCAGGCCCCAAACGCAGACCCTCGGTCTTCGTTCTCAATTGCGATGATGCGATGGTTGCCACTCAGGTTTGCTGCTGATTTGAACTTGGTGTCTCGGGACTGATGGATCGTCCCGTCCGCAGCAGTAGAGAAGTGAGCTGCGGTCGCTGGAGCCGTGCCGACTATCGTGTGGACACACACGATGTCGTGGCGTGACATGGCCTCGGAGCCATGCTCAACATCGAAAACTGCTCCAGGCATACGACTCATCATTTACTCCTCTGGTGGCAGAGTGATGATCACGTCCGCATGTGTCCTTTCACTCCAAGTCCTATGAGAGTTGATAAACAGCCACGGCGATAGATAGGTAGATAGGCATTTCAGAAGATGATCTCTAAGGGCTAACATGCACCCCCAATCGAGTGACTCCACTTCCCCGGAGGAGTTAGGCGGTCTGCAATTCCTCTCAATGAGGCAGACCAGCTTACGCGCAGCGATCGCATACTTGCCCTTGAGGGTGCCGACCTCTCGGCCGCAAACCCCTCCGACGCAAGCGCGAATCAAGATACCCTCTGGCCAAAAGGATTCGATCCCACAATGGAGGGCGTTCGTATCCTCCCTTGACTGAAGGAACTGACGGTCAACTCATTTGTAGGATTTCCATTTGCCCGCGAGGCTGTCCACGACCTAAACGCAATGGCTTGGGGTGCTTAGTCAATGAAGGGGCGCCGAGGCGGGGCGGATCTCACAGTTAGGAAATGAGGGCCGGGGGATTTCGTGAGCGGCTAGGGATGTACGGAAGGGACGGGCATCCGCTCGAAGCGTCAACAAGGAATTGACGACGTGGCCGAACGGCCCGTAGCCCATCCCGGGTAGATTGCCGACCAATGCGTGATCGAGCTTCGGGGGGATGACCCATGACAGATCAGCACGCTACCTATGCGGAAAAAGCTGAGCAGCTTCTCAAGGACTTGGACCTGGAGATCGGTGATACCCAAACTCGTCAGGTAAAGGCTGCGGAAGCCCAGGCATGGGCATCTCTCGCGATGGTTGAAGCGATGACCGATGCCGCACAGTCTCTGCACGGTGACCTATCGCAAATTCTGAAGGTGTTCCCGAAGTCACTGGGCGCGAAGTAGGAGACGTAGCTAGGACTCAGGTGTGCGGAAAAGTAGGTGGGTCATCCAAACCTCGGTCCTTTTGACGTGGGGCGGCGGGCTTAGCGGCTGTCCTTCTGTGAGCATGTCGTTGAAGGTATGGAAGTCTTCGTTGTAGATCTCGTTGTCATCCCCGTCGAAGTAGATCACTCGATACCTGGTCTCCCTGGCCATTTGAGTCCCCTCTCCCTCTTGTTCTTCATCGCGTAAATGACTCTAGCTGTCAGCAACGCAGGGGATGACGGGTCTTTTTAGGAGGGCCTCGAGGATTTTTGTCCGAGTCTCGTATCTCTGTATGGGGCCCACGCGCGAGTTAGGGGGGTGCGGGGAGGGTGCCACCCCTTCTGTCCAGGCGCGCGACCAAGCCGGGCGTTTTGTCGTTAACGCCTCGGAACTCGCAATACCGCTTATCACCTGCGATTTTGAGTTCTTGTCAGTGCTTAACATTTCGGCCTGGGTGTGGTCGTCTCGCCACTCCACTGCGGCCCGGGGTGACTGCTCGACTCGTGGTTCCATTGGAGGAACCCTCTCAAGTCCTCCGGAGTCATGTCCGCTTGCCGCAGGACGGCGCGGAGCGTGCCGACGGGAGGATCTCGATTGCCGTGAACGGGGACGACGACGAGCGCTCCTTCGCCGCTGCGCCTCAGGTAATGATGGCTTCCACGAACACGCTCGAGAGCGCGGACGACGCGCCGGCCGCTGACGCGAGGAAGTTTGCTCAGGAGCTGACAACCTCGAGCTCGACGAAGTCGGTATCGCCTTCGGGCGGAACCGAGATGCCCTCCTTGGAGGCGGCCTCGAGGTACCCCAGAATGGCCTCCCGGCTGTTGTCGAGGGCCTCTTCGCGCGTGTCCCCGTACGTCGACAGGAGCCCGAGCGCGGGAACGTACGTCACCCACACGCGATCGTCCGCGTCCCACTCGAGTACCACCTTGAAGCGCCGCACCGGCGCCGGCGTTGCGATGACGCTCACCTCCGCAGGGCAGGTTGCCTGAAGATCCAGGTCGATTATCACAGAGCTCTCAGAGGTCGCCGGGTGTCGTGGAATCCCGGACGGGTCCCTGTCTGGGAAGGACCTTTTGTGGTGGGGCGTACTGGGATTGAACCAGTGACCCCTTGCTTGTCGAGTAGCGAAGCCGGAACGCTGTGCTGACCAGGGAAAACGCTGGTAGTGGGGGAGCGGGTGTGGCTCAGTTATGAGGTCACTTCAGACTCGCCCCACGAGTATTCCCAACCCTCTGGACCCCAAGGGACAGACAGATCAACGTTAGCGCACGAGTAGGGCCATCGCAGGAACTCAGCCAGGGGAGGCAGTTGTGGCAGCCGGGCAGTCATTCATTCAGGAACTGCGCGAGTTCCTGCGATTCTTGCGTAGCCTTTGGGGACTCCTGGCGAGCATCTCTGTGCTCTTTCCCCTATCGAACGTGTTGGTAACAGTCATCCCCATTGATGACGGTGGAAATCCGTTCCAGGACCTCTCACCCGGGGTAGTCACGACGCTGACAACGCTTACCTGTATCTTCTTGACCTTCGCTACATTCGGTCGACGCAGCCAGTTCACCGAGCGGCTACGACGCCGCAGATACGCGACATCCGCGCGGGTCGCATTTGCCGGTGCCCTCGGCGCGCTCGCGATCTACTTGCTGACGCACCGCGGGCTGTTCAAGACGTTCATCACGAACAATCCGGGCTCGGAACTTGGCCTGGCCCTGTACGACGGACTTTTTGCTGCCCTGTACATCGCCTCCTTCGCGCTCTTAACACGCGCGTTTCTGGTGCTGGCGATGCTTGAGTACATCCCGCAGGGGGAAGGCAAACTGACTTAGTGGAGTTGGTCAGCGACGGCGCCTGATATTCAAGCCTGTCCGACACTCCCGACACACGGAGTTACGCCCATCCGGTGATGATGCCTGCCGATGGAACTCCACGAGGGGCTTGGTAACTCCACATCGGAACAGGTGCGAGCCCCCCTCGCGGCTTCTTCCTGGCGGCGTTTTATGAACACCCTTCGAGCGAGTCACTGCTCCCTAACCTGATCAGAGCGATGAGTGCGTTTGCCATGGCTCACGTAGAGCCGGCATACAGCGGAATCCGCCAGCTCGAGGATCTGCTGGAGCGCAAGCAGCGCACCGTGGGAAACCTGCAATTCATCCTCGGTATTGCCGTATTGCTCCTAGCAATGGCGCTCTTGGCACTAAACGCTTAGAGGACCGGAGACGATCCACGGAGACCCCTTCGGGGCCTTCTGTTTTTTGGAGTCATGACGCGCGTGTGGCTGTGGGCATCATCCCAATGAGCGCGAGAACTAGCTGATCCAGACGGGCTCACGGATAGCCGATCCCGCCCACAACCCCATTGTTCTGAACTGGAATTTCCTGTAATTGTGAGGTTCGCTAGGTGCGGACAAGACGCATCTCGTGAGGAGAAGCCCCTTCCATCACGGAGGGGGCTTCTTCTACTAAGGACCCCGTCGGACGCGCCTAAATATCTATACATTTGTTCGGTGTGAGGAGCGTAGTTGTCTGTGGGTCGAAGGTTCAGGCAGCCTCGGGGCCCACTCCAAACGCCACCCCGAAACCCATCTCGGCTCGGGGCCCACTCCAAACGCCACCCCGAAACCCATCTCGGCTCTTTGGCTACCCCTCTGTGCGAGGGAATGGCCGTAAGGGGTAAACGCATCCATGCAGGTTACGACGCTAATTAGGGTGAGGTATCGCTCTTTGGTTCCTCTCTCCCAGTAGGTCTCTTAGTAGCGGTCCTTAGGTGGGCGCCGGCAATCCGTC
>DASQUP010000115.1:0-6212 GCA_035641235.1 Actinomycetota bacterium
CCCATGTCGTGGACCTGTCTCCGTCGGCCGCGAGATGGGCATCGTCTCCGTGCTCCCCTCCAGTTCCGTGGGGGTCGAAGTCGATGACCTCCTGAACGTCAAGGGCTTTGCTGGTCCCTCCTCCACCGGACGCTCGCTGCCGGTCTCCACTCCCAGAGCCGGAGTCGTCGCCGAGGATGAAGGTTTGAAAGACGAACGCTACAAGCGCCGCGATGGCGGCGATGGCCAGCAACGCCCATCCCCACTTCAGGTCCAGTCCCGCGGCCGGAGGCCGAGGATCCGGCGCGCGGCGCTCGGATTCGGGGGCCATAACACTGGTTGCTCCCCCATCAACGTCGGCGAGGGCGGTGGACATCGCGGCCGCCGATGGGAAACGATCGTCGGGGTCCTTGGCGAGAGCGGTGAGAATGACGTTCTCGAGCCCTCGAGGGATTCCACCTCGGAGACCACGGGGAGGTGGGGGCTCCTCTCGCAGGTGCTGCATCGCCGTGACGATCTGAGTGTCGCCGGTGAAGGGAGGCCGGCCCGTCAGCAGCTCGTACAAGACGATCCCGATTGAGTACAGATCAGATCGCGCGTCGGGTTCGAGGCCCTTCGCTTGTTCGGGGGAGATGTATGTGACGGTTCCGAGAACCGCGCCGGTCGTTGTGAGGTCACCGCCGGCGAATGCGGCCTTGGCTATTCCGAAATCGGCCACCTTTAGATTTCCGTCGTCGGTAATGAGGATGTTCGCCGGCTTGACATCTCGATGGACGATGCCGTGCTGGTGTGCATAGGCGAGCGCCTCGCAGACGATTCGCCCAATGGCGGTGACACGGTCTGGATCCAGGGGACCCTCGGCGAGGAGTTGTCCCACGGTGCCTCGCCCGCAGAATTCCATGACAATGAAGTGTCGTTCGACGTCGTCGTCACCGCGATCTGAACCGGTGTCGTAAATCGCCACGATGTTTGGATGGGTGAGGCGCGCCGCCGACAGTGCCTCCCTGCGGAAGCGCTCGAGGAAGTCGTCGTCGCGCGACAGATTCTCGTGTAGGACCTTGACCGCCACCCGCCGGGCCAGAACCTCATCGTGTGCCCTGAAGACGGTCCCCATCCCCCCGCGCGCGATTTCGCTTTCGAGGGTGTACCGGTCGCCCAGCGTGATCAGTTGTGACGGCATGCAGCGATGCTACGAGGAACCTGCCCTAGCGTCTGCCGTCGCCCGTACCCAGTCCCGGAGCTGCTTGAATCGCCCGAACACGATCGTGTCGGCGGTGCGGCGAATCCGAACATGGACCGTGCCCTCCTCGCTCAGCTCGGCCTTCACCAGCTTGGCCCCGGCAGCGTCGGCAATGTCTTCTGCGGCGCTCGTTACCGCTCGGGCGTTGAAGGGATTGATCTCGCGGTTGGTGATGCCGGTGCCCAGGGACACCGCGATCTCGTCGGCCTTGCTGTCGAGGGTGAAGAAGTTGACTGCGATGGATCCCGCGTCGAAGAGCAGCAGCGCCACAACGGCAAAGATGACAACCATTCGGACTAACCAACCGCTGATCATTTGGCTCTCGTTCCGTGACCGAGGACTAGTTCCTGCTCTCTATCGGCAAATATCGGCCGTGGGATCAGTTTCTTGAAACGTTTATTTGCGGCGCAGACGGCGCCCGACAAGGCCCCAGGCGTATTCCAATTCCTGGATGCCGAGCCGGTGGGCCAGCGCAAGGTAGGTGACCAATCCCAGCCCGATCGGAACTCCGAGGGCGATGAGCTCCTCCACCATTCCCGCCGGCCTGAGCCCACGTTCCGCCGCCACCGAGGCCGCCCACACTACGAGGCCCATGGCGCCGGCGGCGACAAGTATCTTGGCCAGCGACTCCCAGATGCGCGGGAGATCCAGCCCTCCTACTCGGCGCGCGAGCGCTCGGGCCTGAAGCGTCACTCCGAAGATGTACGCGATAGCGTGCCCCGCCGCTAATCCCCGCACGCCGAACCACTGGAACATCGGGATGTTGACCGCGGTGTTCAAGGCAACGGCCCCGCAGTTGATCAGAAACGGAGTTTTTGTGTCCTGGAGTGCATAGAAGGCGCGCAGGAAGAGCTGGAACACCGAGAATGGCAGCAGCCCGAGAGTGAAGAGCTGGAGCACTCCTGCCACCAGTTGCGTGGATGCGCCGGTCATGATTCCGCGCTCGAGTAGGAAACGCACGATTGGCTCGCCCAGAACGAAATACCCGACGGCCGCCGGGACGATCAACAAAGACGTGGTCCGGATGCCCAACGACAGGCGTTCCCGGTATTCGCTCCAACGTTCGTTGGTGGCGTGCTGACTCATTCCCGGCAAGAGCGCAGTGAAGATCGACACGGCGAACAAGCTGTAGGGAAGAAGGAAGAAAGTGAAGGCATAGATGTAGGCGGAATAGCCTCCCTGCTGTGACTTGGCCAGGTACTGAACGATGAGGTACCCGATCTGATTCGCAACTACGTATCCGATAACAAAGACCGATAGCCGCGCGAGTTTCTTCACCGAGGGATGAGCCACCGAGAATGTGAGTCGGTAGTGTCCCAGGCCGCGCAGGAAAGGAATCTGCGCAATGGCCATGAGCACCACGCCGGCCGTGGTCCCGAGACCAACGATCCACAGCTGCGACGAGGTGACCTCGTCGATACCCCCTACGTCGGGGTAGGCCTGATGGAAGGCTACGAAGACGGCGATCACAGCAAGGTTGTTGAGGATGGGCGTGTACATCGGCGCGGCGAATCTTTTGTGCGCGTTGAGAAGTCCGCCGGTTAGTGCTGTGAGCCCGTAGAAGATGATCTGAGGGATGAAGAGACGAAGCCAGAAGGTTGTTACTTCGTACTGATCTTGGGCCGTTTCAATCCCCGCAGGAGTATAGAAGCGCGCCAGCCACGGTGCTGTGAGTATGCCCAGCGCGGTGATGCCCATCAGCACCAACAGCGACACGTTGATTATGGCGCTGGCGACCTCCCACGCTTTATCCCGTCCCTCTTTGTCGAGCAACTCGACAAATACCGGAACGAAAACGGAAGTGAGGATTCCTCCAAGGATCAGCTCATAGAGGATGTTGGGCGCGGTGTTTGCGTAGTTGTACGCATCCGCAAGCCTGTTCTCTACAACTCCGAAGACAGCGGCGATTGCGCCGAGTCTCAACAGACCCGTGGCGCGCGACAACACCGTGCCTATCGACATCGCCGCGGTTGACCGCGCGAGACTCAAGTGGAACTCGTCCCGGCTTCGGCTCCGGACCGCTGTTTACGTCTTACTGCACGAACCGCATAGAACAAAATCAGAAAGGCCAGCGCGCCGAACGTGATACCGAGCGCAATCGCGTTGAAATCGGTCGAGCGAACCCTGATCTGCTGCGCGTCGCCAATCGGGATTCCCTGAGGAGTGACGAGCTGCACATTCAGCAGGAAGATGCCGCTCGAGCGCGTTGTAACCGGCACGTTCAGGCGCTGCTGTTCAGCTGAGATCTCATAGGGTTCTGTCTCATTGAGATCGAGCTGCGTCGAGACAAGTTCCACGCCCGCCGTGATCGGGTAACCCGTGTCATTAACGACAAGGAACTGGAGTTCTCCCGTTCTCGAGGTGAGGGTTATCTCGTCGGGTCCCACGATCCGGACCTTGTCGAATTCGGAGTCCACCTTATCGGCAGCCGAGCGCGCGTAGGAGAGGCCTCGCTCGTGCTCGGTCCACCACGACTTGCTCTGGGCCACGAGAACATCTCGATGTAGACGCTTCACTAGCTCACCAGGTGGGTCGACTCCACGGAATTGCTCCACCCGTTCGCGCGCTCCGGCGATGATGTCGGGTGAGGGGTTGATCGGCTCGTCGGCGGGCGCCTCGAGCTGATTCCTAACCCGTCGCTCCGTGGAGTCTTGCCCTTGCAATCCCTCCGATGGCGTCCTGGTTGCAAGCCAGCGAGCGTTCGCCAGGCCGTTCACGAGAATGCGAGTGATCCGTGGACGCGGACTCCAGTTCTGCGGGACGGCGAAGGCCAGAACACGATCCGGGCGGCCGGGCCACTCCTCTCTGATCATGGCCGTCTCGGCAAAGAACTGCTGCAGGTCGAGCCGGTCGTTCCCCGGCCTGGCCACTTGCCCGAGGCTCTGCTGCAGGTTCGTATCGAGGACGAAGCCGGTTCGAGAAGCCGTCTGTTCCGTGCGCACCTCGACGGGACAAAGGAAACTGGCCGCCTCGACCGGGCACCCGGCGAGTTCGGGGTTCGACGGAGCGTCGAGGGAATCGGACGAAAAGACGAGGCTCGCTTCTCTGTCGGACAACTGTTCGAAGGTGATCTCGTCGATGCGGGCCGACGTCGGATACACCCAACCGGACTGCGGTATGTCGAGGACCTCCTCGACGACCTGCTCCCCAACCCTGAGCTGAGTATCGATGGCTTCGAACTCTGTCGCGATTGTGGGCAGGTCGGGGGCGGAGTAGGGGACGAGCATGTTTTGGACGCTCGGGCTGACCACGAGATCTCGCAACCTCTCCAGAAGGCCGGCGGCGGCCCGAGGCACGGGGTCGGATTGCCCAACTTTCTGGACTTCTCCATCGGCCAGCCGGTCGAATCCGTCCGCTAGGTCTGCGATCTCCTCCAGCAGCCGCGGGGTTGGCGCGAACCCGAAGTGGAATTCGTCACTTTGACTTTCCAAGACGTCGATGAGTCCTCTGATCCGACCCCCTTCCATCAGCGCATCTTCGAGGGGAAAACGCGCCTCCCCGTCGATCTCCTCGGAAGCAAAGGCGCTTCCCGGCCCCCGCCGCGGCCTCTCGTTCAACGTGATGATCGGAATCACATTCAGCCGCGGCGTATCGGCGGACGGGTAGTAGAGCAAGGGGGTGATGAGTGAGGCCTGGGGGATGGCCGATGCGTCGCGGAGCGTCACCTGGAGCGGGAACACGCCCGGCTCACCCTCGTCGTCGATGCTGGCCAGGTCCGAGACGGGATTGCGGACCCGGATGACCGCTGACTCTCCTGGCCCGAGCACGCGATCGGAGGAAATCGGCAGCGGCAGCTGGCTAGATGCGATTTGGGTCAGACTGCCGGCCCCGAAGATGGTGCGCATGTCCGAGCGGGTTCGCACTTTTCGGAAGGCCGCCACGACAAGATCGAACCCCTGTAGTTCGCCCGGCCCCTCGTTTACGACCCGCAGCCGAAGCCCCAGGGGATCGCCGGCTTCGTGCCAGACCGGCTGAGCCACGAGTTCCAGTCGCATCTGTGGGGTGGCTTGAGCGGAGGCCTTACCCAGGGGCAGCAACGCCGCCACGAGGCACGCGCCGAGAATCGCTGCCGGGTGCCGAACGGGTCGGAAACGCATCGGGGCCAGCATAAAGACCCGGGCGCCGAGACTCCCCGCGCGTCAGGCCCGGTCTCAGACGGCGTTTTCCGCCAAAAGCTGGCGAAATTCGGTGCTCAGGCGGGTCGTTGGCCGCCAAAAGTTGTCGAAAACGGACACTCACCCCGCCGCCGGGCCAGGAATGACGATGACCGGCGCGCTGCGGCGCCGGTCATCCCTAGGAAAGCTTTATTTAGCAGGTCGAGCGTCTGGGCTTACTTGGAGCCGCCCAGGCGGCCGATCTTCTGGTAGAACTCGGATCCGTAGCGGCGCTTGGTGGTCTCTCCGCCCTTCTTGCCCCCAATTCGGCCGATGCGGCCAAAGTGGTCCTCCCCGTAACGCTCCTTGGTGGTGCGACCCCCTTTGCGCCCAGCCTCGGCCCGACTCATCTTTCCTGGTGCCTCCATGACGAGACCTCCCCAAAACTGACAAAAGCGTCGTCCTGGCTACCTACCCAGGCACATTCTGGGGAAACAAGCAAGCCTTCCCGTCAATTAGCAACACTGTGCTCAACCGGCGACCCCGACATGCCGATTCTCTAGAGCGGGCCGCCGGGAGGTGATAGCCCGCCTGCCCAGCACCACGCTTTTTAGGGAGATGGCATACAACATGGCGACGATCCACGACTACCTGCGCTACACCGTGGAAATGAAGGGCTCGGACCTGCACATTCGGCCCGGCGCGCCGCCCTACGTGCGCGTGAACGGCCACCTGCACAAGACGGACTTCCCGGTGCTGAGCGAGGCGGACACGGAGCGCTCGGCCATGGAGCTGATGAACGACGAGGAGGCCGCACGCTTCAAGGAGACCGGCGACCTCGACTTCGCCTACTCAGAGCGGGGCCTAGGCAGGTTCCGCGTAAACATCTTCCGCCAGCG
>DASQUP010000116.1:0-7754 GCA_035641235.1 Actinomycetota bacterium
CAGCCGGAGTGGATCTGATCCGCAGGTTGCGAGCGGGATCGTACGCTGGTCGTCTTGCTGGAAACCCAAGGAGTGGTAGCGAGCAATCTCGCGACGCAGCGTGGCCTTGATGCGCGGATGGTTACTGCGATCCGCTCCGTAGGCACCAAACGGGTATGCGAAGGCAACGGGGCGAGTGACCAGATGCTCGAGCACCTCGAGCGCGGGCGACTCCCGGACGTCGTTGACTCCAGGCTTGTACGCAAGACCAAGCACAAGAATGCGCGACCCACGTGTGGCTTTCCCCACCGAGTTGAGCACCTCGGACACGCGTTGGGCGACATATCCCGGCATTCGGTTATTGACCATGCGCGCGTGATCGATGAAGCCGACGCCGAAACCGAGTTGCTGCTGGACCTTCCACGACAAGTAGCTCGGGTCCACGGCGATGCAGTGACCTCCCACACCAGCACCGGGCCAGAACGGCATATACCCAAAGGGTTTCGTCGCCGCTGCGTCGAGCGCCTCCCAGATGTCGACACCAATCGACGAAGCGATCGTCGCAAGCTCGTTGACAAGCGCGATGTTGACCTGGCGAAACGTGTTCTCAATGAGCTTCGCCATTTCAGCCTCGCGAGGCGATGACGTTCGTACTACGTGATCCACGATGGCCGCGTAGAAACTCGCCGCGATGTCTGTATCGGCATCTGTGATCCCAGCGACCACCTTCGGTGTTTCACGCAAGGTCCACGAGCTCCCAGGATTGATCCGCTCGGGTGAGTACGCGAGCGCGAAGTCCCGTCCCGCAGTGAGGCCACTCGACTCGAGTACAGGGCGGAAGATGTCCTGCGTTGTCCCTGGGTAGGTCGTCGATTCCAGCACAACGAGTTGGCCGGGACGCAACGTTTCGGCGATCTGCTGACCGGCCCGCAGGACGAGCGAAAGATCCGGGCCACCGTCTCGCAACTTGTTTCCTACAACAACTTGCGGCCCGAGCTCGGAGGTCTTCGTTATGTGGGAGTCAACCTCCTGGTTGGGGCCTCATTGCACTGACATCGATCGCGCTCCTGGGTTCCGATCCGTCGGAACTGGGGCTTACCGGAAATCGGCCGAGGATCGTCGCAGCGCTTGCAGCTTGTGGAGCTGATTGACCGGTGCGCGAACCACTCGGAGATCTCGGGCCGAAAGATCAGATTGCGAGGGTTTGTATCGGTGGCCCGCGATCAGCGGCCGAGGACGACGTCGATCCCGCCCAGGATGAGTTCAAGCTGAGGCGGCGACACCCGCCCGACCTGCTCTGAGAACACATCGCGATCGACGGCCACGATCTGCGAGACGTTCGCGACAGAATCCTTTGGAAGCCCGGTCTGGCGACGGTTTAGGAGCACATTTCCTGGAGCGGAGGCCCAGCGGAGGTCGCTAGTGAGAGGGACAACGACGACCGTTGCCAAACGACTCGCGTTGAGTGCATCGCCTTGAACGATCACCACCGGACGCACGAACCCGGGACCTGAGCCGACGGGATCGGGTAACGAGGCCCAGAAAATATCCCCTTGAGCGACTACCACTCGCTGCGTTCGAGGGTTTGTCGGCCAACTTCGGCCAACCACGCGTCGGGCTCGGGATCGATCTCAGCCAAGACCTCGTCCATGGCCCGTGTCACAGCGGCAGGATCCCGGCGGAGCAAATACTCGGAGAGCGCCTCTTGATAGAGCTGGCTGCGAGACTTTCCCGTCCTCCGGGCCATCTCCTCGGCACGACTGAAGAGTTCATCCGGAATGGACACGGCCGTTTTCATACCCTGTGTATAACCGCAGCCCGCGACCGCCGAATCAAATAACATCGTTGTTATTAGTAGTCCTAAGAAACCGTGCGCGAACCGCTCCTGCGCATCGCTGGCTCCCGGTACTTTTCGACCCTGCTACTGACGATGTATACTTATACATCATGAAAAGGACCCAAATCTATGTCGAAGAAGAGCAGGACGAGGCGCTGGGAAAGCGCGCTGCCGCCACCGGGGTTTCGAAGTCGACTCTGATCAGAGAGGCGATTGACGCTTACCTCACGGGCTCGTCAGACAAAGGGCTTCGTCTCGACCGATTTAGAGCCGCCGTGCGCGCCGCGGCAGGAAGTGCCCCCCACTTACCCGATGGGGAGAGCTACGTTGAGTCGCTCCGGGCCATGGATGCTCGGCGTCAGGAAGAGATCGAGCGTCGACGCCGCGCATGAGCACAGTCATCGACACCTCTGTGATCATCGACATCCTTCGTGGCATGTCGGTTGCCGTCAGCTATGTCGAAACGCTGGAAGACGTGCCTGCCTGCAGCGAGATTACGCGGGTCGAAGTGACTCGCGGCCTGCGCAGCACGGAGCGAGGGCCTACCGAACGCCTGTTCCAGCAGCTTCGTTGGCTCGCACTTGACGAACCCATTGCACGGCGGGCCGGAGAGCTTGGCCGCAGATGGAGGAAGAGTCATCCGGGGATTAGCAGTCCCGATCTTGTTGTCGCGGCAACTGCGGAGCTACTTGGGGCCGATCTCGCGACGATCAACGTTAGGCACTTTCCGATGTTTAAGAGATTGAGGCCCCCTTACGAGACCTGACGGGTTCGCGCAGTGTCAGTACCGTGTCCCCCTTGTCGCAGGTCATTGAACAAGTGGTCTTGAGAGACCAGTGCGCGAACCGTACGTTTGAGCTTCCCGTGCGGATAAGCCGTTGCTTGTGAGGAGTGAGCCGTTCTAGGGAGGGGCTTCGGCAGCTCTGGCTCAGCTCCTTCGGGGAAGCGGACCGAAGAACATCACTACTCTTCGCAACCGTCGGTCTTCGGCCAGTTCGCACACATCAATCCCCTCAAGTTGCCTTGCGCCGTCCGCATCAGTAATCATCCAGGCATACCGCACGAAGCCGTGATGATCATCAATACCGCTCGTGATATCGACGCGAGCGCCCGGAAAGCGCTCTGAGAAGCCAGCGAGCCTTTCGATGATCGCTTCACGGTCTTGGAACCGGCCTGTCGGGTCGACCAGCTCTCCATCCTCGGCCCACGAAAGCTCAAGGAGCCTTCGGCGCTCGGCCGGATCCGGCTCATTCCAGGCACGGTCGTAGGCTGCGACAACGTCTTCTACGTTCATTTCGTTTCCTTCCAAGAACAATCCCGCTCGTTCATTCCGTCGACAAGGAGCTTGACATCGGCCCCATGCCAAGGGGTCGTGCGACCCCAAGCCAGCAACGAAGAGGCACGGGCGGTTCGCACACCGTCACGACGCTCGTCGCGAAATAGCAGGTCGGGACCGGGGGGGTGGAGCTGATTGATCGGTGCGCGAACCGAGAATCCTCGTTCCCTCCGGCCGTTCGTCTGACTCTTATCGCAGGGTCTGGGTAATCGCGATGAGCGCCCGACGAAGCTGAGCCAGCGACCTCCTTCCTAATCGATGCTCGAGCTCTTCCTCAATGTCCTTCACGATGTCAAAAGCCAGGTCGGCGTTTCGACGGCCCTTGGCGGTCAGATGGATCAACTTGGCGCGTCGGTCGCCAGGATCCGGCCTGCGTTCGACGTAGCCGAGTTCTTCGAGCTCATCGACAAGGGCGCCCGCAGATTGCGCGGTGATGCCGGAACGCTGGGCGATATCGGTCAGACGCAGCGGGTGCTCGATCGTCAATTGCTCCATCACATTGCCGTGGCTTGGTCGGATATCTGCAGCCCCCGCAGAGCGAACTCGGTCGAAGATCTCTGCCGAGAGTTTGTTGTAGGCGCGGCCTAGAAGACCGGTAGTCGGCATCCGGTCTGGAGAAATGGTGGGCATCTGCATCTTCTCCTTGACAAGGTACTAAGGTTGCCTGATAATCAGGGACCCTAAGATTACCTCAAGGGAAGCGGAGGCTGACGGATATGAGCATGCTGATCGGGATCAACCACATAGCCACGGTGTCGAGCGATCTTGACCGGCTCATTGCCTTCTACGAACGGATTTTTGACGCTGAGAAGGTGGTCGATCTCGAGATCCCTCCCATCGGAGCGCGGCACGTTTTCATCACGCTCGGGGGACCGGCCGTCCTCCATGCTTGGCAGATGACAGACTTGGACGTCGCCCGGTTCGACGGTGAGATGTTCAACCGCGGTCGCGTCGATCACTTCGCGCTTCAGACCGATACGTACGAGAAGTTCGAGGAGTTGAGGCAACGTCTGATACGAGAAGGCGCCACAGCCGGAGAGGTGAATGACTTCGGTGTTTTGCTCACCTTCTCCTTCGTGGATCCCGACGGATTGTGGGCCGAGGTTGCGTGGTGGAAAGACGGCTTAGAGGCGGCCGAGATCGATATGAGCAAACTCGTTGATCCGATCGCCGAAGCGGCAGGTGCCTAGCCGCGCCTAACCAGGGCGGTGGTCCTAAAAGAACACTGCGCGAACCGCTTCGGCGTGCTCGTGAACGCGCGTACCATCACGATCTAATCACCCGCGATGCGTGGCGCGGGCCAGCTTTGCGAGATGACGACTAACCGCAGCGGAACAGCGACTCATGCCGCGAGGCGACGCGACTTTACCGTCACAATGCCGTGGGCGACAAGGCTGACCAACAGTAAGGGCTGCACGACCGCAAGACTCGCCACGTTCGGAATTCCGTGGAAGATCCGGGATCGCCGCAACACCTTCCCAGAATTGGGCACCGCGAACGCGCCGGCGGTCCAACGCGTGAGCCCATCTGCCCGCGCCCTGACTCCGTTGCCGATGGGGTTACGGAACAGCCACACCGCCAGCCCCGCGAAGCCCGCTGCGATGACCAGCTGGAAGATTTGCGTGGCCGGCACCCACGTCGATGTCGAAGGGAGCGCTCACGGCTGTGCCCGACGACGAACGTGAGGATCGCCGTGAGCAGGAGGGCCAGCAGGTGGCGCCCTGGTTGGGTGCGTAGGGACACGGTCGCCCGCGCGAGCCCGAGCCGCTCGGAGATGCGTGCCTGGAGGATGCGCTGGCCCTCCTCCTCGAGCTCGAAGATCGCCTCGAGGTACTCCTTGGACGCGGGGTTCAGACCGTGCAGGTCGGGGGACCGGGTCGCCATTCGTCGATTCTAGTGCGCCGTTCGGCAACGTCTCAGAGGCCAACGCGATCTCTGGAATTCGCAGTCCCTTCAAACGGGGCCTCAAACGACGAGGGTTGATCGTCACCGTACGAGCGGTTGCCCCAGGCGGGCAGCCCAGGAGGCAGGAGGTGGGTCATGAAGAGATTCAAGGTCAGGATCAGGATTGGTCGCAAGGCCGTCCTACTGGTGACCGCGCTTGCCGTGATGCTGATTGCGCTCGGGGGAGTCGGCATGGCGAGCGAAGGCGTCACCGACGGATGGCTGCACTCCGAGATCGCCCAGGGGTCACGCCCGACGAGCACCTCTGCAGTCACCGACGGCTGGTACCAGTCGGAGATCGGCGAGCAAGCCCGCGCCGCGGCTCCGGCTCGGCGAGCCGTCACCGACGGATGGCTCGGGTCCACCGTCGGTGAGAACGCTCGAGCGGAGACGGCTCGCGGGATCGCGGCCGCCGAAGAGCTCGTTGGCTCCACCGATGGCTGGCTCCACTCGGTCGTTGGAGAGGCCGCCCGAGAGCAGCAGCCGATCAAGGTTGTGGATTCGCCGGCCCGGACGCAGCTGCCGGATACGACTCTCATCGTCTTGGTGATCGCGACGGCTCTGCTGGCGGGCATGGGCGGTTACTTCCTCCGCACGCGACTCGCGCTGTAGGCCAACTTCGGCACTTTGACAACAGCGCGAGGCGAAGCCGCCCTGGTCGAAGTGTCGAAGCAAAGGGGAGAGTCGCCACGCGGAAGCGGCTCTCCCCTTAAGCAGGGGGAACCCGCTTGTGTCCCGGCCGGCAGTCGAAGACCATTGTGAAAGAGGAGCTATGACTGTATCCATCCATCTGCTCGGAAACGTTTCCATCAGCCGCAACGGCTCACCAATCGAGCCTCTTAGAGGCAGAAAGGTGTGGGCCTTGCTCGCGTACTTGCTGCTGTCGAGAGCCCCGGCAACACGCGACCATCTCGCATCGCTGTTGTTCGGTGAGGCAGACGATCCTTTGCGGGCATTGCGCTGGAACCTCACCGAACTGCGCCGTGCCCTGGGTTCACACAGCCTTCTCAAGGGAGAGCGGGTGTCCCTGTCGCTGCCGCCGGGCGCCTACGTCGATGTTCTCGTTCTCAAATCGGGAACCTGGGTCGAGGCTACCCAGGCGCCCGGTCTGGGCCGCGAGCTGTTGGAAGGGATGGACTTTTCGTCCTCGCCGTCCTTCGATGCCTGGCTGCTCAACGAGAGGAGGCACGTCAAAGCTTCCACGGAGGCGATCCTACGCGAGGCGGCGATGTTCCGGATCGCCGCCGGAGATGCCGAGGGGGCGATCGATTACGCGGCTCGCCTGGTGGCATCCGACCCTCTCGACGAGACCTTCCAGGCGTTGCTGATCCGCGCGTACGCGGCCGCGGGAGACCGCGATGCGGCCGCGCGCCAGTTGGCGGCGTGCGTGGAGCTGTTCGGCAAGGAGCTCGGCGTGGAGCCCGGCGCAAACGTCACGAGTTCCGTCGACGTGAGCTTCGCGTCGACGACCAGCGGCCCCCTCGGAGGACGCCCGGCCGTGCGCGCGCAGCTCGAGGCCGGCGAGGCCGCTATCAAGGCGGGAGCCCTGGATGCGGGGATCGAGTGCCTGCGCCGGGCGACCGCGGAGGCTCATCTCCTCGGAGATCTCGAGCTCAAGGCGCGCACCCTCTTTGCCATCGGCACGACACTCGTGCACTGCGGGCGTTTCCGCTACGAGGAAGGGGCCGCGGCGTTGCACGAGGCCGCGGCCATCGCGGAGCGTCTCGACGACGATCACCTCGAGTCGGCCGCCTACCGAGAGATCGCGTGGGTCGAGCTGCTGACCTGCCGCTATCAGCGGATGGAGGTCCTGCTGAACAAAGCTCTGGAACTAGCCGGCGACGATCCCGACACCCGAGCGGGCGCCCTGTGGGTCCTGGGCATGGGGGTAATGGAGACCGGGCGATACGGGGCCGCCGTCGAACACCTCGAGGAAGCGGTTCGCCTCGCGACGAGCGCGGACCAGACGCGTCACGTGGTTCCGGCGCTCTCGATGCTCGGCAAGGCGCAGATGATGCGAGGGGAGTTCACCGCCTCGCGCGCCGCCTTCGACCGTGCCTTGTCTCTATGCGATGAACAGAGATGGGCGTGGATGAGGCCCTGGCCCGAGTCCTACTTCGGCCAGCTCGAGCTGCACGAAGGGAACCTCGAGCGAGCAGAGGAACTCTTCGAGCACGCGTTCGCAATGGGGAGCCAATACGCCGATCCCTGCTTCAAAGCAAAAGGGTCGACGGGACTGGGAATGCTGGCGGCGGAGCGCGGAGATGTGGAGGGGGCGGTGAAACTTCTCCAGGAGGCACAGATGTATCTCGTCCGGACGCCCGACCACACGTGGACGCTGGCCTACGCGCTCGATGCCCTCTGCAAAGTAGCCGCGAGGCACCGGGTTCCGGAGGCCGCTCGCTGGATCAACGACCTGGAGTCGCTAGCCGGCCGCACCGGGCTGCGGGAGTTCGTGGCCTGGGCCTATCTGTACCGGCACGAGCTCGGCGACCCACGTGCTCTCGAGACCGCGGAGGTGCTGGCGCGCGAGATGGAGAGCCCCCTCGTGCATCAGGCCATTCGCGCCGCCGCGATGCCGGTCTAGGCCGAATCCCGAACGCGTCTCAAACGGTCAGGTTGTTTTGCAGCGCCTCGGGCGCGGGTCGTGGTTGGTAG
>DASQUP010000117.1:0-4376 GCA_035641235.1 Actinomycetota bacterium
CGCCAAAAGCACAATGGCCAGAATGCGGACGGCCGGACTCGACCAAATGGCCCTGTTGAGGAATCCGCGATGTGGCGTCCCTGTCATCCTGTGTGAGATTCCATGGTCGCCGGAACTTTGAACAAACCGGCCCTGCGAAACCAAGTTGCGATCCCCGCGGTACCGATCAGAAATATCACGCCCACCGCCACGATGAGGGGCCCAGGATTCTCTGGAGTCCAGGCAATTTTTAGTAGCGCTGCAGCGATAACCCACGCCAGGTTGTACGCGATGTCGTACAAAGAGAACGCCCGCCCCCGGAAGTCGTCCCCTAGTGCTTCCTGTACCAGCGTGTCCAGCGAGATCTTCGCCAGGAAGAACCCGAATCCGAGAAAGAAAGTTAAAACGGCGATCGCCGCACTGATGTCTACCGCTCCAAAGACTGCGACTGCACTCCCGGCTACGAACGACGCAGCGAACACGAGATGCGAGGTCGTTCTCACTCTCGCTTGGAGCCGATGTGCGAGTAGGAAACCCAGTCCGGCACCAAGTGCGCCCGTGCCGCCGGTGATGATGAGCACCGCTGTGTCCTCGTCGGCGAGAAGATCGCGGGCCACAATCCCAATCGAGACAATCGAGAAACTCCAGAGGAAACGAAGCCAGAAGTATGTCGTGATGGATGCACCGGCCTTGGGTGTGCGTCCAACCTCGATCACTCCCGCAGCGATGTTCCGCACCACGCGCGCTATCTCCTCCGAGAAAGTGAGAGGGGTTCGGGGCTCCCCCACGTGCCGGAGCCACAGCGCCAGCGCCGCGCCGATGCCGTAGACGAGCGCTCCCAACAAGACGACGGGCTCGACATCTATGACTCCAGTGATCAGGAGCGCGGCGCCGGCCCCGCCCAGCTGGAACATCGCACCCAAAAGTTGCGAGACGGCGTTGCCCTCCACAAGCGCTCGCTCGTTGAGTACGACGGGAAGCGCGGCCGCCTTTGTGGCAAGGACTATGCGTGTGGAGGAGATCGTCAGCAGGAATGCCAGGAACAACGCCGCGTCGGGAATGCGACCGGTTCCGGCAACCGCCACAATCGCAATCACTACCGCGCGAAATCCGTTCGCCAGGAACAGGAGCCGCCGACGATCCCATCGGTCGATGACAACTCCAAGGAAGGGGCTCAGGACGGTGTACGGGACGAAGACGTACAGCACGATCCGTAGAAGCTCGTCGGGGCTCCGGGCGGCTTCAACGTCAAAGCCTTCTTGGCCCCCGAACACAATAAGTTTGGCGAGCGCCGCCTGAACGATGCCGTCGCCGGCCTGGGCGAGGAACTGGACCCCCATGAGAAAGGAAAAATCTCGGGCGGCAAAAAGGTGCAACCCCCGCCGGATCATCTCCATAGTTCGGGCACCCTATCGCCAGGACGCAGGGCGGAATCGCGGCTTTTCCCCCGCCAGGCGTTCATGAGAGCCCCGCTCGGAGTTCGTAGGGAAGATGCGGAGGCGCTGTAGCGTTGCTACTGAACGTGCAATCGCCTACGAAAGTGACAAACACCATGGTTCACACATTTCCCTCACTCAAGAGAGTGGCCCTTGTGGCGCACGACAACAAGAAGAAAGACCTGATGGAGTGGGCTGAGTTCAACCGCGGCACCCTCGCGCGCCACGATCTCTGCGCCACCGGAACCACCGGGAAGGTCCTGTCGGAGCGCCTCGATCTCGAGGTCACCAAGCTTCAGAGCGGCCCCTTGGGCGGCGACCAGCAGCTAGGGGCGATGATCTCGCAGGGCGATATCGATGTCCTGATCTTCTTCTGGGATCCGCTCGAGCCGCAGCCGCATGATCCGGATGTGAAGGCGCTTCTGCGAATGGCCGTTGTGTGGAACATCCCGATCGCCTGCAATCGCAGCAGCGCCGACTTCATGATCGCCTCGCCGCTCATGGGCGGCACCTATCGGCATCAGGTGCCCGACTACGGCACCTACGCGGCGCGGCCGGTCGACGCCAACTGACAATCCGGCGCGCCGGCGTGGGGCTCTAGTACAGGTATTGATCCTTCGGCTTCTTAACCCGCTCGACGGTCTCGGGCGACAACACCCAACGTCCACCGATCTGGGTCAGAGAACCGGATACGCGAAGCCATGTGTCGTCGGGATAATCCGTGTCCGTTGAGACCGCCACCGAATAGGGGATTGCATCGGCCGCGCAACACGAGACATAGAAGCGTGTAAGGGCGAAGGTGCCGTCGTCCAGCCCGGAAGGGTGAGTTACGAACCCGATGAGCTCCAACTCAAGCCCCTCGGCAATACCCATGGCGGCGGCGTAGGACTCCGATTGGTTCGCGTAGTGAATATCGAGGAATTGCACCTCGCGTTCGGCATCGGGCTCGGGAATGATCGACGAGACCGATGCGATGCCGCTGGCGGCGTTTCTTCGCGAAGCGGCGAGCGCCCCGAGGTCTGCTCCCGGCACCATCAGGACCGCGAGCACCGGAAGAGTGAGCAGTAGCATGCCGAGTCCCTCACGCACGCCCACCGGCGCGCCTGGATGCGACGTCCGAATCGTAAGGAAGTGGACCAGCGCTCCTGCAGCGAGCACCACTCCGCCGAACGTGACCACCCAATAGGTCCGGGGGCCGAGATAGCGCGTCACCTCTCCCGTTGTCCGGAGCCAGATGAAGAACCCCGCCCACACGCTGAGAACAACGGCTCGCGCCAGCCGGCGGGCATCGATGCTCATGCGACCAGGGCCTCGAACCACAGCGATCCGGCCAGAACAACGGGAACCGACACCACCACCAAGCGGCTCACGAACCGCTTCCGGAATGTAGCCCCGTAGAGGAAGGACAGCTTCGCGTCGACGACCGGGCCAAAAACGAGAAATGCAAGTTGGGACCCCAGCGGGAACGGTGTGAAGCTGACGGCCACGAACGCGTCGGCCTCCGAACATAGTGAGAGGACATACGCGATACCCATGAGCGCGAGCGAGCCGATGATCGGCGTCGTCGCCACTCCTGAGACCACACTCTGGGGGATCGCGGTCTGGAGAAGGGCTGCAAGGGCACCGCCCAGGACGACGAACCGTCCCATGAAGAAGAAGTCGCTCGCGAAATGTTCGACGAACTGTCTCCGTCTATCGCCCCCGTCCCCGCCGTGTTCGTGCACCTGATCATCGCCGGCGCGCGGCCTAAGCAACTCCGAAGCGCCTTCGCTTCCGATCGCCCATCCCGCGATGATGGCCAGTGCGAGCCCGAGCACCGCCCGTCCTGCAAGCATCTCCGCGGCAAGCCCTCGGCCGCTGTATGCAACCCAGGTCGAGGCGAGAACGATCGG
Organism: Actinomycetota bacterium; assembly: GCA_035641235.1. Classification (GTDB taxonomy): domain Bacteria; phylum Actinomycetota; class CADDZG01; order CADDZG01; family WHSQ01; genus DASQUP01. The sequence continues at coordinate 3,308 of DASQUP010000117.1, forward strand.
ATTGATGATCGGTGACGCCAGCATGAATGCAAGGCCCGCCGACGGGTGCATCCCACGCATGATCAATCGCCGCGCCACCGGCACCGATCCGCACTCGCACACCGGGAACGCAAGCCCGCCCAGCGCCGCGCCGGGCACCTGAAGCGGCAACGGCAACGCCGCCAGGCGGCCGAAAACCGACTCGGGCACGTACACGGCGATGAACGCCGATACAAGAGCACCCAACATCACGAAGGGAAGGGCCTCCACGACCAACGATGTAAAGATGAGCACGAACGTCTCGGTGCCGGCCACTCCACCGACGTTCACAACACGGGCAAGCAGGACCACCGCTGCGGTGCCGGCGATCAGTGACCAGCCGAGTGGTGGAGTACGTCGCCGGGTTGAAACGGTCTCTAGGGTTGCCATCGGCTCCCAACGCTAAATGCTATTCAGCGGTACGGCGAGCCTGCTATGGCCCCGGGCTCATCGGGAGGTAAATGTGTCCAGGTCGCCGTCGAAGGTCAGGCCGGACGCATATGTCGTGGCGAACAAGATGTCCGCCGGCGCCTCTGTGAGCTCCTCCGTTTCTTTCACGGCCGCGGCAATCAGCCGCAGCGCGTCGTCGTGAGCGGCCTGCTCGGCGGCGTCGTCGAGGATGCCCATCCTGCGGAGGTAGGCGGCGGTCCTCCCTACCGGTTCCAGAGCCCTCCACTTGCTCGTCTCGGACTCATCCCGATACTTCGACGGGTCATCTGCGGTCGCGTGGGGCGCGATGCGATAGCAAAGGGCCTCGATCAAAGTCGGCCCCTCTCCTGTCTTGGCCCGCTCGAGTGCGTCGCGTGTCGCGCGCCAGCAGGCAATTGGATCGAATCCGTCTACTTGCACCGCGCGCATTGCGTAGGCCGAGGCCTTCTCCACCACCGTGGCGCTTGCGGATTGTTTGGAGAACGGCGTTGAGATCGCCCATTGGTTGTTGGTGCAGAAGAACACCGTGGGGAGTCGAAAGACGGTGGCGAAGTTCATCGCTTCGTGGAAGTCGCCCTCCGACGTGGACCCGTCACCGAACCACACGAGCGACGCGACTCGG
>DASQUP010000118.1:0-2855 GCA_035641235.1 Actinomycetota bacterium
ACCAGCTGGGCCGCCTCCAATTCGGCCCCTACCGGATTGCCGACGGAAGTGACAGCTCGGAAGTCTGGTACGAGGACGATGAGGCGGCGCGCATGGGGCTCGGATTCCGCCGAGGGGACCCGGCCATCGGAGTCCATATCCCCGAAACGGGGCCGCTCGACCCGGCCGCGTGCGACCGCTCGTTTTTGTGGGCTCGCGATTTCTTCCGGAAGCACTGGCCGGAGCAGAGGTTCCGCATCGCCACGTGCATCTCGTGGCTCCTGGACGATCAGCTCCAGGACTACCTCGACGAGGACTCCAACCTGGTCCGCTTCCAGAAGCGATTCCACCAGGTCCCCGGCGCCGTCGAGAACGACGTCGAAGTGTTCAAGTTTGTGTTCAAAGTTGGCGCGCCGAAGACGACCGGTGTGCCGCAAACAACGACGTTGGAGCGAGCGATCGTTGCCCACCTTCGCGCAGGGCGGCACTGGCGCGTGCGCACCGGATGGGTCGAGCTCTAAGTCTGCGGAAGCGATTCGCTCCGAGGTGCGGTGGAGTGCTCTTTGCGGCTCGTGAGCCAGGCTCCCACTATGACCAGCGCGGTCCCCACGAGTGACAACACGGCCACCGTCTCGTCTCGGAACACGACGCCCAAAGCAATGGCCACCACGGGAAGGAAGTAGATCGCGACGGTGCCGCGTGTTGCTCCGACCCGTCCCGCAAGTGTCGTCATCGCTACGAAAGCGAGTCCGGTTCCAAAGACACCCAGCGGCAGGGTTGCGAGCGCACTGGGCCAGCTCCATTCGGACCCCGGAAGTTGCACCGCGGCAACCGGAGCCATCGCCGCAAGAGCAAATAGTTGTGCGCGCAGCAACAACGGGAGCGCGCCGTAGCGTTGCTGGAGGGGCACGGCCAGATTGATGGATAACCCGTAGAGGATCACTGCGAGAACCACGAGGAGGACTCCCACCGTTGTCACCCTCGCGCCACCGAGCGCGGGCCAAGCTATCGCGATGACGCCTCCGAATCCGACTACCAGTCCGGCGAGCTGGTAGCGGCCGGGCATTCGCTTGAGCATCAGACTCGCGAACAAGGCCGCGAACAGGGGAACGGCGCCGTTCATCATGCCGGCGAGCGCAGACGAGATCCGCTGTTCGGCGAGGGGGAAGAGGAAGAACGGGATCGCCATCCACGTCAAGGAGAGGATCGCGATATGTGGGAGATCCCCACGGTCCACCGGGCGCCGGGCCTTGGGGACGAGGGCAAGGGTTGCCGCGCCCAGAGCCAATCGCCCGAACGCAAGAACGCCCGGCTCGAACGACTCGACGCCGATAGCGATGAAGAGGAAGGACGACCCCCACATCAGGGAGACTCCGGCGAGAAGCCCCCACTCCAAGGGACCGAAGGCACCGAGCATCGTGCCGTGAGCGGTCCCCAGGACGCGCCGCGGTTCTATTTCCTTATCGGCGACGGTCTCCGAGGTCATCCCCCTCCTACTCGTCGAGTCGGATCACTATCGCTTGGGAACCCGGTGCACGGTGCTCGGATTCCGGATTTGCCAGAAGTCCGAAGAAACGAAGGTGGGTCGACAGGAGGAGTGTGGGGACTGCGCCGCCGCCCTGAGATGTTTCGGGCCGTGATTTATGTCTCGTTACCGCGACAAATCGCGCCGAACAAAGCTTGACTTTGCCCGGTTTGAGGCATTAATATCGAACATATGTTCGATCAAGCGACACGAGATGTCAAGTCCGAGGCAGTGGTGGAAGCGGCGCCGGTCGACCCGACCGAGCTGTCCGACGACGACCTCGACAAACAGATGCAGGCCCTGTGGGCCCACGTCCATGTCGCCATGGGGCGGGCGGTCGAGCTGCAAGCGGAGATCAACCGCAGGGGCCTGTGGCACACGTGGGGGGCAAAAAGCGCGGGGCACTGGCTGTCGTGGCGCGCCGGGCTGTCGATGCGCGAGGCCAACGTCGTGTGCCGGGTCGCCGACCGCCTCGACGACTGCCCCGGGACCACCAAGGCCCTTCAGGCCGGGGAGGTGAGCCTCGCCAAGGCCGCCGCCATCACCCGGGTCGCAACCGACGCGACCGAGGACACGTTGCTGCAGTACGCGCGCTACGCCCCGACGCCCGAACTCGAGGCCATCACGCGCGCCTACAACAAGACCACCGAGGCGCTCACAGACGAAGACGTCGAACGCCACCACCGCCGTTATCTCCAGGCGTACTTCGACGAGGGCTCCGACTACATCATCAGGGGCCGGTTGACCCCGGAGGCCGGAGCGGTCGTCGACAAGGCGCTCGCGGTCGCGTTCGATAAAAACGCAGCCGATCCCGACGCAGACACCCGAGCGCGCTACGCCGATGCCCTTGCCACAGTCGCCGAACGGGCGCTCGACTCAATGGACCCCGGAGCGGGATCCGACCGCTACCAGGTCGTCGTGCACGTAACCGACGACGTCTTGTCCGAGACCCGCTGCGAGGTCGAGCCGGGGGCGGAGATCACACCGGAGACCGCCCGGCGCATCGCGTGCGACGCAGCGTTAGTGGAGATGGTCGAGACCGGCGGGTCGCCGGTGTCGAGTCGCAAGAAACGCAGGGTGCCGACCCGCATGCGCCGGGCGCTCAAGGCGCGCGACAAGACGTGCCGGTGGCCCGGGTGCACGGCAAAAGGCCACTACGACGCCCACCACATCGTGTTCTGGACCCACTACGGCAAGACCCTTTTACCCAACCTCGTGCTCTTGTGCCGCTTTCACCACCGGCAAGTGCACGAGGGCGGGTTCAAGGTCGCCAAAGACGGCGACCGCTTCAAGTTCTTCACGCCCCGGGGCCGGCAGATCCCCGCGGTACCCGAAATCGAACAGCCCGGGG
>DASQUP010000119.1:0-11800 GCA_035641235.1 Actinomycetota bacterium
CCTGGACGCCAAGGACGACGGCACAACCGCAATCGGGAACTGGATCTATACGGGTTCCTATACGGAAGAGGGCAACATGATGGATCGTCGCGGCACGGACGACCCCACCGGGATGGGCTTCTTCCACAACTGGACATGGTCATGGCCGGCCAACCGGCGTGTTCTCTACAACCGGGCGTCGGCCGACGCAAAGGGCGATCCGTGGGACGACACAAGGCCCGGGATCAAGTGGAACGGCAGCCTGTGGACAGGCGATGTGCCGGACTATCCACCGGATGCCCCGCCGGACAGTCTGGGCGCTTTCATCATGACCGGCGAGGGTGTGGCGCGATTGTTCGCTCCCGGAAGCCTGATGCGAGATGGGCCCATTCCCGAGCACTACGAACAGGTCGAATCGCCCATCGTCAATCCGTTGAGTGAAACCAACAAGAATCCTGCGTCGATCCACTTCGAGGACGCGCCTGCCAGCTGGGCGGAGGACGACAGCGAGTTCCCGTACGTTGCAACCACGTATCGGGTGACGGAGCACGAGCATTTCGTAACCCAGCATGTGCCGTATCTGGTAGAGGCAATGCCGGACTTCTTCGTGGAGATTCCTCCCCAGCTTGCAAGGAAGAAGGGAATCTCCAACACCGACAGGGTGCGGGTGCGCTCTAAACGTGGCGAAGTTGTCGCGATCGCGCTGGTCACAAAGCGCATGCGCCCATTACGACTGGGGCGCAAGGAGGTCTACCAGGTGGGCGTGCCGGTGCACTGGCACTATGCGGGTGGTAAGGGCCTGAAGGCGGAGAACAAAAACCTGATGGCGAACCTCCTCTCGCCGTACGTGGGCGACGCGACGGTGGCTACACCGGAGTTCAAGGGCTTTCTCGTCGATGTGGAAAAGGTATAGGGGGGTGCCGGTATGACTGAACTGGGACTCGCCATTCGAAGGAAATCGGCCACCCCAACGTCCGGGACAAACATTCGCCGCGACCACTCGACGCCGGGATCCGAGGTCTCGAAGATCGTCGACATCGACCTCTGCATCGGCTGCAAGGCTTGTGAGATCGCGTGCAAGGAGTGGAACGACCTCCAGGTGGAGGAGACGTCAAACTTCGGCAGCTACCAGAGCCATGAGGATCTGACTCCCCACACATGGGATCTCATGCGGTTCAACGAGGTCGATCTCGAAGAGGACGGGATCGCATGGTTGATCCGTAAGGACTCGTGCCTGCACTGCGAGGAGCCCGGCTGTCTCGAGGCATGCCCGGCACCTGGGGCAATCGTTCAGTACGAAAACGGCATCGTCGACTTTGATCAAGAGAAATGCATCGGGTGCCAGTATTGCGTCAGCGGCTGTCCGTTCGACATCCCGCGTTTCGACCAAGAAACGAAGAAGGTCTACAAGTGCACGCTGTGCGTCGACCGAGTGTCGAATGGAATGGAGCCGGCGTGCGTGAAGGCATGTCCGACGGGGTCCATCAAATTCGGAACCAAGGAAGAGATGACGACGTACGGCAAGGAAAAGGTCGGGAAACTCAAGGATCGCGGCTTCGACGACGCCTTGCTGTACGACCCGGAGGGTGTCGGCGGTCTCCACATGATGTACGTCGTGCCCAGAGGCGAGATGCTTGAGGAGTACGGCCTGCCACAGAATCCGACTGTTACTTCGAACACCAGCTTCTTCGGCTTGATGAGCGGGTTGCGCAAACTGGGTTCGATCTCGGTCTGGGCCGGGGTTATCGGCACCGTGGTGTTCTTCCTCCGAACGGGGCGCCGTTTCCCGCCCTCAGAGGACAAGGCGGTCGAGCACGCCAGGGCCAAGGGCGAGGGCGAAATCGACCTCACCGAAAAGAAGGCTCGGACCACCGAGTCGGGCGGCTCGAACGAAGGTGATCACCGATGATGCGGGAAGTCCCTCGCGAGAGCGAGATCGTTCGCTACTCCCTAGCCGATCGAATTATGCATTGGTTCACCGCCGTGACGTTCATCTACTTAATGCTGTCAGGATTCGCGCTTGGTTACCCGCGTATGGCATGGCTCTACGACGTTCTCGGCGGAGGTCAAACCGTGCGCTGGCTGCACCCGTGGGCCGGGGTCGCGTTCACGATCGGCATCGCCTACATGTTGTTCGCGTGGACGCGCGACATGCTGTTCGAGGCAGAGGACAGGCGGTGGGCGCGCGAATTTCGCAACTACGCGCGGACGGGTCACGTCGATGCCGATGTCGGCCGGTACAACGCGGGGCAGAAGGGTTACTACTGGTTCGCGTTGGGCACCGGCCTCATCCTGCTGCTGACTGGAATCCCGCTCTGGTATCCGTGGCTTCTGGGTTCGGGGTGGAACCTGACCGCTCGTCTCGTTCATCACGCGTTCTTCCTTCTCACCGTTGGCGGCTTCATCATCCACGTGTACATGTCCACCGCGCTGCTCCCGGGGACGGTCAGGGGCATGACCACGGGGCGGGTCGAGCGCAGGTGGGCGGCGTGGCATCACCCTCGTTGGTTCAGGGAGCAGGAAGCGCCACAACAGGCCGCAGCCCCGGAGCAAAAACCGGCCGTCCGCACGTGAAGGGAGGAGGAGGTCCGGGCGACTTCAGGGAGCGCCTTGACCGCGCACGCACTATCGAGCGGTCACCGGCCGCCGCGGAGCCACTGGACTTCCTCGTAGTGGTTCTCGACTATCAGCTCGGCCGCTCGCTTCAGGGAAGCATGCGATCCGCAGCAGCACGGGTCTCCTCGGGCGCGCTGGAGGCACGCCTCACCGACCGATGGCCCCTGCTCGATCTCACGGCAGCCGCGGGCCCCCTTAGTCAGGAGGTGTCTGAGGCCGTTCGAGTTCTCACGGGAGCTCCGCCGGTGCCGGGGCCGCTTGCGGATTCCGGACGAGGACTCCTGGCCGCCGGGGACGGCGAAGTCCGTTCGCTGGTCGAGGCGTGGCTCGATGACCCAACTCTGCTCGACCCTCGAATGGGCGGATGGGTGCGGATCGCGGCCGCCCCGCTACTCGAGCTCGCCGCCGCGGGGATCGACCCGCCGTCCCGGGACGAATGGTCGGGTCCGGTGTGCCCGATGTGCGGTGGGCCGCCACAGTGTTCGGTCATAGTGGAGGAGTCCGGGGCGTTTCTACAGGGCTCGCCCCGGTATCTGATCTGCGCCCGATGTGCGGCCCGATGGTCGTTTCCGCGGTCGGTCTGCGTTTGGTGCGGCGAGGAGGATTCGAGGCGCCTGGGCCCCTATGCGGCCGACGGCCAGGACGGGGTCCGCATAGATGCGTGCGATACCTGTCGCCACTACATCAAGACTTTCGATCTCCGGGTCGCCGGTGCGCGGCAGGTTGTTCCCCTCGTAGACGACATCGCGACGCTTGCACTGGATGTGTGGGCCCATGAGCAAGGGATGTCCCGGCCGGCGCTGTCGCTCGCCGGGGTCTGAATTTCGGCAACTTTGGGAGACGAGTTAGCGCAGATCGTTCATGCTGTCCCCTGACAATGCCGTCATGGAGGCGAGTTTCATGAATGACAACTCCGCAACTCTGATCGAGACGATCCGGTCCTCGGTCATCGGCGAGGGCGAGACCATCCCGGGTCCCTACGGACCGCGGCGGGTTACCTATGCCGACTACACCGCATCCGGCCGGTCGCTGACCTTCATCGAGGACTTCGTTCGGGACGTGGTGATGCCGCTCTATGCCAACACCCACACGGAGAGCTCGGGGACCGGGCTGCAGACCACTCGTTTTCGCGAAGAGGCTCGGGCGATAATCCGCGACGCGGTCGGCGGAAACGATGACCATGTTGTTGTCTTCTGCGGATCGGGATCCACGGGAGCGATAGACAAACTCATCGGCGTCTTGGGGCTGAGGATCCCGAACGATCTCGATGAGCGCTATGGCTTCTCTCGGATGATTCCGGAAGCGGAACGTCCGGTTGTGTTTATCGGACCGTACGAACATCATTCCAATGAGCTCCCATGGCGCGAGTCCATAGCGGACGTGGTCGTCATTAAGGAGGACTCCGACGGTCATGTGGACCTCGACGACCTGGGGCGCAGGCTGCGCGAGTATGCGGACCGTCCGCTGAAGATCGGAAGTTTCTCGGCGGCCTCGAACGTGACCGGCATTGTGACCGACACCGATGCGGTGGCTTCCTTGCTCCACAGCTACGGAGCGCTCTCCTTCTGGGACTATGCCGCGGCGGCACCGTATGTGGCGATGAACATGACCGCCGATGTTGAGTCCCCGGCATACAAAGACGCCATCTTTCTCTCGCCGCACAAGATGATCGGTGGTCCGGGCACGCCGGGTGTGCTCGTGGCGCGTCGGGAGCTATTCGGCAATCGCGTCCCGGTGATCCCAGGTGGCGGGACCGTCTCGTACGTGAACCCGACCGAGCATAGTTATCTGGAAGAACCCGAACACCGCGAAGAAGCCGGTACCCCCGCCATCATCGAGTCGATCCGCGCCGGCCTGGTGTTTCAGCTGAAGGAGGCGGTTGGACCGGAGGCAATTCGCGCGCGGGAGGAGTCCTTCATAGAGCGGGCCATCGACAGGTGGAGAGCACACCCAAACATCGAAGTGCTTGGAAACCTCACGGCCGAGAGGCTATCTATCGTCTCCTTCGTCGTTCGCCACGACGGCCGCTACCTGCATCACAACTTCATCGTTGCGCTGCTCAACGACCTGTTCGGAATCCAATCGCGCGGTGGGTGCTCTTGTGCAGGACCCTACGGACACCGCCTTCTCGGGATCGACATAGAGCGGTCGCATGAATTCGAGCGGGAGATCGCCAAAGGTTGCGAAGGAATCAAACCCGGGTGGGTGCGGGTGAACTTCAACTACTTCATTTCCGAGAGTGTGTTCGAGTTCATCCTCGAGGCGGTCGAATTCGTTGCCGACCATGGTTGGAAACTGCTTCCCGATTATTCCTTTGATCCGCCCACCGGGTTGTGGCGTAACCGGAGCGGCTCCCCAAAACCGCCGATGAGTCTGTACGACATCCAACACACGGACGGAGCCATGCGTTATCGACAGCAGCGGCGCGTGGAGCCGGAGCAGAACCTCAAGCTGTACTTGGTGCAGGCGCGCCAGATAGTTGACGACGCCGACGGTCGGGGCCCGCGTGACCCCGAGCTCGATCTTTCTGCCGATTTCGAGCATTTACGGTGGTTCCCGTTGCCTCACGAGGTGGCATCCGTTCGTGAGTCGACGGCGGGACCTACGGAGAGCCCGGTGAACCTCCCCTGAAGATGGCGCGCACCGAATCGATCGTGTCTGCTTCGCTCGGAGACTTGTCGGATCGGTAGCCCTTTACTCGCGCGAACCGAAGTGCCATCCCCGCCGGATAGCGTGTGCTCGTCTGCACGCCGTCGAAGGCGATCTCAACGACTAACTCCGGGCGCAAATACACAGTAATCCCCTCGCGCCTTTGCTCCAGCTGAAGGAACCGTTCGGTTTGCCAGTCGAGCATCTTGTCGGTCATCCCCTTGAAGGTCTTGCCCAGCATCACAAACTCTCCGGTACTGGTGTCGCGTGCCCCCAGATGGATGTTGCTCAAGCGGCCTTTCCTTCGTCCGTGTCCCCACTCGGCGGCCAGGACGACGAGGTCCAGAGTGTGAGCTCGCTTCACCTTGATCCAGCCGGCACCGCGCCGGCCGGCCTCGTACGGCGCGTCCAGCGCTTTGACCATCACTCCCTCGTGGCCGCGCTCGATCACATCGTCGAAGAAGCGCTCAGCCTCCTCAGGCGTCGGGGTCGCGATTCGAGGAACGCGAAACATCTCGGGCACGAGTTCGACCAATGCGGTGAAACGTTCACCCGCGGGGCGGTCGATGAGATCTTCGCCGTTGATGTGCAGACAGTCGAAGAAGAATGAAGAGAGCGGAGTGGTTGCGCGCAGTTGTGGGACCTGCAGCTTGCTCCCGAACCGGCTCATAGTCACCTGGAACGGCAGCGCGCGCCTGTGCGCGCCGAGGGTGATTGCTTCGCCGTCGAGAACGACCGATTCGACGGACAGAGCGCGCACCACTTCGACCACTTCCGGGACTCGATCTGTGATGTCGGCAAGGTTCCGCGTGAAGACGCGGATCTCGTCGCCTTTGCGGTGCACCTGGATGCGGGCTCCGTCTAGCTTCCACTCGACGGTCGCAGAGCCAACCTTCTGGAGTGCAGAGTCCAGATCTTCGGCCGTCTGGGCGAGCATCGGCTGCAGGGGACGGAGGACTTCGAGGCGAAATCGCGCCAGTCCGTCCCTCCCATCGGCGACCGCGGCCGCCGCCACGGCTCCGAGATCGCCGGCGAGCATGAGCGCTCGCCTTACCTCGGCTGCTGACGAATCGGTTGCCCGTGCGACCGCTTCAACCATCACGCCCTCGAGAGCCCCTTGCCTGAGTTCACCCAGCAGGAGCCGCCGGAGGAAGTCCTGCTCGACCTGGGTTGCCCGGCCGAACACCTCGTTGATCCGTGCGCGCCGTGCGGTCTGGGACCCCGTGCCGGTGGCGCGAGAGATGCTCGTCAGCACTGCGTCGAGTTCCAGGACCTCGACCGTCGGCTCCGTCGCGGCCGGCGGCATTTCGCGCAGGGTGGCCCACCCGACGCCGATGGTCCCCTGGGGCAGGATCCCGGAGAGATACGCGACCGCGACCGGTACCTCCTTTGGATCCAGGGCCCGAAGACATGAAGCGATCAGCTTGATCTTGGCCAAACGCGACGACGTGTCGGCAACCTCGAGAGAAGTTCGTGCAATCCGTTCGAGAAGCATGCCCACCGATTGTGAACCGATCGACGTCAGTATGTTTCGGTTACCTTCGTCAATCCGAGCGGGTGGTCGGGGTCGGCGCCGCGGGCGCGCGCCAGGTGCGCCGCGAAGACCTGCCCGGGCACCACTGCAACAAGGGGGGTCAGCCAGTCACCGGGCTGGGCTGGAAGAGTGAAAACAGATCGAGCCATTCTCTGAACTGCAGGGTCGGCGGTTATCGCTATCAAGTCCGCTCCGCGCTCGTTCAGTGTTTCGGAGATCTCGCGCAGGCCCGGGAGACTGGCGTCCTCGGGGGCCACGACCAGCGCAGGGAATCCTCGGTCGATGGCAGCGATCGGTCCGTGCAAGAGGTCGGCTGGCGAATACGGCTCGGCGATGACTCCGCTCAGTTCTTTGATCTTCAACGCGATCTCGTAAGCAGTGCCGTAGTTGAACCCCCGGCCAATAACGGCGCAGTGTTCGATGTGCCCGTAGCGGTAGGTGACGTCTTTTTCGGCCACCGCCTGGCGGATGACCGAATCAATGATGGGCGGCAGGGCTCGCAGCTCCGCTTCGGCGTGCCGAGCCTCCTCACCTTCGTGTCCGCAGGTACACAACAACGCGAGTGCAGCTAGCGAACACAGATAAGTCTTCGTCGCGGCCACCGAACGTTCTGCTTCGATATGGAGTGGGAGGACCTCGGTGGCGGCTGCCGCGAGCGGCGAGCCGGGATCGTTCGTGACGGCGATGCTCGGACGTCCCTGATCCGAGGCGGCCTGAAGGACGCTGACGATGTCGGGCGACCGCCCCGACTGCGAAACACCGACGACCAGTGCCCCGTCGAGCCGCGGCGGCCGGTCGTAGACAGAGATCACCGACGGAATTGCCAGTGCAACGGGGAGGCGCAGTCGAGCTCCGAATACGTACTGGGCGTAGCGGGCGGCGTTGTCGGAGCTTCCTCTCGCCGCAACCACGACATAATGCAGGTCCGGATCTCGAACGAGGGGCTGGAACCTCGCCGCGGCCGGCATCTCCATGTCTAAGAAGTGCGCTATGGCATCGGGTTGTTCGGCGATTTCATCGTCGAGGAGGCTCACGGGCGACCGAGCCTAGCAAGTCCCGGCGAACTGTCTGCCGTGGTCTCCAACATTCGGAAATGAGAGCAGATAGTTCGGCTCTTGTCAGTTGGTCGAGGGGTCGAACGGCATATGGGCCAGCAGCGCGTACTGGCTGCCCTTTCGTTTGAGCACCATGCTCCAGAGGTCCTCCGGACTGTCGGTGAAGACGTCCTCTGGAAGCGGTACCTCGAGGATCCAATCTCCCGACTCCAGCTCCGCATCGAGCTGGCCGGCAGCCCAGCCGGCGTAGCCGGCGAAGATCCGCTTGCGCACCAGACCTTCGGATCCCAGATCGCTCCCCTCGTCTCCGATCACGCCGACCGAGTCGAAGATGAGCTGGGTGGCCAAATCCGGGTGCTGGAACTGGGCGAGTACGACGGCCGCCTGCGGTTGGACGGGTCCACCGACGAACAACCGCTCGTCCGGGGAGGTGATCTCCGACAACGCTGGAGCGGCCTGCTCCACGGTGAGCGTGGACGGACGGTTGAGCACCACGCCGAGAGCGCCCTCGGGCCCGTGTTCCACAACGAGCACGACCGTTTGCCTGAAGTTGGGATCAAACAGTCCCCCTCCGGCAATCAGAAGTTGGCCTTCGATTCGCTCCACTCCCCAATCATTGCGCGACTTTGCGCCGAGGTCAGACGCCCGGCCTTTATCCCTTACGCAGGCGAGTCGGTGAGATCCAGAGGACGTCAGCAGTTCCCAGCGGCGGGAGCGCCGCGCTGGGAATCCAAGAAGTAGGTCGCATCGAGCATTTCGTGGCGCGCTTCGATGCAGTAGCTCATATAGCCGGCCTTGACTATTTCGAGTTCGATATCGCCGCGTACGGTAAGGCCGGTCCGCACGAGGTCTTCTACCTTGTGCGTGAACTTTCCGTTCGCCTCGGCAAATGTCTCCTCCGCGGCTGCGGCGTTCCGCAGCGCCGCGGCCGTCCTGCTGACCTGGGCTTCCTCTCCCGGCGCGACACCGCAGATGAATAACCCGTTGTTCATCTCCGCAAAAACCGATGTCGACCGGGACAGGTCGCCCTCCAGGAAACTCTGTACGGACGACGCCGGCACGCCTTGGGTTTCGAGATGCTCCAGCAGACATCTGCACGCACCCGGAAGCCCGCAGGAGTTCACGAAGCGAGCGCGGAGTGCGGCCGGATAACCCGCGCCGTCGAACATGAAGTAGCCACTGGCAAGCAGCAACACGACGAGGATCAGTGAGCTCGTGACGACTCCGGCCAGCTTCCGGCGCACGACGGAGCGCGGCGCTTCCGCCCGAGCGCAGTGTTCGCACTGCTCGGGCGACTCCGGTACGACGGTCAGCGCCGGGCGCTGCGAAGGATCGGACGGTGGTGCCGGATTTGGGTGGCTATGGGACATTGGGCCTGGTCTCTCGAGCGGGTCCTGTTACCCGACCAAGTTCGACCGGACCAAGCCCCCACTTAAGCGAAGACCACCCAGTTATCTCCAGCCCGAAACGGGTTCTTTTCTTCTGGGACCGCCGTGAGGACGGTTGGAGAAGAAAAGAACTAGGTTTTGGTGCACCGCCAGACTGAGAGCTTCCACAGCAAGCGGCTCCCCCGCCGGCGCAGCTCGATGAGCCCATCGGACACCAGCTGGGCAACCTCCTTGGACTTCCCGATCACATTGGGGAGCGGAAACTCGCGCTCGATCAGACGCTCGATATTCGAGCCGAACATCCGGCGCGCCGCCTCGATTACTCGAGACTCCGCCTGAATTGTCCCGGTTGGGAGGTAGACCCGACCCCCCCGCTTCAGACAGGGATCCATCTGCTCGAGCATTGCGATGGGCAGCTCGGCACCCGTCGGGCCGCCGCCTTTGCCGTCGGGGAACCACCCTGTGACTTCCGCGATGGCGTCGGGGATCCCGGAAACATCCGCAATGACGACGTCGGCCACGACGTCGGGGACGGCTTCGAACAACGAGCCGACTCGGAACTCGGTGACGTCCTCGAGCCCAAGACGCCGTGCGTTGTGCTCGGCGACCCGGATCGATTCCTCGGAGATGTCTGAACCGACGATTCTTTTTGCACCGAGGCGAGCGGCGACGAACGACAGGACTCCGCTCCCGCAGCCCGCATCGATTACGACGTCGTTATCGTCGATTTCGAGGGCGGCCGCCACCATTGTGCTTGTGGTGCTAGGCGTAAAAACGTTGGGGGTAAGTTCCAGCGTGAAGGGGCCCGTCCGACCGCTCCAGACGAATTCACGCACCTGGGTCATCTCGTTCATGTTCACCCTTCCCCGAGGCCTCCAGCAAATGTGTCGGGCCCTGCCGGCCTTGGCCGCTAGAGTAACCTACGGCTACGTAACCGTAGATTCGAGTCGCTTGGAGGGCAAGGACGACTATGCCAGCGGAGCCCGATCCGGCCACTTCGCCGGATGAGCCGCCCACGGCCGGCGTCCGGGGGGCCCTCCCGATTGGACGTGAGCGCCGCCGGGTGCGAATGACCGGACAGGAGCGACGCTCCCAGCTTCTCGACATCGGCCGAGCAGTGTTTGCGGAACGAGGGTTCGAGGCCGCATCCATCGAAGAGGTCGCCCAACGAGCGCAGATCACAAAACCCGTCGTCTACGGGCACTTCGGGGGCAAGGAAGGGCTGTACGCGGTTGTAGTTGATCGAGAGGTCCGGAGCCTCCTTGATGGGATAACCGCCGCACTTGACGCCAGTCATCCACGTCTGATGCTCGAGCAGGCCGCTCTCGCCTTCCTGTCCTACATCGCCGAGGAGTCCGACGGCTTTCGCATCCTCGTGCGCGATTCCCCCGTTACCGGGACGACCGGCACACTTGCCAGTCTTATTGGGGACATCGCATCTCAGGTCGAGTACGTGCTGGCTCAGGAGTTCGGGAGCCGCGGCTACGACCCGGAGCTCGCCCCCCTCTATTCGCAAGCGCTGTGCGGAATGATTGCGCTGGTAGGGCAGTGGTGGCTCGATGCCGGGACTCCGTCGAAGGAGGAGGTCGCGTCCCAACTTGTCAACCTTGCATGGAACGGCCTCAAGGATCTCGATCATCTCCCGGAGCTGATGTCGGCATCGCCGCGCCGCAGGCGGCGCGCCGCGCGCTCTGGATGATCTACGAACCGTTCACCAAGCACCGTGGCGGTGTTCGGTTCAATGAGAGACTCAGTTCGGCGGTTCGAACGCCGCCTTGAATCTTTCGAATACCTTCTGTGAGCCGGTCCAATCCTCCGCGCGCGTCTGGAAGTTGAGAGCGAATCCATACTCGTCGGTCGTGAAACCAAGATCGATCGCGCGCAGGTTCGTGCCCTCCTCCGAATAGGTGAACTCCCATACCGCCGCGTCGTATCCTTGGTACTTCGTGGCGTCGATGCGCAGCTCGTCGTAGTTCTCATGGCGCGCCTCGAACGACTCGGAGAACGTTTCCCACACGGCGACGGCATCGTCTCCGGGCTCATCGGTCCAGTCCACGCGCAGATATGAGCCGTTGGTCGGATGACGAATGTCAGTGCGAGTGTCCCCCAACGGCACGACGCTCCAGGCGGGCGGATACGAAATCGTGTAGCCGGTGTCGGGGTCCTCGTACTCGACCCAGCTATTCGGCACGGTCGCGGGCGTCCTTCGTTGTGTCTCCTTATTGTTGCCCGACCGGGCATCCGCAGGGGGTTCCGGATTCGGCCTTGTGGCAACGAAAAACGCTCCTCCCACAACAACCAGCCCTGCGGTGATCCCTGCAACCAGCCGTCTGCTCCGCCCTCGTGCAGGCGCCTCGGCGCGAGGCTCGTCAGCCAATGATGTCTCCGGGATCGATATCGGTAACTCCTCCACCGATTTTCCCGCGGCGACGTCTGCAAGGACGGCGCGGATTTGATGAGCGCTCGGACGCGCGGCAGGGTCCTTCTGGAGAAGGTCCACGAGCAGAGGCTCGAGCGGGCCGGCGCGCCGAGGCGGACGCGGTGGCTCGTGAACGACTGCGGCGAGGGTCGGGATCGGT
>DASQUP010000120.1:0-2074 GCA_035641235.1 Actinomycetota bacterium
GAGCGCGCGGACGTGGGCCGCGGCTCGCGAATGCTCGGGCGGCGCGCCGTCCTCATCTCGACGGCCAGCACCGTGGTGTTCTTTACGGCCGTCGCCGTGGCGGTCTTTTTGTCTCCAGGGAGCCGGCTTGTGCGCGAGCGGTTCTTCAGTTGGTTTCACCTCAAACAGGCGGCGCCGGAAGTAGCGGACGCATTCCTGTTGAACATAAAGATGTTCGTGATTGCTGAGATCTTCATCCTTGTATTCGCGCTGGTGATCGCGATCGTCAGGGGTATTCCCGGCGCGGTGTTCTTTCCATTGCGAGCGGTGGCCGTGGTCTACACGGACATATTCCGCGGGGTGCCTCTGATCTTGGTGCTGTATCTGATCGGTTTCGGTGTTCCTGGTCTGGGTTTGAAGTACTTCTCGAGCCGATCGGAGGTTACGTACGGGATCGTGGCACTGGTGCTCGTGTACTCCGCATACGTTGCGGAGGTGTACCGCGCCGGTATCGATTCGATTCACGATAGCCAGACCGCGGCGGCACGATCACTGGGATTGTCTCGCTGGCAGTCGCTGCGATTCGTTGTTCTCCCGCAGGCCGTGCGTCGTGTTATCCCTCCACTCCTCAACGACTTCATCGGGTTGCAGAAGGACACCGCGCTCGTCTCCGTCCTCGGCTCAATTGAGGCCGCGCGGGCCGCACAGATCTACGGCGCCGAGCAGTTCAACTACGCGAGCTACGTTGTTGCCGCTGCGTTATTCGTGTTGATTACGATTCCGCTGGCGCGGTTCACGGATCATTTGATCGAGCGCGGCCGCAAGCGGCGAGCCGCGGGAGCCGTTGCATGAACGGCAATGGGGAAGCCATCAGGCTGGACGCAGTCCACAAGTCATTCGGCACCAACGAGGTGCTCCGCGGGATCGATCTCACCGTCGCGCCCGAAGAGGTCATCTGCCTGATCGGCGCGTCCGGCTCGGGGAAGTCTACGCTGCTGAAGTGCGTGAACCTCTTGGAGCCCGTCGATTCGGGAAGGATCTTTGTCCGGGGTGAGGAGATCACCGCTCAAAGAATGGATGTCAACCGAATCCGCCGGCACATCGGAATCGTCTTTCAGGCGTTCAACCTGTTTCCGCACATGACGGTGCTTCGCAATATCACGCTTGCGCCCATCCAGGCCTTGAAAATGAGTCGGGCCGACGCCGAGCGGCGCGCCGTGGAACTCCTGGAGCGCTTCGGGCTCGCCGACCGCAGGGGCGAGTATCCGGACCGGCTCTCTGGAGGCCAGCAGCAGCGAGTGGCGATCATTCGTGCGCTGGCGATGGAGCCGGGCATCATGCTGCTCGATGAAGTCACCAGTGCGCTCGACCCGGAGCTGGTCGCGGAGGTTCTGAATGTTATCCGTGAGCTCGCCGAGCGGGGGATGACGATGCTGATCGCAACTCACGAGATGGGTTTTGCGCGCGACATCGCCGATCGGGTGTGTTTCATCGATGCGGGGACGATCGCCGAGCAGGGCACGCCGGAGCAGATCTTCACTGCGCCGCAGAATCCCCGGACGCGCCGGTTCCTGCAGCGAATAATCGAGGCGGGCCGCCTCTAGTTTTTGTTTGTCAACTAAGTCCGCTCCAATACCACCACGGGGATTTCGCGCGCCGTCCTCTTCTGGTGTCGCTCGTAGTCCGGCCACATTTTCGTCATCATCCGCCACAAACGCATGCGTTCATCTCCTGCGGTGGCGCGGGCGATCGCTTCGAACTTCTCGACGCCGACCTGCACATGAACGAGCGGATCGGCAACGAGGTTCTTGAACCACTGCGGGTTGTCCTTCTTGCCGCCGTTTGATCCCACGACGACAAACGCATCGCCCTCCGTTCCGTAGATCAGCGACGTCCGGCGCTTCAAACCGGAGCTGCGCCCAGTGGTAGTAAGTACCAGGCACCGGACGCCGCTCCACTTGTGTCCCTTCCTTCCATCGGTTGCCACGTATTCGCGAGTGTGTTTCGACACCCAACCGATCGGACTGTCCGAGACCTCGCTCACGGCAAAGGACTACGCGCGCCCCGCGGTCTTGTTGTATTGGCGGATCGACAG
>DASQUP010000121.1:0-10756 GCA_035641235.1 Actinomycetota bacterium
TCAGCCCCCCTGTATCCGGTCGTTTACCGGATAACTACTACGAACAGTGAGGCTGACCAGGGATTATGGGCTCAGCCCGGACCCACAGAATCTGACGCTGTCCCTTTTCTAAAGCGGAGGCGGACGGGAATCGAACCCGCCCACCGAGGATCACTCGGCGCACCGGTTTTGAAGACCGGGAGGGACACCAGCCCCCTTTCGCCTCCACGCGCATGGTATTAGCCCGCCGCCGATCCGTAGCCAAAGATTTGTTGCCACAAGGGGGCGTCTCTCGGGGTCGTCCCGTTGCAACAAATCAAGATCGACAGCGGTTCGCGTCCGAAAAACCACCCGCCCGAGCCATTGATGGCATGAAGTAGGACAAAATAGCGTCAGACGGAATCGGGGTCAGCAAACACAAGGGGTGGTCGAGACTGCAGACCGAAGCTCAGGGTGAGCTCGAGCGGCTCGACGATGTCGATCTCGTCAAGCGAACCCACCAAGGGGACGAACGCGCCCTGGAGACGCTCATCGCTCGCTACCGGCACTTTGCCCGGGCAAAGGCCCGCACCTTCTTCCTCGCCGGATCGGACAAAGAAGATGTCGTTCAAGAGGGGATGATCGGCCTGTTCAAATCGATCCGTGACTACCAGCCTGAGCAGGGCACTCCGTTCCCTTCCTTTGCCGAGCTCTGCATCTCCCGACAGATCCTCTCGGCGATCAAGAGCGCCAACCGACACAAGCACTTTCCCCTGAACTCGAGCTTGTCACTCGACGCGCCGGCGTACTCAGAAGAGGGTGAGCTGCGATCAATCGGGGAAACCCTTGAGGGAACCCAGACCGATCCCGTGGATCTTGTCGTCTCGGCGGAGGAGATCGAGTCGATCCGGGACGCGCTGAAGGCCGGCCTGACCGACCTCGAGGCGAACGTCCTGCACCTCTATATGGATGGGCGTTCCTACGATGAGATCGCGCGGGTCCTCGGAAACCACGTCAAGTCGATCGACAACGCGCTTCAGCGAATCAAGCGGAAGCTCCACCGGCATCTCTCAGAGCGCGGAACTCAATAGCAGCCGAGAGTAGCCTTGATGAATGACCGATAGCGAACTGCACATCGACTTGGATATCGAGCTCCGCAACCCAGTCGTGGTCGCGGCCTTCCGCGGCTGGAACGACGCGGGCGACGCCGCCTCTTTCGCCGCGCAGCACCTCGGTCGCTCGTGGCGCTCCAAGAAGTTTGCCTGGATCGATCCGGAGGAGTTCTTCGACTTTCAGTCGGTGCGACCGCAGGTCAAGTTGATCGACGGAGTCACGAGACAGATCTCGTGGCCGTCCAACGAGTTCTTCGCCGCACGACTAGACGGCGCGCCGCACGACATCATGGTTCTCGTTGGTACCGAGCCGAACCTTCGATGGCGTCGATTCGCCGGGCTGGTCGCGGACGTCGCGAAGAGCCACGGCGCGAGTCTCGTGATTACGCTCGGCGCGCTTCTCGCCGACGTTCCCCACTCCCGGCCGACCCAGATAACCGGCACTGCCATCAGCAGCGAACTCGTCAACCGACTGGGATTAAAGCGGTCTCGCTACGAAGGGCCGACCGGCATCGTCGGCGTGCTACACGATGCATGCGGAAAAGCGGGAATCGATTCTGCGAGCCTGTGGGCGGCAGTTCCTCACTACCTTGCTGTAAACCCGAACCCGAAAGCCGCTCTTGCTCTTGTGGAGAAGACCGTTGGCCTTGTCGGCGCGCCGGTTGCCATCGACGAGCTCGCCCGCGCAACCTCTACCTATGAGGAGCAGGTCAGCGAAATGGTTGCGTCCGACGAGGACGTCCAGGCATACGTCCGCCTCCTCGAGCAGCGCGCGGACGAGGGGGATGAGGAGCTCGATCCCTCCAATCTGCCGACCGGCGACGCGCTGGCGGACGAACTAGAGAGATTCCTGCGCGAAAGAGGAGAAGGGCCCGGCATCGAGTGATGCGGCCATACCGAGCCTAGAGGCCCGGCCAGTCCCGCTTTTCTTCTTCTATCTCCGGCCAGTCGGCAGTCGACTTCTTCTCGCCCTCGTTGAGGAACGAGCCGATGTCTCTGGTGCTGCCGACATCGCCCGCCGCACTAAGGAGGTCATCGAGAGTCGAGCGTTCCTTGCCCTCGATCCTGATGCGAAGCGCGGTGAGGACGTCGGCGTGCTCGTCGGACAGGCCCGGACCCCGGTCGATTTCGCCGAGCACCTGTTCGGCTCGCTTTATTAGCTTGAGGTCCTCTCGTAACTGCCGTCGGAGCCGGCCAATTTCGTCTTCGCTCATGGGCCCTTTCTACCAAAGCACGGGCGCCCACATCGCACTAGATTGAACGGCTTGCGCGGAGCAGAAGGAGGGACGTTGACGGATCGACGCACCTATATCGCGGAGTTCGCCCTGATCGGGGTGGCCGCGGTGTGGGGGCTTACCTTCCCAGTCGTTCAGGACGCGATTGCGATCGTCCCGACCATGACGTTTCTCGCGTACCGGTTCATTCCGGCCGCGGCCTTGGTGGCGGCGATCACGCATCGGGAACTCAGAAAGCTTTCTTGGCAGGGCCTTCGCGCCGGGCTGCTGATGGGGGCGTTCCTGACGGCCGGGTACATCTTTCAAACGCTGGGGCTCGAGCGAACGACCGCCTCCAACGCCGGCTTCATCACCGGCATGTACATCGTGCTGACCCCAGTGTTCGGCGCGCTTCTCCTCGGCCATCGCCCGGGCGGGGTGGCCTGGGTGGCGGCGGCCGTCGCCACCGCTGGACTCTTCCTCTTGTCGGGAGCGGGAGGGGAGGGCTCCAACCTCACGGGTGACGGCCTCGTGCTGATTTGTGCCGCATCGTTCGCGCTACACATCCTCGCCACTGATCGCGCCGTCAAGAGCCACGATGTCAGTGCCCTGCTCGTCGTCCAACTAGCCGTTGCGGGGCTTTTCTGTCTCGCAGTTGCGGGGGCTGCGGGCGATCTCGTAGTGCCCAGGGATGCGAGCGTCTGGGTTGCCCTTGCGGTGACCTCTGTCATCGCCAGCGCGGTCGGGTTCTTCGTCCAAACGTATGCGCAGCAGCACGCCTCGCCGGCGCGCACGGCGCTCATCCTGGGGAGCGAGCCGGCTTTCGCCGGACTGTTCGCCTATCTGTTGAAGGGGGAGACCCTTGGCGGGCCCCAATGGCTGGGTGCCGTGTTGATCCTGTCGGCGATAGTGGCGGTCGAGCTGGTCCCGTATCTGCGCCCGAGGCAGCCGCTCCCGGAGGCCTAGGTCGCTCATCGAACATATGTTCGCTATAGTGGGGCGGGATGGATTCCGACCGTCTGTTCGAGCTTCGCCGCCGCACGTTCGACACGCCGCACTTCCGCGGCATCGAGTTCATCGAGGTCGAGGCGAAGTCGATCATCAACAACGTCCCCGGGAACTATCTGCCTTTCAACTACACGATCAATCCTTACAGGGGTTGCAGCCATGCTTGCACCTACTGCTACGCCCGCGTCACCCATACATACATGGACATGGATGCCGGGCGCGACTTCGAAAGCAAGATCGTCGTCAAGGTCAACGCGCCGGAGCTGCTTCGCAAGGAACTGCGCGCCAGACGATGGAAGGGCGAGTCGATCGCTATGGGCACCGCTACCGATCCCTACCAGCGCGCCGAGGGTCGCTATCGACTGACCCGCGGCATCGTCGAAACGCTTGCGGAGTTCCGGAATCCCTTCTCCATCCTTACGAAGGGAACTTTGATCCTGCGCGATCTCGACCTTCTCGTAGAGGCGGCCGAAGTTACGGAGGTGTCGACCGCGCTTTCGATCGGCTCCGTAGACGAGGAAGTCTGGCGGCGGAGCGAACCCGGTACACCGCATCCACGCAAACGCATGGAGGCGGTGGCGAAACTCAACAATGCCGGGATCCAGTGCGGCGTGATGATCGCCCCGGTCCTGCCGGGAATCAGCGATTCCGAGGAGCAGCTGCGGGCAGTGATCGAGGCCGCACTCGACGCCGGCGCGACGCATGTGTCTCCGATTCTTCTGCACCTGCGGCCGGGTGTGAAGGAGGTCTACATGCAGTGGCTCGAGGAGAACTACCCCGATCTGGTGCCGCGCTACAAAGCGATGTACAAGGCGGCGTATGCGTCGCCGAGCGACCGCAAGTCCTTCAGCGCGCGCTTCGGCGAAATCCGCGACTCGTTCGGGCCACGCCCTCGGCGTAATCCGCCACCGCGAAGGGGAACGCGCTTCAGAAGATCACGCGTCGAGCAGATCCGACGCGAGCGAGCCGCTCTCGAAACCGAGCAGCTGAAACTCCTGTAGCGCCGGTGCCGCAAGATGTTCTTTGGCATAGGAGTTGCGCTCAGCGCAACTTTTCAACCAAAGACCCAGAGAATGGGAACGGCGCGCCGCTCTATGCGAACTGAGGGCTCCTCAGGCGGCGGATCCGCTCATCGACCGGAGGGTGCGTCGTGAACAGGTTTGCGAACTGAACCCTACGACCGGTGAACGGATTCACGATGTAGGCCTGGGCCTGCGCCGGGTGAACGTTCATGGGCACCTTTTTGGCACTCTCGTGCAGCTTTTCGAGAGCGCGGGCCAGGGGCTCTCCGCCACCGGCGAGCCGAGCACCCACACGGTCCGCTTCGTATTCCCGCGACCGGGAGATCGCCATTTGCAACAGCATGGCCGCGACAGGAGCGAGCAACGCCATGAGGAGGACACCGAGCCCACCACCCCGGTCCCGATCTCCACCGGCAAACATTGCTCCCCACATCGCCATACGAGCCACGAAGGTGATGCCCATTGCGATGGCCGCGGCCACCGATCCGATGAGAATGTCGCGGTTGCGCACGTGCGCGAGCTCGTGTGCGAGGACCCCTCGCAGCTCTTCCTCCGTGAGGATCTGGGTGATGCCCTGCGTTACTGCTACGGCAGCGTGTTTGGGACTCCGACCTGTAGCGAACGCGTTGGGCTGCTGGTCGGGCGTGATGTAGAGCTTTGGCATCGGCATCCCGGCGGCACCCGTCAGTTCCCGCATCGAGCGATAGAACCCGGGCGCCTCCGCCTCACTTACCGGCTTCGCCCGAGACGCCTTTATGGCGATCTTGTCGCTGAACCAGTACGAGCCCCCGACGAGCAGCAGGCCGATGCCAAGGCCGATCGCGGCTCCGGCTCCCTGATAAATAGCCCCGCCGATCAGCACGAGGAATCCGCCGAGGGCGGCGAGGAGGACGTACGTCTTGAAAGTGTTCTTGTTCATGGTGACATTATGGCTCGTGGCCACCGCTAGTTTGGCTCTATCGATAAAGACGCGCGAGCTTCCACTCGCCGAGCGATTCACGATCTCCCGAAAAACCTGGGACGCCTCGGTCAACGTGTTTGTGGCCGTCACTTACGACGGTCTCACGGGGGTCGGCGAGGCATCTCCGAATGATCGCTGGGGCGAGACGCCGGAGTCCGTAGTTGCCCAGCTCGAGGCGGTCGACGTCGGCTCCCTGAAGGGCCCTTTCGACCTCGAGGGCCCGACCGAACTGCTCCCCGCGGGCGCCGCCCGCGCCGCTCTCGACATCGCCATGCACGACCTGGCGGCGCGCCGGGCAGGCATCGGGCTCTCGGAACTGCTCGGCCTCGCCGGTGGGTCGCGGCCCGCCACCTCGGTCACGATCCCGATCTCCGACCGAGAGCGGATGATCGAGCGCGCCCGGTCGCTCGCAGACCATCCGGCCCTCAAGCTCAAAGTGGGGTTCGAGGACGATGTTGATGTCGTCCGCGCCGTTCGCTCGGTTTACACCGGCCGGATTCGTGTCGACGCGAACGAAGGATGGGAACCCGACGATGCCATCGACCGCCTGGAAGAGCTGGCGCCGTTGGACATCGAACTCTGCGAGCAGCCGATTCCCGCCGGCCGGCTCAAAGACCTCCACGAGGTGACGAAGAATTCGCCGATCCCGGTTTTCGCCGATGAGGACGCGTGCACCGCAGAAGACGTGGCCGACCTCGCCGGCGCCGTGGATGGAGTGAATCTCAAGCTACGAAAGACGGGTGGAGTGCGCGAGTTCATGCGGGCAGCCGCCGTCGCGCGAGCCCACGATATGAAGCTCATGATCGGCTGCGACCTGGAGTCGGGTGTTGCCATTACCGCGGGCGCGCATGTAGCTGTTCTTGTCGACTTCGCCGATCTGGACGGGCCGCTCCTTCTCAAGAACGATCCCTATCCGGGTGTCACGTACACGAAAGGAACCATGACCCTTCCCGATGGACCCGGGCTGGGAATGGAGGTGTCGCTGTGAGCACCGAGCGCTCATGGGTTGTCTTGGCCGACGGCTACCTGACCACGCGCAACGCCAAGACGGCACACGGAGTAATCCGTTACTCGAGGGACTCCATCGCCGCAGTCCTCGATCGCGATCATGCCGGCCGCTCGCTTGCCGACGTGCTGCCTGCATTAGGCCGCAACGCGCCGATAGTCGGTTCGCTCGGAGAAGCGCTTGAGTTCGAGCCCACCTCGCTGCTGCTCGGGGTCGCCACTCCCGGTGGATGGATGCCCGAGCACTGGCGTGTATGGATGATCGAGGCCCTTGAAGCCAAGCTGGAGATCGCGAACGGCCTCCACCGTTTCCTCCGCGACGATCCCGAGCTTGTCGAGCTCGCCGAGCGGCACGGTGGCCGGCTGTGGGACGTGCGCGATCCTCCCACAGCCATCCCCTTGTTCTCGGGCGCAAACATGAATGATCCGCGCGCGGTGGTACTCACAGTCGGAACGGATGCGGCGGTGGGCAAGATGACTGCGGCCCTGGAGCTCGTCGATGCGGCAAATGAGAAGGGCAGGCGCGCCGAGTTCATCGCGACCGGTCAGACCGGGATCCTCATTGCGGGATGGGGTATCGCCGTCGACCGCGTGATCTCGGACTTCACATCGGGCGCAGCCGAGAAACTGATCACCGATGCGAACCAGGATTCCGACATCCTTGTTGTCGAAGGACAGGGAGGTCTGTGGCACCCAGCCTTCGCCGGCGTAACGTTGGGGCTCCTTCACGGAGCCGCTCCGCACGTCATCGTTTTGTGCCATCAGGCAGGGCGAACTGCGATCGAAGAGCCGCCCTATACGAAACTCCCGCGGCTGCCCGAGATGATCGACGCCTACGAACTCAACGCGGCGACCGTGCGGCCGGCGAAGGTTGCATGTGTTGCGGTCAACTGCGGCGGGCTCACGGATGGGGAGAGGGCGCGCGTTATCGCGGACGTCGAAAGGGAGACCGGGCTGCCGGCCGGCGACGTCATGTCGGGCGACGCGCCGAAGCTGTGGGCGGCCGTGGAGGAGGCAATGGCGGAGGCCTCTCACTCAAAGTAACGTCCGGTTACCTCTCTGTGCACGCTGAGCGCCAAGCGCCACGTCGACAGCCGCGTTGCTCCGGCCGCGAAGCTCACGATGCTGAACAGCGCATTGATTCCTGCGAGGAGCGGGTGCCCCCAAGCGATTCGGCCTCCCGCGATTACCGCCCCAACGACGAAGTAGGCACTGGAGAATGCAAACAGCACTCCGGCGCCCGCGAGCAGTGCCGGGACCCACACCCACGATGTCGCCCACCGGGATCGCCACGCTTCCGAACACTGGGTAAGGGCATCGGCCGCACCATCGAAGTTCGGTTCCCAGTTCAGTGGGCGTGTGAGGGGCTCGCGGATCCTCCGCATGAGCCATCGCAGTCGTGCGCCATTTGCGGCAAGGATGAGGGCGGCAGCAGCGATGGTGGCCGCGAGGGCCAGGCTCAGTGTGCGATTCCCGAGCGCGCGGCCTCCCGGCGCACCGAACGCGGACGGCGCGGCCAACCCGATCACGCCGAGCACGACTATTCCGGCAAGGAGACTCCCGGCAAACGAGCGCATCGCATAGCGTCCGGCATCTATGCGTCGCGGGCGCGCCCCCTTCAACCACCGCACGGCATCCGCATAGGCGCGCTGAGACGCTCTGACCATGCTCGCCAGGTTACGGCGCGCCGAACCGTCTGCTTTATCCCTCCGATTCGGCAGCCGGCAGCACGCAGGCGGACGGCCTAGCGGCCGTAGGTGCCGGTGAGCGTGCCGGATGCTCTCACCGAATCGTCGATCGCGTCGAGCAGATCGACTGCGCTTGTGCCCGGCTCGAGGTCGTTGGGCGCGCCGACCAGCGCGTAGACGGTGAACTCGTAGCGGTGAGGGCCGTCCCCCTCAGGCGGGCACGGCCCGCTGTAGCCGGTTGTGTCGGAGCTGTTCGTGCCCGTGTTGGCTTCGGCGATCTGAGCGCCCTCGTCTAGAGCGGTCTGATCCGCCGGAAGACCAAAGACCACCCAGTGAACGAACGTTCCTCCCGGCGCGTCGGGATCGCTCATGATCAGCGCGTATTCATCGGCGCCCTCAAACGCCTCCCACGCCAGTCGTGGCGAGACGTCCTCTCCGTCACAGGTGTATGTCTCAGGGATTGCGTCGCCGTCCTCGAACGGGCCTTGGATTGCGAGGCTCTCCTCCGCATCGACTTCGGGCAACTCCTCGTTCCCTCCGCAGGCAGCGATCAACCCTGCCACCAGGACGAGAAGCGCGCGCGTCATGCAGGTTGGATCCTGTACGAGCAGTTGTGGGCGCCGGCGACCATGTGCGCGATGCGTTCGACCTGCGCGTCGGGGAGTACTCGACGGATGAAGTCGAGTTCACTTCCGCACGCTTGCCCGTATCTGAGAGCCACGCCGAAGATCGCGCAGTTTCGTTCGGTGACGACGTAGCTGCCGTCGTCGTTGCGCTCGACATCCGCTAGGTATCCGTCCTCGTCGAGAATCCGCGTGAGTTCTGCGATCTTCGAATCGAAGTCGAGTCCCTCCATGCGCTCCAGGGCGCCGGCGATCCGGCGCTCGCGCCGCCGATCGAAGATATGGGCGACGAGTTCCGGATCGGCATCATCGACGTACTCGAGGAGCTCATTCGTCAGATCTGCGTACGCCTTGGGGAACAGGCCGTGGGCGGCGGGGGTGAGCCGGTACACGTGGCGCGGCCGCCCCGGTCCCGCGCGCACTTCTGAATAGGTGACGAATCCGTCGCGCTCGAGAGCCATGAGCTGCTGGCGGATTCCAGACACGGTCATGTTGAGTTGTTCGGCGAGGGCCTCCGCGGTCGTGTCGCCCCGCTTCTTGAGCGTGGTGACGACCGCCCGCTTCGTGATCGGGAGCGTAGTGAGGGCTATCTGCGCCCCGGGCTCGGTCCCCGGGCGCGCTCCGACTTCCGAGGTCATGGGACCAGTTTAGCCATCCCGATGCGGTTATCGGCAATAAAAACAGATGTTTCTTGTTTAATTGTCTATACGGCGCGATAGTCGGTGGAGGGCGGTGGCGCTCGAGAGCTGTGCCGTCACCCAAATACAAGAAGCCTGTCGGGAAGGAGACAGCGAATGGAATCAACGGCGGTCATGGTTGCGACGGTGAAGCGAGTCTCGGGGGAGTGCGGATGAGCGTGGCGATCGTCACCGGAGCGTCGCGCGGACTCGGCCGGGCGCTGGCTTCGGCTCTGGCCGAACGGGGTTGGTCCCTCGTCATCGATGCCAGGGGAGAGGCCGCTCTCCGAGAGGTTGCCCGGGACCTCGAGACCAAGACGAAGGTCGTGGCAATCCCTGGAGATGTGTCCGATGACTCCCACCGGCGTTCGCTTGTCGAGGCGGCTGAACAACTGGGCGGTGTCGATCTCCTCGTCAACAACGCCAGCGTGCTCGGGCCGAGCCCACAGCCCGCGCTGCGCGACTATCCCCTAGAGACCTTCGAACACGTCTTTCGTGTCAACACAATCGCGCCCCTGGCCCTCTTCCAGCTTGCGGCCGGCGCTCTGGCAAGGAGTTCCGGGCGGGTCGTGAACATCACGTCCGACGCAGCGGTCGAGGGATACGAGGGATGGGGAGGCTACGGCTCCTCGAAGGCAGCGTTGGAGCAACTCTCGAACGTCCTCGCGGCGGAGCATCCCGAGATGCGCGTCTACTGGGTTGACCCCGGCGACATGAACACGCAGATGCAGCAGCAGGCGTTCCCCGGCGAAGACACCACCGACCGTCCTCCGCCGGAGAAGAGCGTCCCGGCTCTGATCCAGATCATCGAGGGGGACCTGCCGAGCGGCCGCTATCGAAGCGCAGACATCCTTCGACACGAGGTGTCCGCATGATGCCTGCGATTGCGCTTGACGTCCCGTCTTCGGCCGCGGCCTATGAATTCAATCTCCCAGACGAACTCATCGCCGTAGATCCTCCGGAGATTCGGGCTACCGGCCGTGATGACGTGAGGCTGCTCGTCGCCCGCCGCTCGACGGAAGACGTTTCCCATCGTCGTTTCGCCGAGCTCCCAGACCTTTTGGAACCAGGCGACCTGCTGGTAATCAACACCTCCGGCACGTTCCCCGCGGCCCTGGACGGGGTTGCGGACGATGGCACGACGCTGCAGGTGCACCTTTCCACGCATCTTCCTGGAGACCTGTGGACCGTGGAGCTGCGCCGGGACGGCGAGCCGTTCAGCCAGTCCCCCGGCCGGCTCGCCCTCCCCGGCGCCGCCCACGTCCACATCCATGCTCCTTACGTTCGCGGACGTCACCGGGCTCGCCTTTGGCTCGCGTCGCTCCACTTGGACACGGCCCTCGAGGAATACCTCTTCGAGTACGGCCGCCCAATAACCTATGGAGCCGCCGGACGTCGGTGGGGCATCGATAGGTACCAAACGATCTTTGCTACCAGCTACGGAAGCGCGGAGATGCCCAGCGCAGGACGCGCGTTTTCACCCGAGCT
>DASQUP010000122.1:0-13738 GCA_035641235.1 Actinomycetota bacterium
GCGAACAGGGCCCACGCGATTGCAGTGAACCGCGGGAGTATTCCAGTAAGCGCAAAGGCGAGCCCACCAAGTGTCAACGCTGCCGGCAACTGGAGCAGGGCGGTGGCCATGAGTTTCGGCACCTGGCCGCCGACGTCGCCCACTCGTAGTCCATGGGTGAGTCCTGCGGCGAAACCGACTGCCGCCAAGAGGACCGTCGCGCCCGCTGCAGCCACGAGCAGATGCGGCCACGCCCAGCCCCACCGGCTGACCGGACTTGCAAGCAGTGGCTCGGCGCGCATGGCCGTCTCCTCTGCCCGAAGGCGAAGCACTGCCTGGATCAGGTAGCCGCCGGAGGCAAGGGCGAAGAGGCTCATGATTCCCGAGAAATACGCGTCGACGAGGATTTCGTTGTTTCCAAGGTTGCGCAGAATGTCTCCGATCTGCTCGCCGAAATCGCCGACGTCCTTCGCGATTGCCCCAACGGCGGCTCCCGCCCCGACCAGTCCGAATACCCAGCCAGAAAGCAGGCCGCGCTGCAGATGCCACGCCAGGCCCAGGGGACCGCGCAGTTGAGGCGATGCCCTGGACGGACCCGGCTTGTCCGCGAGCAGGCCGCCTCCAAGATCCCTTCGCGAGACGAGCACGAACGCGACCGGGACCATTACCAGGGTCACCGCGATGGGAAGGCTCAGCACCCACCAGCGCTCGTCCGCGAACATCTGCGTCTTGACGGCCCAGCCGATGGGGGAGAACCAGGAGAGCGTGCCGTCACCGGAATCTCCGATGATTCGGACGACGAATGCACCTCCCAGAAACGCTCCGGCAAGTCCTCCCGCAGCTCGGCCGGTGGTAGCCAGCTGAGCGGTGATGGCGGTCACCGCAGCGAAGGCGCAGCCGCTCAGTCCGAGGGCCGCACCGAAGGCCAGCGCTCCGGCGGCCGGCAGTCCGCTGGCGATGAAACCCAGAGTGATGAACAAGGCAACTCCGACGTTCGCGAGGCCGACGTGAATGAACGCCGCAGCCAAACCAGCATGGCGGCCGACGACCGTCGCGCCGAGCAGCTCGAAGCGGCCCGTCTCCTCCTCGGAGCGCGTGTGCCTGACCATGAGCAGGAGGCTCATCAACGCCGCATACACGGCCCCGGCCGCGCCGATCCGCCACGCGGTGAGCCCACCGACGGAGCTGTCGTACAGCGGACCGTATAGAGCGCGGAATCCCGTGTTGCGCACCACGCCGGCGGCGAAGTCCGCGCGTTGTTCGGCTGTCGGAAAGAGTCCCTCGAAGCTCGAAGCCGTTCCTACAACCATCAACGTGATCCCAAGGACCCACGCGGGGAGTCGAACTCGATCGCGACGAAGGGCAAGGCGCCACAGTGCCCCCGTGCCGGTGAGCGTTTTCATTCGTCCGATGCTCCGTAGTGCCGCAGAAACAGTTCCTCGAGTGTCGGAGGGCGGCTCGTCAGAGAACGTACGCCGACCTCCGTTAGGCGCCTGAGGACGTCGTTGAGGTGCTCGGTATCCACCTCGCATCGCACTTCGCCGTCGCTCAGTTGAACGTCATGGACGCCGGGAAAAGTGGCGAATTCCGGGATTGGCTTCACGACCTCGGCGGTTACGGAGGTGCGGGTGAGGTGGCGGAGCTCGGCGAGTGTTCCGGTCTCGACATTGCGGCCGTTGCGGATGATGCTGACGCGGTCACATACCGCCTCGACCTCGGCGAGGATGTGACTCGAGAGGAGCATCGTACGGCCCGCGCCCTTGAGCTCGCCCACGGCCTTCCGGAATTCGGCCTCCATCAATGGGTCGAGTCCGGCGGTGGGTTCGTCGAGAAGAAGAAGCTCGGCGTCGGACGCGAGCGCGGCGATCAGCGCAACCTTTTGCCGGTTGCCCTTTGAGTACGCGCGCGCTTTCTTCGTCGGATCGAGGTCGAAGCGCTCGAGAAGGTCGGCGCGGCCCTGCTCGTCGATGCCGCCGCGCATGCGGGCGAGGAGGTCAATGATCTCTCCGCCGGTCAGCGTCGGCCACAGCGTGACGTCACCGGGGACATAGACGAGGCGCCGGTGCAACTCGACGGCCTCGCGCCACGGATCACCTCCGAGGAGAGTTGCGCGCCCGGAGTCGGCGCGCAGAAGTCCGAGGAGGATGCGGATGGTGGTGGTTTTCCCGGCGCCGTTGGGTCCGAGGAATCCGTGGACTTCGCCGGCGCGCACGGTGAGGTCGAGGCGGTCGAGTGCCTGCGTGGTGCCGAACCTCTTGCTGAGCTCCGCCACATCGATGACGTTTTCCATGGAGTAGAAGCTACATCCGGCGCGCCGCGACCTCTGTGAACAGGACGACACATATTGTTCGCCGGTTCACAGAGGTTCACAGTTAGGGGATGGACTCGTCTTTTACGCCCCAGGTTGCCCAGCTCTCCCCGGAAGTCCGACTACCCTTTGTCGAGCGGGGTGATCCCTCGGGGATTCCGGTCATTCTGCTGCACGGGTTTCTCGATTCGTGGCGGTCGTTCGAACTTATATTGCCTCGGCTGCCGGACTCAATTCATGCGTACGCCGTGACACAACGTGGCCACGGCGAAGCAAGTCGGCCCGATGCGGGCTATTCGCTTGTAGATTTCGCCGCCGACCTACGCGACCTTATGGACATCCTCGACATCGAGCGCGCCGTCCTGGTGGGACATTCGATGGGCAGCGCCGTGGTGCGCCGCTTTGCCGTCGATCACCCGGAGCGCGCGCTCGGCCTCGTACTTATCGGAGCATCGGCCACAACCCGGGGGACACCCGAGGCGCGCGCGTATTGGGATGCCTTGATGGCGGATCTGACCGACCCTGTGGACGAGGAGTTCGTACGAGCCGCGTTTGAGCAGGACTTCGCAGGGCCGATTAGGGCGGAGTTTCTCGATGCACTCGTGAAGGAGGGTGTGAAGGTTCCCGCATTCGTGTGGCGGGCGGCGATCGAAGCGCGCTGGAAAGCGACGGAGAACCTTGATGAGTTGAGGTCGATTGCCATACCCACTCTCATATGTTGGGGAGACCGAGACCCGCGCTACCCGCGCAGCGACCAGGATGAGTTGGTCCGACTGATACCGGGCTCACGCCTCGTCGTGTATCGGGGCGCAGGACACGGCCCCCATTGGGAGCAGCCTGAGCGATTCGCATCCGACCTAGCTGATTTCGTGGCTGAGCTTTCGTAGGGCAGCTCGATCCGGCGGGCCCTTACACTCTCTAGCCGGGCCGTTAGCTCATCAGGTAGAGCTCCGGACTTTTAATCCGGCGAGCAGGGTTCGAGCCCCTGGCGGCCCACGTGACCCGTAAGGGGGCCGGGCGGGACTGCTTGTTGGGAACAGGCGACTCTGAGCGTCACTATCTTCCCAACAAGCTGGTGGCCCGCTGCTTCGGAACCGAGCCGGCGCCCGGCGCGCCGGGCCGTGCTCGCTTACTCTGTGGCGCCGTGGATCGAGTCGACCTTCGTTCCGTAGCCATGCTTTTTCTTCGGCTCAGCGTCACTGCTTTCGGCGGCCCCGCCGCGCACACGGCGATGATGCACCGCGAGTGTGTGCAGCGCCGGTCGTGGATCGATGAGCAGCGTTTCATCGACCACATGGCGCTCACGAACCTCGTGCCGGGACCGAACTCCACCGAGCTGTCTATGCTCATCGGCAGGCATGTCGCCGGCGCGCCAGGGCTGCTCGTCGCCGGCGCCTGCTTCATCGTTCCGGCCTCATTGATTGTGCTCGGGCTCGCGTGGCTGTACGTCGAATACGGCGAAACCCCCTCGGCCGAGGCGCTCCTCTATGGAATCTCACCGGTCGTGATCGCGATCGTCGGTCAGGCCATCGTCTCTCTCGCCCGAACTGCCCTCAAGGACATGCTCCATTGGGCCCTAGCCGTAATCGCTCTTGCAGTTGCCCTCGCGGGGGTCAACGAACTCGTCGTCCTATTCGGTACCGGACTCGCAATGGTTGCGATCCGCACCGGCCGAGGCGCCGTCGGCTTGATTGTCCCGCTCGGCATCCATGTTGCACAGACGACCGCGCCAGACGTGCACCTCGATCGCCTCTTTTTGTTGTTCCTTAAGATCGGAGCCGTCCTCTACGGAAGCGGCTACGTGCTCCTCGCGTTCATCGAAGGCGACTTCGTCGACCGGCTCGGCTGGCTCACGCAGCAACAGCTCATCGACGCCGTCGCCATCGGTCAGTTCACCCCTGGCCCGCTCTTCACGACGGCGACGTTCGTCGGCTACGTGCTCGCGGGCTTCCCCGGCGCTCTGGTCTCAACCGCCGGCATATTCCTTCCGTCGTTCGTGTTCAGCGCAATCATCTTTCCCCTCTCGGACCGCATGCGCAGGGTGGAGTGGACCTCCGCGCTCTTGGACGGCTTCAATGCGGGAGCGCTCGGACTTATGGGCGCCGTCGCGTGGAGGCTCGGGCGCTCCGCCATCGTCGACCTGCCGACGGCGATCCTCTCCGCTGCCGCTCTCGGCGTGCTGCTTCGCTTCAAAATCAATTCGGCGTGGCTGGTCCTCGCCGGGGGCGCGGCAGGTCTCCTGCTCCACTGAGCCGATGACTTTCTCGCAGCTCGGCCGTCATACGGTCGTGGGCTCACGAAGGAGGTAGGCAGGTCATGATGAGCGATACCGAATCGGCCGCCGTGGCCGCGGCTGCCAAGGCTGGGGACGAGTCGGCATTCACCTCGCTGGTCGAGAAGCACCGGCACGAGCTGCACGTGTACTGCTACCGGATGCTCGGTTCATTCCAGGACGCCGAGGACATCGTTCAGGAGACCTTCCTGCGCGCCTGGAACAGGCGATCGACCTTCGAGGGCAGGTCCACCTTCCGGGCCTGGCTGTACGGCATCGCCACCAATGCATGTCTCGACGCCATCGAGGCGCGCGGGCGGCGTCCGAGGCCGGTCGATGCGCAGGTGGCGGACTCTCCCGGCGCCCTGCTCGAGGCCGGTCAGATCATGTGGCTGGAGCCTTATCCGGATCGGCTTCTTGCGGGCGACGATCCCGATGCTGCCGCAGTTGCCAAGGAGACCATGGAGCTCGCATTTCTGGTGGCAATTCAGCTTCTTCCTCCCCGCCAGCGGGCGGTGCTGATACTCAGGGACGTGCTGGGTTGGCCGGCCAAGGAGGCTGCGTCTTTGCTCGAGCTGAGCGTTGCCTCTGCGAACAGCGCCCTCCAGCGCGGCCGGGCAACCCTGAAGAAGCACCTGCCGGCGCGCCGATCGGAGTGGGCGCCACACACGGACCCAACCGAGGCCGAGCGCTCGCTCATGAAGCGCTACGTCGACGCGACCGAAAGCGGCAACGCAATCGCCTTCCTCGAGATGCTTCACGAGGATGCTCGCTTCGCCATGCCGCCGGACCCGGGCCTGTGGGAAGGCGCTAAGACGATCGTAGATACCTGGGTCGAATTTGGCTTCGGCACCGAGGAGTTCGGGCGTTTTCGTTGCCTGGTGACAGGAGCCAACGGGCAGCCCGCAGTCGCGAACTACCGCCGGCGGCCGGGAGAACACGACTACTCGCCGAGGTATCTCGACGTGTTGTCGATTGAAGAGGGCCTTATCACGGAGATCGTCACGTTCCCCCTGACGAACCCCGCCGCATTTGGTCTCCCGCCGAGACTCTGATGGAGCGGTTCTCACTGCTCGATCGCAACCTGGGGTGGTCCTTCTCCCGGCGCGTGACGGTCATTGCGCCCGGAGGTGTCCGCGCCTACGAGGAGTCCGACTGGAGCGACGCGCTCGTAGTCGTCGAACACGGTGAGATCGAACTCGAGTCGGTGCACGGGATCCGCCGCCGGATGAAGCGGGGAGCCGTCCTGTGGTTGGCAGGGATGCCGATAGAAGCCATCCACAATCCCGGCTCGGAGCCGGCGTTACTCGTCGCCGTCGCGCGCCGGTCGGGCCACTAGGGGCCGCGGCGCCACCGTTAACACCAAACCGTCGATCGCCTCGACCACGACGTGGTCGCCGGCATCGACACCCTGCGGACAGCGTGCACGCCACAACGCTCCCTTGACCCGCACCTGTCCCTCCGGCCTGCAGTCGGTCACCGCGCGCCCAGTCGATCCGACGAATGCTTCTACTCCAGTGATCGACTTCACGCGCCGCCATTTCAGCCACAGCCAGATCTCGAACGCCTCCCATGCGGCGAGGGGGAAGATCACCAGGTAACGCCACGGAGGCTCGAGGAAGATGAAGGAAAGGATCGTCCCGATTACGAGGCCCATGTGGACCTATCGCTCGCGCGGCCGGGGCACCAGCCGGTAGCCGACGTTGCGAATGGTCTCGATGAGGGTCTCGTGTTCGGCTCCGAGCTTCGCACGCAACCTTCGGATGTGGACGTCGACCGTCCGTGTGCCGCCGTAATAGTCGTAGCCCCACACTTCCCGAAGCAACAGGTCGCGGTCACAAACCCGCCCAGGGCGCTGCGCCAGAAACTTCAGTAGTTCGAATTCCTTGTACGTGAGATCGAGCGGGCGACCGTGGACATAAACCTGGTAGTTGTCGGGATTGACGGTGAGGTCGCCGACCTTGAGCACTGTCGCCTCGTCACCGTGGCCGGCGCGCCGAGCGACCAGCGACAGGCGCGCCGAGATCTCTTCCACCGAGGCGGTGTCGAGCACAAAGTCGTCCGCGCCGACCTCAAAACGGAATGACGAGATGGTGTCGTGGTTCACGACGACGAGCACCGGAGGGAGACCGATCTCCCACGCGAGCGCCATGCGCCGTGTCGTATCTTCGGCGGCCCCCAGGTCGACTGTTCCGTCTACAAGGAGCACATCGGGGTGGATCGGGATCAGGTCGTCGGCCGTCGTCGTTTTGAGTCCCATCTTCATGAAGCGGTAGGGCGCGATCGGAAAGGCGGGGAGCAACTCCCGCACGTCTTCGACCTGATCGGATAGCAGCAAGAGGAGGACTGCCATCGGTCAATGGTCCCACGGCTTTCCTTCTGTCTGCTCAGATCCGCGGAATTCGCGGTTTTCAGCAGACAGAAAGAGCTAGTGCGGCTCCCACCAGCGGTTTGTGATCGGCAGGCGGCGGTCGCGACCGAACGCCTTGGTCGTCACCTTCGGGCCCGGGGGTGCCTGGCGCCGCTTGTACTCGGCGCGATCGACCATCCGCACCACGGCGGTCACCGTGGTCTCGGCGTGCCCATCGGCCACAATGTCGGACACGTCGGAATCGCCTTCGATGTAGGCCTCCAGGATCGGATCGAGCACGTCGTACGGCGGCAGGGAGTCTTCGTCCTTCTGATCGGGCCGCAGTTCGGCGGACGGCGCCTTGGTCAGGACGTTTTCCGGGATCGCGGGGCCGAGCTCGTTGCGAAAGCGGGCCAGTTCGTAAACCTCGGTCTTGAATACGTCTTTCAGGACCGCGAACCCCCCGGCCATGTCGCCGTAAAGGGTCGCGTAGCCACACGCCATCTCGGACTTGTTCCCCGTCGCAAGAACGAGGTGTCCGTACCGGTTGGAGATCGCCATGATGATGTTGCCTCGAATCCGCGCCTGGAGGTTCTCCTCAGCGAGGCCCATCTCGGAGGGTCCGAATGCATCATCGAGCATCTCGAGGTAAGCGGCATATGCACGCTTGATGGGAATCTGGAGCAGCTCGATCCCAAGGTTGTCCGCGAGCTCGACAGAGTCCGACACGGAATGGCCGGTCGAGAACTCCGACGGCATCGCCACCCCGAGGACCCTGTCCGGCCCGAGTGCATCGGCGGCGATCGCGGCCGTGAGGCTCGAGTCGATGCCACCAGAGAGCCCGATCACGACCTTGTCGAAACCGTTCTTATGGGTGTAGTCGCTGAGTCCGAGTGTCAACGCACGATAGATCTCCTCGGCGCGCCCCAAACGTTGCTCCGCGATGCGAGTTGGTTCTCCCGACGCCGGGCGCAGCTCGAGTGGAATGGTTCGTATCGACGGGTGTTTCGTTTCGCCCGCTTCGCCCAGCGGCACATCGACCGTAGCGAGCATCTCCTCGAACTGCGGGAGGCGCGCGACGACATCGCCCTGCGAATCGATGACGATCGACCCCCCGTCGAAGACGAGTTCGTCCTGCGCGCCGACCGCATTGACGTAGACGATCGATGTGCGGGCGCGCCGGGCTCGCTGCGCGAGCATCTCGGTTCGCTCGGCGAGCTTGTTCTTGTGGTACGGCGAAGCGTTGATGTTCACGACGATCTGCGCGCCGGCGTCGCCTTGCGTCGTGACCGGCCCGCGAGCGAACCATGCGTCTTCGCACACGCACACTCCGATCACCCCGTCCGGCGTATCCAGCAGGGTGTGGCCGCGGCCCTCCGCGAAGTACC
Organism: Actinomycetota bacterium; assembly: GCA_035641235.1. Classification (GTDB taxonomy): domain Bacteria; phylum Actinomycetota; class CADDZG01; order CADDZG01; family WHSQ01; genus DASQUP01. Next base: position 8,298 of record DASQUP010000122.1, read on the forward strand.
GGCGTTCATCGAAGACCCCGTAGTTGGGCAGCAGGTGTTTGCGATAGACGCCGACCACTCGGCCGCCATGGCAAATGGCAGCCGCGTTGTAGAGATGGTCGCGCGCGCCGTCTACGAATCCGACAAAAGCGAGCAGATCGTCGGTCGCGGCGGCAACCTCCTCAACTGCCCGACGGTTTGCCCGAACGAAACTCCGCTTCAGCACCAGGTCCTCCGGCGGATACCCGGGCACGGCGAGTTCGGGGACGGCCAGCACCTGGGCCCCGGAGTCCCGCGCCCGCTTGATCGCCTCGACGATCAGGGCGGTGTTCCCGGCGAGATCCCCGACCGTGGGATTCATCTGAGCGAGGGCGATCCGAACCATGTCTAAAGCTTAAGGTCGCCCCAGCCCGTTCTTTTCTTCTCTGTGCGCCTGGTAGACGCTCACAGGAGAAAAGAACGCCCTTCCGGGCGTGGAAACGTCACCGAAACACACGGGTCGTATTTTCCCCGCATGGAGAGACAACAGGACTATGTGCTGCGCACCGTCGAGGAGCGCGGCATCCGCTTGGTGTGGTTGTGGTTCACCGACGTCCTCGGCTTCCTCAAATCCTTCGCCGTCACCTCTGAAGAACTCGAGCAGGCCTTCGACGAAGGTATCGGGTTCGACGGTTCCGCCATCGAAGGGTTTGCCCGCATCCAGGAATCGGACATGCTCGCCCGTCCGGATGCCGGCACGTTCCAGATCATGCCCGGCCGTCGCGAGCAGGCCGACGGCGGCGTCGCCCGGATGTTCTGTGACATCTACACTCCCGACGGCCGCCCGTTCTGGGGTGATCCCCGCTACGTGCTCCGGCGCAATCTCGAGAAGGCGTCCGAGCGCGGGTTCACGTTCTACGTGCATCCCGAGATGGAGTTCTTCCTCTTCAAGAGCCAGGACGATCCCACGCCCATAGACGCAGGCGGTTATTTCGACCTAACTCCTCTCGACATCACACAGGAACTGCGCCGGGACACGATCAACGTTCTCGAGCAGATGGGCATACCGGTCGAGTTCTCCCACCACGAGGTCGCTCCGTCGCAGCATGAGATCGATCTGCGCCATCAGGATGCCCTCACGATGGCCGACTCCGTCATGACGTACCGCCTTGTCGTGAAGGAGATGGCGGCCGAACGCGACATGTACGCGACGTTCATGCCGAAGCCGTCGACCGAACTTCCCGGCTCGGGGATGCATACGCACCTCTCGCTTTTCGAGGGTGACCAGAACGCGTTCCACGACTCGTCGGATGAGTACCATCTCTCCAAGGTCGCCAAGGCGTTCATCGCCGGCGTCCTGATGCATGCTCGAGAGGTCACCGCCGTCACGAATCAGTGGGTGAACTCGTATAAACGCCTGACGAGTTCCAAGGGTTTTCCCGTGCAGGAGGCTCCGACCTATGTGTGCTGGGGGCGCCACAACCGCTCGGCAATGATCCGCGTTCCGATGTACAAGCCGCGCAAGGAGCAGTCGACGCGCATCGAATTCCGTTCGCCCGACCCGGCGTGCAACCCCTATCTCGCGTTTTCGGTCATCCTCGCGGCCGGGCTCAAGGGAATAGATGAAGGCTACGAGTTGCCGCCGGAGGCGACCGACAACATCTACGAGATCAGCGAGCAGGAACGCCGGGCGCGCGGCATAACGAACCTGCCCGATGATCTCTATGAGGCGCTCAGGGAGATGGAGAATTCAGAGCTCGTCGCGGAGACTCTCGGCGAACAAGTTTTCGAATATCTGTTGCGCAACAAGCGCGCGGAATGGGACTCGTACAAGTCATACGTCTCGCCGTACGAGATCGAACGTTATCTGCCGGTTCTTTAACTCAGTAGTTTGCGCGTGTGGCGGGCACCCGCGTGCCTCCGACCCAGCGCGGTCCCCAGTAGGAGTCCCAGAGCGAACGGACGCGCACACCACTGGACGACGTCGACGACACGAACTTCCCGTTGCCGATGTAAATGCCGGCGTGGCCGACTCGAGCGCTCGTCGTCTTGTGGAAGATGAGGTCACCGGGCTTGAGGCTCTTCCGCTTCCAGATGCGCTGGAAACCCTTTTTCTTCGCCAGCCGGAATTGCTCGATCGACGAATGGGGAAGCGATGCTCCGTGATTCAGGAAAGTCCAGCGCGTGAACCCAGAGCAGTCGTAGCCGCTGGGAGAAGCGCCGCCGTAGCTATAGGGAGCGCCGGTCTGTCCGAGTGCCCGCTTGCGGATGTGACGGCGTTGGGCGAAGGCGCCGTCTTGCGTGTGGGCGGCCGCCGAACCGGCCGCCGCAACTAGAAATGCAAATGCGGCCACTGCGGCCGCGAGGTACATCAACGGAGAGTGCTTGGTATGGCTACCAGTCATTCCCACCTCCCTTGTTTGAGGTCAGTGCAACGGCGGGCCACTCTGCCCTCCCCGAACCGTTCGCACTGCCCTCGCTTGTGCGGTTCTCCGAACCGCCTATCGAGGTGCCAATTTCCAGAACGTGGCACATAAGCCGGGCACGATAGCGAAGGGTCGTGGGCCGGGTCTAGCCTCTGTGACCAGCAGATTCAGGGGTCCGTTTTATGGCTTGCCCACAACAGAAAGTGGGTGCCGGTGACTAAAGTTGGGCCCTAAAGACAACGATAGGGCTCCTCAAAATGCACACGTCCCGGGAGTAGGGTTCGGCGCCATGGAGACCGTGGCGGGCGCCGACGACAGGCGAGAGCGACTGCGCGCGGGAAGTCGCACGCTCGCAGAGTTTCTCGATCGCGACGAGCGCGCCGCCGCGCTCGCGGCCGGCGACGAACGCCTTCCCGACCCCCACCAATACGCCGAGGCGATGCTCGCCACCGTGCACCAAGAGGGGGTCGCCGGGCTCAGGCTTGAGAAACGAAGGCGCCTGTTGCAGATCGCTGCCCTGGATCTTGCCGGAGACATCGGAATCGAAGATGTCGGCGCCGCGCTGGCCGAACTCGCCTCGGCATCGCTGAACGCAGCTCTGGTCGCGGTCGGCGCGCCGGACGACCTCTGCGTCATTGGGATGGGCAAGCTCGGTGGCAGGGAGCTCAACTATGCGTCGGACATCGACGTGATGTTCGTGGCACGCGGAGATCCAAACGACGCGACCAAGGCGGCCGGCGATCTCCTAAGGGCACTGGGTGAGTTCGCCCCCGAGGGCCAGGCGTATCGCATCGACGTCGATCTCCGGCCCGAAGGTCGCAGCGGCGCTCTGGTTCGTTCGCTCGACGGATACCTCGAGTACTACAGAAGGTGGGCAGACGATTGGGAGCACCAAGCTCTCATCAAGTCGCGGCCCGTCGCGGGGGACATGGAACTCGGCCGAGAATTCCAGGCCGGCGTCCAGTCCCTTGTCTATCCGGGTGAGGTGAGCCCCGAGCGAGTCGCAGCAGTGCGCGCCATGAAGGAGCGCGTCGAGAGTCACGCCGCCCAGACGGCGCGCCGAAAGAAGTCGGACGCTCACGAAGACGTGAAGCTGGGACCCGGAGGCATTCGGGACATCGAGTTCTCGGTCCAGCTTTTCCAGCTCGTCCACGGCGGATCGGATCCGAGCGTTCGGAGTGAGAACACGCTCGAAGCTTTGTCGGCGTTGGTCGAGGGTGGCTACGTCGCCGATCAAGACGGCGCCGGGCTCGAGGTCGCGTACAAATGGCTCCGTACGGTCGAGCACCGGCTTCAGCTCTGGCAGGAGCGGCAGGTTCACCGGCTTCCCTCGTCATCCGACCACCGCGCCCGCATAGCGCGAACGCTCGGTTTCAAGGACGCTCCCGCGGCGAGCGCAGTCGAACGTTTCGACGAACGTCACAGAGCGGTGCTCGCCGACGTCCGGGGACGTTTCGAGAAGCTCTTCTATCGGCCCATGATCGAATCGCTGGCAGGCGTGGGAGCGCATCGCTTGTCGGACGAGGCGCTTATCGAGAGGCTGCGCGTCCTCGGCTTTCGAGACGTCCGGCGCGCCGCTCGAACGCTCTCGAGTCTTGTGGCCGGGACGTCGCGGCGCGCCAAGGCCTTGCGTGTGCTCACTCCGGCGATGCTTCGGTGGCTGGCATCGTCGCCGTTGCCAGATGAAGGACTGTTTTCATTCCTGCGTCTCAGCGAATCGCTGGGGGATCGCATCGATTCTCTATCTGCCCTGCGCGACAACCCTCCGGGGCTCGCCGTTCTCGCACAGGTCTTGGGGAGCGGGCGCCTGCTTGGTGACGTTCTGATCCATGTCCCCGAGGAGATCACATTGATCGCCGAGGGGCCGGGCGGGACGAAGAACCGAACGACTTCCACGCACGATCGCGATCGTCTGATTCACGAAGCGCGCTCGTCGCTCTCGTGGCGCAATCCGGACGAGCGCGTCGGGGGACTCCGTCGGTTCAAGCGCAGAGGAATGTTGGAGGTCGCCCTCGACGACATCACCGGTGTTGCGGACACGCAAGCAGTCGGCGTTCGGCTCTCCTACCTGGCCGATGCCTGCCTGCAGGCGGCGGTGGAGGAGGTGGGGTTCCCGCTCGCCGTCATCGGAATGGGCAAACTCGGCGGGCGCGAGCTGAACTATGCGTCGGACGTCGACGTGATGTTCGTACACGCGGCGGATCCTCGTGCTGCCGAGCGGGCGGCGGAGGCGATGCTCAAGATCATTGGCGCAGTGACGCCGGAGGGGCAGGCCTTCGATATCGATGCCAGCATTCGTCCCGAGGGGAAGTCGGGGTTGCTCGCTCGCAGCTTCGAGTATTGCCTCGAGTACTACGAGAGATGGGCCCAAACATGGGAGCACCAGGCCCTCATCAAGGCGCGCGTTGCCGCAGGAGACTCAGAAGTCGGCGCTCGTTTCGTGGCCGAGACGCGTCGCCACGCCTTCCCGGAGGTAGTTCGGCCGGAGGCGCTGCTCGAGATACGTCACCTCAAGGCGAGGATGGAGCGCGAGCGAATTCCGAGGGGGACCGATCCGCGCCGGAACTTCAAACTTGGCCCCGGCGGATTGTCGGACGTCGAGTTTGCCGTGCAGGTCCTGCAGATGCAGCACGGCGCGTCGGTGGACGCGCTGCGAACCGGCGGAACACTTGAGGCGTTGGAGGCGGCGCGCCGCGCCCGGCTCTTGGACGACGACGCGGAGCGCGTGCTGAGGGATTCGTATCTGTTTCTCACGAGGCTGCGCAATCGCCTCTATCTCATGGTCGGGCGGCCCGTCGATGCCCTGCCGCCACAGCCCGAGCGAATGGAGGCGCTCGGGATCGCGATGGGCTACTCGGATCAGCCGCGCCAGGAGGTGGAGGAGGAGTACATGCGCCTCACCCGCAGGACCCGACGGATCGCCGAGCCGCTGATTTTCGGCTGACCAACCGTTCTTTTCTTCTGTGACCACCTTGAGGGGGGATAGAGAAGAACAGAACTGGCGGGATCATGAGCGAGCGGCTTCGGCGCGTGCTTTGAGCCCGGATGCGAACTGCT
>DASQUP010000123.1:0-3625 GCA_035641235.1 Actinomycetota bacterium
GGGCGTTCCTCATGAAGGCCTCGTCGCTCACGCTCCCTTCTTAGCCTTCCGTCGCTCTTTGATCTTTCGGAGGGTCTCTTGGTAGTGGTCCATTATCCAATGCATTGCGTCGGAGGCGATGTCGTACTCGGAACCGAGGACCGCAAGCCCCAGAATTATCAACAAGATCCCCGGGCCCGGCAGAACCAGCAGAATCACGCCCCCGATAAGCAGGAGCAGACCGATCACGGTGACCGAGACCCGCTTCGTGTGCCCAAAGACCCCCCGGCGTGAGCGTGAGACGTGAACGTTTCGATCGGCGCCCTCGAAACGGCCGTAGTGATTCTCGAAGTCGAATCGTCCGGGCCCCTTTGGGACGCGCTCGGCAAAGGCCCGCAACAGGGTCGTTGCCTCGGAGGCTGAGGATTCCGACATGCTCGGGATCTGCGCGTAATGCGTCCCGTCATCCGTCTTGATGGCCAGGATCGGTCCTCCATCCGCATCCCGATTGAGACCCCAGCTCTCGATCTCGCGCCACCGGATGAGGTTGTATTCGTCCTCGTCTCCGCCCCACCGGATGAGCACGGCATTGGGGGTGACGTAGAGAAAGCCGAGCCTTTGGAAACCGAGTCGGCGGCGCGGATGGCGGGCGCGCGTCCACGCAAGGACCTCCCCGCCCGGACCCAACTGGGCGCGCGCGAGGCGGACTACCAGGCGATGGCGCTGCGCGTGTAGGAACCCCACGGGCACATTTAACCCGAACGGGCCGAGTAGGCCCACCGGATCGAGGACACCCATTGCGTTCGACCGGCTGATTGTGCCGAACTGTCTGCTCCCAGTCCCGCTATCCGGGACTCACCGCAGACAGTTCGGGAAATCCGCACTTCGTGCTCGCACGCCCGGAGGGATTCGAACCCCCGACCTTCCGGTCCGTAGCCGGACGCTCTAATCCACTGAGCTACGGGCGCACACAGGCAAACAAGCCTAACGCGGGCGCCGACCACCCGGCGACCTGCACCCCTTATGATTCCCGGCGGAGGCGTGCCCGAGCGGCCGAAGGGAGCGCACTGCTAATGCGTTAAGGGGTTTACGCCCCTTCCGGGGTTCAAATCCCCGCGCCTCCGCTCCCGAAACTGCCCGCACTGTTCGCGCTTACGAACAGTGCGGCCTAAACGCCGTCGCCGTCGATCGTACGGCGCTCCACGTTGAAGTCGCCGCCCAGTCCGGACAGGGAGATGTAGTCGTAGGCGACCGGCGCGCCGTCTCGGAAGTAGATCACCTGGGCTTCGTAGGTGAGGTCAGCCTCCACAATGAACGAGCCGAGTCCGGTTGCACCCGTGGAGCCCACCGTCATTATCAGAGTCCCGTCGCGCCGCTCGATGGACCGTTTGTGAGTGTGGCCCGCGAGCACGAGCGGAACGTCGCCAATGGCTTCCTCCGCGAGTCTTGCGTCGTGCACCGCCAAGAGCTCGGGGCGGTTCCGGAGGACCGCGATGTTCACCTTGAACGATTCCCGGAGCCGGGTCTCGTTTCCTTCTTCGGTGGAGATCTCATTCGAAGCCGTGAAGGTGGGGTCCCCCCATCCCAAGACCGAGACTCCGCCGACCTCCTCAGTGGCACCGTCGAGGAGGGTGACGTTATCGACGCGCGAGATGGCGCGCCGGTTCAGAAACGAATCGTGATTTCCCGGGACATAGATGTAATCAACGGGAACACGCCTGATGAGATCACCGATGTTGGCCTCCACCGGCGCGCCGAACGAAGTCACGTCACCCGTATCGAGCACCGCATCGACTCCGAACTGGCGCGCAAGCCGGTCCGTGACCTCGACCCCTATCGGATTTGAGTGGATATCGCTGACGTGCAGAATCGAAACGGTGTCCTCGCGCGGATCAAGATTCGGCTGAGCGGCAAGTTGGAGGACGTCGGAGAGGCGGTCGGCGGCCGTCTCGTACCGAGACCTCAAGGTGTCGAGCGCGCTGACCTGCCGGTTGAGCGTCTCGATCACCTGCGGGGCGCGTTCGAGGGCGCCGCGGAAACGAGGTTCTCGGAAAGCGGTTGGATCGAATGTCGCCGCGCTCAAAGCCAAGACGACGATGACGATCACGAGTCCCCCCACCCCCCCGGCAACGATGGTCGAGAGGTGCCGGTGCGGAAGCACAGCGGCCGCAACAGCTCCGATGAGCATCGCTCCGAGGAGGAGACGTATTGCCACGATGGTCGCCGCCGCACGAAGGTCCTCTGTGAGTTCACGCTCGAGCGCTTGCCTCGATCGCCCGGAAGCCACCGTTTCGCTGAGCGCCGTTGGGTCGATTTCCGTAAGCGTCAGCACAAATCCCAGCGGAGCCGTGTGTGTGTCTGCGGAGATGCTCCCCAGAGGCGGAACGAATACCGTGGTTCGGCCGCGGCCGAATTCTCCGCGCGCCGAGACAGTCGCCGGCCCCAGTGAGTGGCTCGCCGGCGGGACCAGTCGCAGCGCAAGGAGAGCTGCAAGCGCGCCGATGAGCCCCACCAGCAGGAACGGCGCGATGCGGTGACTGAGAGGGTGAGGCTTCTCGGTCATACTGGGGTCGCTACCGAGGGGGAGGGTGATCGATACGGTGAGACGAGCTCTCGTAACGGTGATCGCCGCTGCAAGCGTGCCATTGCTCTCATTTCAGGCAGCGTACGCAATTCCACAGGGAACGAAGGTCCAGACGTATAAGTCCGGCCTCAACTTCCCCGTCGACATGGCGTGGGTGAAGGGAACCAAGAAGATCTTCTTCACCGAGAAGAGTGGGGCAATCCGAGTAATGATCGGGCGCCGCTTGCTCTCGCGACCATGCCGGAACCTGGACGTGAACTCCAGCGGGGAGCGCGGCGCCCTCGGGATCGCTCTCCATCCGAATTTCAAAAAGAACAAGTTCCTGTACGTCTTCTACACGAAGCGCTCGCCACTTCAGCACCGCGTTACCCGCTTCAAGGTGAACTCGAACCGATGCAGGAACGCGAAGCACATCATCCGAGGCCTGAACGCGTCCAGCAGCGGATACCACAACGGCGGGCAGCTCGAATTCCGGCGCGGGAAATTGTTCGTAACAACAGGGGAGGCGCATAGCCCGAGCTTTGCTCAGGACACAGGAAGCCGACAAGGTAAGGTTCTCCGACTCAATCCCAACGGATCGATTCCAAAGGGAAACCCCTTCGGGAACAACAACCCGGTGTGGGCTTATGGCCTGCGAAATCCGTTCGGTCTCACCGTCCGAGGAGCCAACAACCGGCTCTACGTCACCGAAAACGGGCCGAGTTGCGATGACGAGCTCAATCTGATCAAGAAGGGACGCAACTACGGGTGGGGACCCAACTATCGGTGCGGCACCAGAGGCGTTGGCCCCAACCCCAAAGGCCCCATGCGACGATGGAGCAGCATCATCGTTCCCACAGACCCGTGGTGGTACATGGGGAACGTCAAACCCCTCCGCCGGCGGCTCTTCGTGGGGGACTTCAATGGAGGTTTGCATCGGCTCCGCCTCAACCGTAAAGGGACCAAGGTCAAGGCCGACAAAATCATCCACACCGCGCCGAGCGGGATCGTCGACGTCTCGAACGGACCGCGCGGACGCCTGTATTTCATGACTCCGAACGCGATCTACCGCATCGTCCCGGA
>DASQUP010000124.1:0-16221 GCA_035641235.1 Actinomycetota bacterium
CACTGTGCCGTCCGTTGTCGGCATGTCCTCCGGAGAGGCGGAGTCCACCCTCCAGAGCAACGGCTTCAACGTCGATATCGTGGTCAAGCGCGGGCGGGGTGGAAAGAAGGACTCGGGCGTGGTGTGGCGCCAGTCGCCGTCTGGTGGCTCCGAGGCAACGCAGGGATCGACCGTCAGGATCTGGGTCAATCCCTGAGTAGCCGGACCTCTCGACCGGGCGTCTTAACTCTTTCCTTACCGGTATCTGTCCCCCGTTCACGGCTCATGGGGGCGGCCCTAGAGGCCCATCTATACGTTGAGCTCACGCAATCGGCCGTACCGAATGAAACGGAGGGACCGAAATGAAGAAGGTAGTAGCAGCCCTGGGCGCTGCAGCGCTCATGTCCGCGGCACTGATGCCGGCGATGGCGTTCGCGAAGGACGGCGACGTGAAGAAATCGGGGGGTTGCAGTGCCAGCAGCACATGGAAGCTGAAGCTCAGCGAGGAAGACGGGAAGATTGAGACGGAGTTCGAAGTCGACCAAAACGTCAACGGTGACAAGTGGCGAGTGGTCCTAAAGCGGGACGGCAAGCGCTTCTTCAGGGGCGTCCGGACGACTAAGGCTCCGAGCGGATCCTTCGAGGTGCGCCGGGTGATCTCGAACAGCTCCGGTCCCGACCGGATCCGGGCCCGTGCCGTGAACTTGGACACGAACGAAGTCTGCACGGGCAAGGCCACCTTTTAACACATAAGACGTGCGGGAGGGTCTGGCATACGGTCGCTGCGGGCGGGCCCTCCCTCGGGCTCCACACCGTTTCTGAGACGCCCTGCGGGAAGGGCCCGTCCTCGCTCACTGCTTGGCCCCTTCCTAGGTCTGATCTCGACCGGTGATACCGGGGGTCGCCGCGAGACCATGCGAAGCCCCTAAGCGGTGATGCCCGACGATTCACAGGCGGTGTATCCGTCGAGGTACCAGCCGCCGTTCTGGGCGAGCATGTACGAGAGCTTTGCGATCATCTTGCCATCGCGGACGACGCCAATCTCCCGGGCATCCTCTTGGGGACCTCCCACCGTGAGAACCTCGTCCCCACCCTCTATGCCGTTCACCGTTCTTCTGGCAATGTCCTCGGGATCGCCCTTCTCTCCAGTGGGTTCGGCGAAGTAATCGATGCTGGACGCAACGGCGCTCTCGCCGGGCGAACACTCGATCTCAGTCGGGGCGCTGCGACCCTCTGGCGCGGTGGTTTCGTTGGGCTCGGTGTCTTCGTTGGGCGATGCAGATTCCTGCGGGTTTCCGCAGGCAACCAGCACCACCAGCAGGACCATAGATGCAATCCACATCCGTCTCATCTCAATTGTTTCGACGGTTCCCTCGCCGCCGATGTTCCCGAACTGGTGCCTCGACAAGCAATGTCGGTAGGGCAAACATCGCTGGCCGAGGCACTACCGGCGGCGCGACGCATAGGGATGACCGGGGACGACGAAACGCCACGGGATATCCTCTCCCCGCCCCACCCCGAGTCCTACCCGCACCGTTTGGGCGATCTCGCGCTCCCGGAACTCAGCGGTGATCGCGTCCTCAGCAATCCACATCCGACCGCCTCGCAGCAGTGAAGCTCCGTCGTGCTCGGGGCGGATTCCCATCGCCTGCGCCAGCCGTCCAGGACCCGACGCTAGGAGGCGATTGTCGGTTATCCGTGACCGGCGCGCCCTGATGTGCTCGATTCCGATGACCGGCTCGCCCGCTCGCAACAGAACCGCTTCGCATACTCCCTCGGAGCCGCACACAACGTTGGCGCACCAGTGCGTCCCGTAGGTGAAGTACACGTACAACCTGCCGGGGGGACCGAACATGGTGCGCGTTCGTTGCGTCACACCCCGGAAGCCGTGTGAGCCGGGATCCTGTTCCCCCCGGTACGCCTCGACCTCGACGAGCCTGAGACCCGAACGTCCCGAAGGGTGGTCGTGCACGAAGATGCACCCGATCAGATCGCGCGCGACGGCGAGTGCGTCTCGTTTGTAGAACGACCGGCTCAGGCGCCGGCCACTTAGGCGAGCAGCCAAACCAGCAGCGCCTTCTGAGCGTGCAGGCGGTTCTCCGCTTGGTCCCACACGACCGAATGCGGGCCATCAATGACCTCGGCGGCGATCTCTTCACCGCGGTGCGCAGGCAGACAGTGCATGACGATGGCGTCGTCAGCCGCGAGGCCCACCTCGTCCGGGCCGATCGAGTAGTTCTCGAACACATTGCGGCGCTGCTCGGCCTCGGTCTCCTGACCCATGCTCGCCCACACATCCGTGTACAGAACATCGGCTCCGGAGGCAGCCTCGGCTACGACGTTCGTCACGCTGACGGTCCCTTCGGTCTCTGCAGCGATCTGCGAGCTCCTCTCGATGACCGATGACTCCGGTTCGTGGCCCGGGGGCGTTGCAACGCGGACGTTCATGCCGAGCTTCGCACCCCCGAACATCAGAGAGTGAGCGACGTTGTTTCCGTCGCCTATATAGCCGAGTGATAGCCCCTCGAACTTGCCCTTTTGCTCCCGGATCGTCTGGTAGTCGGCGAGCGCCTGGCACGGATGCGAGTAATCGCTCAACGAGTTGACCACCGGCACGGACGACGCCGCACCCAGCCGCACCAAGCGGTCGTGGTCAAAGGTCCGAACGACGATCGCGTCGACGTATCGCGACAGGACCCTGCCGGTGTCCTCGATGGTCTCGCCTCGACCCAGTTGTAACTCATCGCTTCGCAGGACGACGGCGTGGCCGCCCATCGATTCCACGGCCACTTCGAACGACACCCTTGTCCGAGTCGACGGCTTCTCAAAGATCAGAGCTACCTGTTTGCCCCCGAGTGCGGTGCTCAACGACTTCAGCTTCTTCTTCGCATCATCAGCTGCATCCAGCAGCTTAGTCAGTTCGGCCGGATCGAGATCGTCTATAGAAAGGAAGTCTTTTTTGGCCATGGACACCCCGTTTCTCAGGAACGCAGTTGCGCGCCGGTCCTCTCCGCAAGGGCGTTGAGGATCCGTTCGCGCACTGCGTCGGCGTCATCGTCGGTCAGCGTTCGTTCGTGCGATCGCAGATTCAGCGCGTAGGCGAGGCTCTTCTTGCCCTCTGGAACCTGTTCACCGCGATAAACATCGAACAGCCGCACCGACTCGACTTCCGGCCGACCGGCGCGCCGGATGATGTCTTCGAGCCGCGCCGCCTCGATATCCTCGTCCACCACCAGCGCGATGTCCCTGTAGACAGCCGGGAAGCGCGATAGCTCTTGGACCTTCGCCCGCTCGGGCAGTGAGGAGAACAGAGTTTCGAGGCCGATCTCGAAGACGATCGTTTGCTCCGGAACGTCGAACCTCTCGCAGACGGCAGGATGGACTTCCCCGAAGACACCGATCGGCGCGCCCGAGAAGTTGATGGACGCGGCCCGTGTCGGATGTAGCGGCATCCCCGACACGGGGACCCATTTGGCAGGAGGCATCTCCATCGCTTTGAGAAGGGACTCAAAGGCGCCCTTCGCCGAGTAGAAATCCCATCGCCGATCGGGATGCCTCCACGATGCGGGCCCCTGGCGGCCGCAGAACACTGCCCCGAGACAAAGCTCCTCGCGCGGGAGCGGTTCCCGTGACGGCTCATAGATCCTCGCGACCTCGAACAGCGCGATCGACTCCGCTCGCTGAGCGACGTTGCGGGCCGCGGATCTGAGGAGTCCAGGAAGAAGCGTCGTCCGAAGAGTGGGCTCCTCGTCGGAGGTCGGGTTCTCGAGCACGACCATGCGGCGCGCCGGATGGTCCTCGTCCAGTCCCAAGAGATCGAGTTCTGCGGGAGAGCCGAACGAGCTCGTCCACGCCTCGCTCAGCCCGAAGCCGACCAGGATCCTGCGGACGCGCCGTTCGGCCGCTTGCGCCGGTTCGAGCGCGCCGGCATCTCCGCTCGGGAGAGTGGCGGGAAGGCGATCGAAACCGGCTAGGCGCGCCACTTCCTCAACGAGATCGACCTCACGCTGCAGGTCGTTGCGGAACGATGGGATGGCCGCCTCGATGACGCCATCCTTTGGGGCGGCGTCGATGTCAACCGACTTGAGGTGTTTCACCTGTTCGTCCGGCGGGACGGAGTAGCCGAGGATGTGATCGGTCCGTGCGGGACGCAGGGTCAGAGAACGCGGTTGCCACGGCCTCGGGTACTCGTCGACAACCTCCGCCGACGTCCGGGCGCCCGCGACCTCGGTCATTAGCTTCATCGCGCGCCACGATGCGAAGGGCGGGGCCTCGGGATCCGCGCCGCGCTCGAATCGAATTCCGGCCTCGGTACGAATCGAGTGCCGCCGCATCGTGAAGGCCACCGTCGCATGGTCGAAGTTCGCGCACTCGAGGACTACCGTCGTTGTGGTGTCGGAGACCTCGGAGTCCTCACCGCCCATAACTCCGGCGATTCCGTGGAGGCTCTCGGGATCGGTGATCAGCAAATCGTCGGGATGCATCACGCGGCTTTGTCCGTCGAGGGTCGTCTGCTTCTCACCTTCGACAGCGCGCCGAACCACGATCCTGTGGCCCGCGAGTTTGGCCGCGTCGTACGCGTGCAGCGGTTGCCCGGTCTCGAGCATCACGTAGTTTGTGATGTCGACGACATTCGAGATCGGCCTCACCCCAAGCGCGAGGAGTCGTGCCTGCATCCACGACGGGGACGGCCCGATCTCCACCCCATCGGCGTAGTGAGCAACGAATCTGCGACAACCGTCGGAATCCTGGATGTCGACCGATACCGGCGAGTGGAGGTCTGCGTCCGGAGTGAAATCGATCGACGGCATGCGCAGTTCACTGCCCACGAGCGCCGCAACCTCACGGGCGATGCCGATCATCCCCATACAGTCGCCCCGGTTCGGTGTTATCTCGACGTCGTAGATTGCGTCGTCGAGTCCGAGGACATGTGGGACGTCGGAACCAAGGGCGGCATCGGTCGGTAGGACGAGGATCCCGGCGTGGTCGCGGGAGACGCCGAGCTCCATCGGCGAACAGAGCATCCCTCTGCTCACCTCACCCCTGATCGGCCGCTCTTCTATCTCGAGCCCGCCGGGGAGCCGTGCGCCGACGGATGCAAGCGGCACCAAGTCGCCCACCGAGAAGTTGCGCGCTCCGCACACGACACGTTCGCTGCGACCGTCGCCGATATCGACCTCGACGAGAGTGAGGTTGTCCGCGTTGGGGTGGTCCTTGATGTCCATTACGCGAGCGACGATGACACCGCGGATCTCTTTACCCCGTTGTTCCAGAGTCTCAAGCTTGGTTCCCGAATGCGAGAGAAGCTCGCCGAGCTCCTCCGGAGAGACGTCGATGTCGACGAAATCACGCAGCCACTGAAGACTGAACTTCACAGCACACCTCGAAAGGAGCCCAGGAACCTGAGGTCGTTTTCGTAGAAATAGCGGATGTCCGGAATGCCGTGTGCGAGCGCGGCCATCCTCTCGATCCCTCCGCCGAAAGCGAAGCCCGTGTATCGCTCGGTGTCGTATCCGACCCACTCGAGCAAGTGCGGATCCACCATTCCGGACCCGAGGATCTCGATCCAACCTTCGCCTTTGCACAGATGACAGGCCGGATCGCCCGTCCTGCACACGAAACACTGCACGTCCATCTCGGCAGAGGGTTCGGTGAATGGGAAGAAACTCGGACGGAGCCGGATGTCGAGGTCACGCCCGAACAGCTGCCGCGCAAACTGCAGCAGGCTTCCCTTCAGGTCACCCATCGTTATCCCTTCGTCCACCGCAAGACCCTCGAGCTGCGTGAACTGGTTGAGGTGAGTTGCATCCACTTCGTCGCGCCGGTAGCAGCGACCGGGAACGACGACATACACGGGCGGACTTTTTGCTTCTTCCATCGCCCGGATCTGGCCAGGTGAGGTCTGCGGGCGCAGCAGAACTGTTTCGTCCGTTCCGGCGACGTAGTAGGTGTCCTGGGTCGACCGCGACGGATGCTCCGGAGGCGCGTTCAGCGCATCGAAGTTGTACGACGTGAACTCGACCTCCGGCCCCTCGACCAGCCTGTAACCCATGCCGATGAAGATGTCGACGATCTCCCAGATCGTTCGCGTTAGGGGATGAAGCGCGCCCACCTCGGGCCCCTCGCCCGGAAGAGTGACGTCCACGCGCTCCTCCGCCCACCGGCGCTCCGTCTCGGCCGCTTCGAACTGCTCGCGTTTGGCTGCAATGGCCGCCTCGAAGGCTCGATGAACATCGTTGGCCAGCCGGCCGAGCTCGGGTCTGTCATCGTCCGACACGTCGCGCAGCGCGGAGCGCGCCTGCGACAGGGGGGCCTTGCGGCCGAGAACTCGGATCTGTGCATCCTCCAGGGATTTGAGATCGACCGAAGCCTCTATCCCTTTGAGGCCGGCCGCACGTGCCTCCTCGAGCCGCGATCGCAGCTCCTGTGCGCTAGCCACCGGCGGCACCTTCCTCTTCGTCCGATACCTCCGCGACTCCGGCTGGAAGCGTGACTGTGAAGACCGATCCCTTGTTGAGTTTGCTCTCGACGGTGATGGATCCTCCGTGTGCCTCGATAAGGCCCCGGCTCAGGTAGAGCCCGAGCCCGCTTCCCGAGGGGGTCGCCCTGGAGGTTCTCCCGCCGGGTCCGGCGAAGACGTGGTCGATGTCATCGGGAGCAATCCCGACTCCCTCGTCGCGAACCGATATGGCCACCATCCCCTCCGGCGTCGAGGTGGCCTCGATCACAACGGGTCCCTCGTCCGAGAATTTGACACCATTCTCAATCAGATTCGCGACGACCCCCTCGACCCGGTCGGCATCCGCCCACGCGGTTAGATCCGGCGGAATCCGGGTTTCGATCCGCTCCGCCCCCGGCAACTCTGTCAGCCGGTCGAGCGCCTTCTGCACGAGGGCCGGAACCGAGACGTTGACCGGGTGCAGCTCCAGCCGCCCCGCCTCCATTCGTGCGAGGTCCAGCACCTCCGTCACGATTCGCCCCATTCTTTCGGCGTCGGAGTGAATGGTCTCCACAAACTGGAACCTCTGCTCGTCGGTGAATCGATCCCAGCGCGTCACGAGCATTGCGGAAAACCCCTTGACCGAGGTCAGCGGTGACCTTAGTTCGTGGGCGATCTTCGAAATCATGTCTGCGATGCGTGCTTCGTTCATGAGGGGGATGAGGATAAACGCCGCTGCCTCACGCACTCGAACAGCAAGATGGAGCCGGCGATTCCGACATTGAGCGACTCTGCGGGCCCCGGCATCGGAATGCCCACGACTTCGTCCAGCAGGTCCTTGGCCTCTGGTGGAAGACCCCAGGCCTCGTTCCCCACCACGAGGACCGTTCGCCGCGTGAAGTCTGTCCGATCGAACCTTTCGGGCGCGGATGCATGTGCACCAACGACGGTGAGCCCCGCCCCGCGGAGAACCCCGAGAACGTCCCCCAATCCCTTCTCTCGGGCCACCGCAACGCGGAAGACGGCACCCGCCGACGCCCGCACCGTCTTCGGGTGGAGTGGGTCGACGGCGCCCGCTGCAAACACCACCCCGTCGGCACCGGCGGCGAAAGCGGAGCGCAGCAAGGTCCCGGCGTTTCCCGGGTCCCGGACGCCGGCCAGGACCAGCAGCAGGGACGCTCCAGCGGCCAGCTCATGGAGATCGATCGCCCTGATCTCGACGACGGCCACAACCCCTTGTGGAGTTGTGGTGTCGGCCAGCGATTTCAGGACGGGTTCGGTGACCTCCATGACGGGCACGCCGGCGGCGCGAGCGGATGCCGATAAGTGCTCGAGACTTGGGGCGCCCTCGACGACGAAGAGCTCGCGCAGCGGCGCGCCCGATTCAAAGGCCTCTGCTACCGCAACCGGACCCTCAACGAGAAAGGCGCCCTCCCGGTCGCGGGATGAGCGCCTTCGAAGTCTGCGGGCCGCCTGGACTCGCTCGTTGCGCGGGCTTGTGATGACCGTGGTTAGGCCGTCACTTTCTCGAGTTGCTCACGCGCGGTCTTCGCGAGGGCCGCAAAAGCTTCCGGGTCGTTGACTGCCAGCTCCGCAAGCATCTTGCGGTCGACCTCGACCTCGGCCAAGCGCAGCCCGGCCATGAATCGACTGTACGAGAGGCCGTTGATGCGGGCGGCAGCGTTGATCCGTGTGATCCAGAGGCGGCGGAACTCTCCTTTGCGAGCGCGCCGGTCCCGGTACGCGTAGACGCCTGAGTGGAGCACCTGCTCGTGAGCGGCCTTGTAGTGCTTGCCCCTCGCCGAGTAGTACCCCTTTGCCTTCTTAAGTACTTCACGCCGTTTCTTGCGACCGGCAACACTGCGCTTGACGCGTGGCATGACGATTCCTCCTTCACCTGACCGCGACCCGCGGTCGCCTTACTTTCCGAGTAGACGGCGGACGCGCTTTTCGTCGGCCTTCGCCACGACAGCGTCGGTCCCCGTCAGGCGCCGCTTGCGCCGGGAGTCCTTCTTCTCGAGGATGTGGTTGGCGTTTGCACGCCGGCGTCTGATCTTGCCGGTCGATGTCATCGAGAAGCGTTTAGCGGCTCCCCGGTGGGTCTTCATCTTTGGCATCGCTTAGCCTCCTTCGGCCCTCGTTACCTTTATCGGCCTGGGTGGCTTCAGAGGAGCTTCGGGGGCGGCCTCGGCCTCCGGTTTCTTATTCTGCTCCGCTCGTGAACCACGCTGCCGTGCAGGCTGTGCCTGCTGAGGTTGCTTTTGAACCACTGCTTCCTTTACGGGAGACAGCACCATCGTCATGTTGCGGCCGTCCAGCTTTGGTGCGTTCTCGACCTTGGCGATCTCCTCGACTTCATCTGCAAGTCGTTCTAGGAGCTGCTGACCAATCTCCGGATGGATCATTTCCCGCCCGCGGAACATGATCGTGACCTTCACCTTCGCTCCCTGCCGCAGGAACCGGACGACGTGTCCCTTCTTCGTCTCGTAGTCGTGGCGGTCGATCTTCGGCCGCATCTTCATTTCTTTGACTACGACGTGGGACTGCTTCTTTCGGGCCTCACGCTGCCGGACTGCCTGTTCGTACTTGTACTTGCCGTAGTCCATGATCCGGCACACCGGTGGATCGGCCTGAGCGGCTACCTCTACAAGGTCGAGGTCCTGCTCCTGGGCCAGTGCCAGTGCTTCCGCCGTGTTCATAATCCCGACCTGTTGCCCTTCGGGATCGACTACTCGCACCTGGGGGACCCTGATCCGGTCGTTGACCCTGAATTCAGTTGTGATTGGTTCTCCTTCCGTCGATCAGCTGCGCGCCGCCGCACGCGAAAAAGCCGATGACGCCAAGAACAGACGTCACCGGCACCTACCGCCGCTTCCCGGCGGTACTCTGCGGTAACTCGCAACCCCCTCGGCTAGCCCATATGGTTTGCCGGGAGGTGAGGGACCGAGTTTCGTCCCTTCTTGGCGGCAATCGCGTTCTACGAGTATAACGACCAGGAATGAACGAGGATTCCCGAGAGGACGCCGAGCAGGAACGCCCCCGGCCCAGGGTGGTCGACAAGCGTGTTTCGGCGCGCCCGGCCGAGCCTCCGGAGGCCCCGGCCCCGGAGCCGTCGGAGCCTGCTGCGCAACCTTCGGAACCCGGCCGACCACCGGAGGATGAGCCCAGTCCCCCGCCCTCGGCGGGCGAGGAACCTCCCGGCGCCGATGTCTGGACGCCCGAGCGAGAGGAACAGGCGCGCCGCCTGGCGGAGGAGTTAGCCCGGGCTCCTGCCCGGGACATCGTCGTGACCATGGCGATGAACTTCGTGGAGGTGGCCTCCGTGAAGATCGATGCCGGAGACTTCCCCGGCGCGCAACTCGCAATCGATGCCTTCGACGGTGTCATCCAGGCCCTGGGAAACCGTCTGGGGGACGCCGAGGGGCCACTCCGCCAGATGCTGGCGCAACTGCAGATGGCATTCGCACAGCGAGCGTCTCAGCCGCCGCCCTCGGCCGGCTAGTCACTCCGAGTCCGCCACGCCGACCCTGAAATGGCAAATGACCACCGACAGGTGGGGGTTGATTGCCATTTCGGCGCCAACCGCTCGGCGCGCCGGCGCGCCGGCTACGGAACTATCTTCGTAATCGGCAGCTCGATTATGTCTTCCGCCCCAAGGGCTTTGAGCTTCGGGATCAGCGTGTTGATCGCGGACTTCGACACAATCGTCTCGACCGCGAAGTACCCCGGCTCCGCGAGGCGCGACACCGTCGGCGCGCGCATGGCGGGAAGCAGCTCCACCACCCCGTCGAGGTTGTGCTCCTCGACATTTAGCTTCACCATCACCCGGCCGCGCGCGTCGACGGCACCGCGCAGCAGGATCTTCAGCTCCTCGATCGCCTGGCGTTTTTCGGGCTCCTCCCACGCACGAGGATTCGCAATTAGCTGGGTCCGCGACTCGAGGATCACGTCCAGGATCTCCATCCCGTTGCGCCGCAGCGTCGAGCCCGTCTCGGTAACGTCCACGATTGCATCGACTATCGCCGGGACCTTGGCCTCGGTCGCGCCGTAGGACAAGAGCACCCGCACGGGAATCCCCAACTCCTCGAAATACCGGCGCGTGAGATTCGGGTACTCCGTCGAGATCCTCGACTCGGGCTTGATGTCCGACGGACTGTTGAGCCCCGCGTCGCGCGGCGCAGCCAACACGACTTTCACAGGGCGATCGGTGTTCTTCGAATATTCGAGCGGCGTCACCTTGATGACGTCGGCGCCGGTTTCCGCAACCCAGTCCTCCCCGGTAACGCCGATGTCGAAGAAGCCGTCCTCGACGTACGATGGAATCTCCTGCGGACGGAGCACCATGACCGAATCGATGCGCGGGTCCTCCACGCTTCCCCTGTACTCCCGCTCCGACCCGCGCCAGATCTTGAGGTCCGCGTCCTCGAACAACTCGAGCGTCGCGCGCTCCAGGGAACCCTTTGGCACTACGAGCTTCAGCATCGCTACAGACTCGCCTCCGGTTTGCCGAGCGAGGCATAGAGGTTGGCCATTTCGATCGCTGCCAGTGCGGCGGCAAACCCCTGATTGCCCATCTTTCCTCCGGCCCGGGCCTCGGCCTGCTCCGTCGTCTCGGTCGTCAGGACGCCGAACGTAACAGGGATATCGGACTCCACGAGAAGCCGCGCGATCCCAGTTGCAGCCGACCCGGCGACGTAGTCGAAGTGCGCCGTCTCCCCCCTGATCACGCAGCCGACGCACACGATCGCATCTACCCGGCCCGACTTCGCCAGACGGCCGGCCGCGCCGGGCAGCTCGAATGCTCCGGGAACCCACGTCACCGAGATCCCCTCGTCGAGGGCACCGTGGCGCCGGAGGCAGTCGATGGCTCCGTCGACAAGCCTCTTGGAGATGGTCTCGTTGAATCGGCTCGCGACGATCCCCACTCTCAGATCGCGGGCGTCGAACGAACCTTCGTATGAGCGGATGGTCATCGTGCCTCCTTCTCAACATCGGCTGAGAGCGGGTCATCCGCCAGTGCAGTCGGTACCCCGGAACCAAACGATTCGAGGAGATGACCGAGCTTCTCCTTTTTGGTCCGCAGATACGCGATGTTCTCCGGGTTTGGCTCACTCTCGAGAGGGATTCGTTCAACGATCTCGAGTCCGTAGCCTTCGAGACCGGCCCGTTTGGTGGGATTGTTGGTGAGCAGTCGCATGGTCGAGATGCCGAGGTCCACGAGTATCTGCGCTCCCACCCCGTAGTCGCGAGCGTCCACGGCGAAACCGAGCTCGACGTTCGCCTCGACGGTGTCTAGACCACCCTCCTGCAGCGCATAGGCCTCCAGCTTGTGGCGCAGGCCTATGCCTCGGCCCTCGTGACCTCTGATGTAGATCAGGACGCCCTCGCCCTCCGCGGCGATACGTTCCATCGCCTTGTGCAACTGGAGTCCACAGTCGCACCGGAGGCTCCCCAAAATGTCCCCGGTGAAGCACTCGGAGTGAACGCGCACCAGCACGTCCGGCTTGCCTGCCGGATTTCCGCATACGAGCGCCACGTGAGTTCGTCCGTCGTGCGACTCGTATGCGATCGCCCGGAAGTCACCGTGCCGCGTGGGGATTCGAGCCTCGGTCACCCGGTTCACGAGCTTCTCGCGCCGCCGTCTGTACGCGATGAGGTCGGCAATCGAGATGATGACCAGACCGTATTCTTCGGCGAACCGCTCCAGGTTCGGCAAGCGCGCCATCGTGCCATCTTCGTTGACGACCTCACACCCGACGCCGGCCGGATAGAGCCCCGCCAGCCGAGCGAGATCCACGGACGCCTCAGTGTGCCCGGCGCGCCGCAGCACCCCACCGGGTGTGTACCGGAGGGGAAACATGTGTCCCGGGCGCGATAGATCCGATGGCTTCGCCGACGAATCGATCAGTGTGCGGATCGTTCTGGCGCGATCAGCAGCAGAGATCCCCGTCGTAACACCTTGGCGCGAGTCGACGCTCACGGTGAACGCGGTCCTCATCGACTCCGTGTTGTCGGGTGCCATGAGAGGGAGGTTGAGTTCCTCCAGTCGTTCTCCCTCCATGCTCACGAAGATGATTCCCGAGCAATGGTTGACCATGAAGGAGATCAGCTCCGGAGTCACCTTTTCAGCGGCGAAGATCAGATCTCCCTCGTTCTCCCGGTCCTCGTCGTCTACGACGACAACCATGCGCCCAGCTCTAATCTCGTCGATCGCCTGCTCAACAGAGCCAAGGGCCATGTCAGTGCTTCCTTTCCATCAGTCGCTCGACGTACTTCGCAAGAACGTCAACTTCCACATTCACTTCAGTGCCGACCTTCCAAGAGCCGAGTGTGGTTGCCGCGAGGGTGTGGGGAATGAGCGCAACCTGGAAGCTGGTGCGGCCGACCTCGGCGAGCGTCAGCGACACACCATCGAGCGTGATCGACCCCTTCATGACCATGTACCGCAGAAGGTCGTCCGCGGTGGTGAGCCATACGCGCCGAGTGCCCTCGTCCTCCTCTACTCGAATAACGCGCGCTCGCCCGTCGATGTGGCCTTGGACGAAATGACCACCGAGGCGGTCCGTCGGCCGGGTGGGAAGCTCCAAGTTGACCGAGTCGCCTTTCGTTAGCTCCCCTAAGGTCGTGCGCGCGAGCGTCTCCGGGACGACCTGGACATCGAACCGGCGTCGGCCCGCCTGCGTCACCGTTAGGCAGACTCCGTTGACGGCGATCGAATCGCCCTTGCTCAGTTCCCGAGCTTCCCGCTGGGCCTCGACCTCCAGCTCCTGGACGCCGGCGCGCATGCGAGCACGCTTCACACTCCCGGTCCCGACCACGATCCCTGTGAACATTCAGCCCTCTCTCCTTCTAGCCAAGGTCACTAGTAGGTCGTCGCCGGATCGCGCCGTCTCACGGATGCGCCACAAATGGGCACCGGACATCGACCGCACGCCGAGGTCACCGATATCCGGCCCACCCTTTCCGGCGAGTTTGGGTGCGTAGTGGAGTTCAAGGCGGTCGACGAGGTCGTCCGCGAGCAACGATGTCGCCAGCCCGGCGCCCCCTTCGCAGTAGAGATCGAGTACCAGGCGCTCGCCCAGCGCCGTCACAAGCTCGCCGAGGTCCACGCCGCGTTCGCTCCCGTCGAGCACAATCACCTCGGCCCCAACCTCCTTCCACGCCACATGAACCTCATGGGATGACGCATCGGTGGTTGCGACCAGCACCTCTCCGGCCCCGGAGAAAACCTTCGCCTTGGGATCCGTCCGGCCCGACGAATCGACAACCACTCGGAGCGGCTGTCGTTCGGCACCAACGTCTCGGGCAGTCAGCTGAGGATCGTCGGACTCGACCGTCCCCGCTCCAACCATCACTGCGTCTGCAACCGCGCGGCGCTTGTGCACCTTCCTGCGCGTCTCGGGTCCCGTGATCCAACGCGCCGTTCCGTCCGGAGCCGCTATTCGCCCGTCGAGGGTGAGGGCGAGCTTCAATGTGACGAGCGGCCGCCCGGTGGTCCGGTGATGGACGAAAGCAGCATTTAGTTCCTTCGCCTCGGCGCCGAGTAGGCCAACTTCGACCTCAACTCCACGGGAGCGCAGGTACCCGAATCCGCGTCCCCGGACCCTCGGGTCCGGATCCTGCATCGCTGCCACTACACGGCGAACCCCGGCTGCCGCCACCGCCTCACAGCACGGGAGCCTGGGACGTCCATCCAACGCAGCGTGGTGACTGCACGGCTCGAGGTTGATGTAAAGGGTTGTGCCGGCCGCATCGATTCCTTCGAGCGCAGCCATCTCTGCGTGCGGATACGGAGGTCCCTGGTGTGCCGCTTCGCCCACCACCGAACCGTCGCGAACGAGGACTGCACCGACCTTGGGATTCGGCGACGTGTGTGAGGCCGAGGACGCCAGCTCCAGGGCCCGCCGCATCATTGTCACGTCTGTTTCCGACACCTTGCCTCCGGCCGCGCAACAGCTCCGGGGCGAGAGGGAGCAACGACAGACGGACCGCCGCGTATGCGACGGTTGAGGCACCGGATGCCCGGCGCGCCAGACGCCTCGTCGTCTCTTCTCCCATCCGGACTTTCACCGTCGGTTCCGGAATCTCACCGGATCCACCTCCGCAGAGGGTCGCGGACTTCCGCTCACGCGGTCACCGCCGGTCGGGAATTTCACCCTGCCCCGAAGAGTCCGACTTACTTCAGGTCAGTATAGGCCCGCCCGTTCGGATCGACTATCGGGTAGGGGTCAGAGTCCCTCGGCGGCGCGCCGGAGGACCTCCACGGCCTCCTCGATTCGCGCCCGATTCGTGCGGTGCGCCAGCACGCAGACCCTCAGCATGAATCGGCCGTCGACGACGGTGCTCGAAAGGAACATCCGGCCGGAGTTGTTGATTCGTTCGAGCAGCTCACGGTTGACCTCGTCGTCTCGGCCCCGCAACCGGAACGGAACGATTGAGAGCGGCGGCTCCCAGACATCGAAGCGATCGTCGGCCGCAAGTCCCTCGTACACGATGCGAGCGAGGTCGAGCTTCTCGTCTAGTGCGTTCCTGAACGCCGCGAGCCCGTGGAGGTGAAGCGGGAGCCACACGCGCAGTCCTCGGAAGTCCCGTGTGAGTTCCGGGGAATGGTCGGCGAAGTTTGGTATCCCGCGCGTATCCGCCAGGTCCTGAAGGTAGTGGGCGTCGACCTGATGGGCGCGCCGGAGCGAGTCACCATCGCGCGCCAGCAGGCACCCGCATCCGTACGGAAGGAACAGTCCTTTGTGCGGATCGAGGGTGATCGTGTCGCCTGTGTCGATGCCCGCGAGCGCCCGGCGGCCCCGTTCGGTCAGCTGGAAGAACCCTCCGTACGCCGCGTCGACGTGGAACCAGAGCTCCTCAGCCGCCGCGATCGAAGCGATCTCCGGGAGCGGATCGACGGCGCCCGTATTCGTTGTTCCTGCGCTCCCCACCACGAGGAACGGTCTCCGGCCCGCCGCACGATCCGCGCGAACCGCTTCAACCAATGCCTCCGGTCGCATCCTCCACCCTTCGTCGCATTCGATTGTGCGCAGGGCCGAGCGAGGAAATCCGGCGATCACGGCGGCTTTCGCAACCGATCCATGGGTGTGCTCGGTGAGGTAGATGGCTCCGTCCGCAAAGGATTCGCCGAGCAGCTCCGTGCGAGCGGCAACTATGGCGGAGAGGTTCGCCATCGAGCCGCCGGACGTTAGGACGCCCTGCGAACCGTCGCCGTAGCCGAACGACTCGCACAGCCACCTGACGACGGAGGCCTCGATCGCCGCCATGGCGGGAGCCGGCGCCGCGAGATTCACGAAGCGGTTGGTGATGTTGGCAAGAAAGCTTGCGATCGCAGCGGAATAGAGTCCCCCACCGGGGATGAACGCCATGTAGCCCGGGCCCGTCGTGTCGAAGGAACCCGCCGCGGCCTCGTCAACGATGCCGAGGAGCTCGTCGAAGTCCCCGCTCTCCTCGGATGGTCGTCCCTCGAGCAGATGCTGCGCGAGCTTCCAGGCCGCCTCGTCAACTCCCGTCGCGGGAGCGGTGGCCCGCTGCTCTATGTAGTCGGCGGCAAATTCGAGAGCCGCGCGGCCGATCTGCTCCATGGCTTGGCGATCGGGTTCGAGCGGGCGACCCTTCGTCATCGAGTCACTCTCCACAACCCGAACGAGCGTGCCGGCCTAGTGCCTCGACCAGCAATGTCGGTAGGGCTCTGCGGGCGAAAAAGCTGCGCCTGGCTGCGTTCTCGGTCGGGCACGTACGCTCCTGGTACGCACCCTCCCTGCGGCCTTGCCAGGCTTGTTTTTCGCGCCGCAGAACCT